>CAZXGV010000072.1:0-10824 GCA_964640575.1 uncultured Dysgonomonadaceae bacterium
CAGTAATCAGTAATCAGTAATCAGTGAACAGTGAAGTAGTAGTACTATGTAGCTGAATGTTGTTCGCTAAATTCATCCACCACATTGTCAATTGTCAACTGTCAATTGTCAATTAACTCAATCCATAAACCTCCCCATCCTTCACATCAATCCAAAGAGCTTGTGGACTTGCTGGCAAGCCTGGCATTCTCATCATTTCGCCTGCAATAGCTACAATAAACTCAGCTCCTTGATTGATGACAATATCGTTTATCTTGAAACGGAAATCTTTGGCTACTCCATAAGCTTTTGGATCGGCAGAGAATGAATATTGAGTTTTGGCAATACAAATAGGGAATCTCTCCAAATCTGTTCCATGAATTCTCTTCAGTTTTTTCAATGCTTTCTCATTAAATACTACATCGCGTGCTCCATAAGTATTGACTGCCACCTTCCTCACTTTTTCTTCTATCGAATCTTCATCGTTGTAGGTGAATTTAAGTGGCTGTGATGGTGACTTTTCTATAGCTTCCACTACAGTATTTGCCAAATCAATAGCACCCTCACCACCTTTTGCAAAGGCTTCGTTCACTTCGAAATAGACTTTGTTTTCTTTGCAAAAATCTCTTACAACAGCTATCTCCTCATCCGTATCTGTAGCATACTTGTTGAAGGCTACCAACACTGTTTGACCAAACGAAGCCAAATTGTCTAAATGTTTCTTCAAGTTGTCAAGACCTCTTGTCAAGCCTTCTATATTTACTTCCTTTATCTCTTTTTCTGGAACTCCACCATGCATCTTCAATCCTTGTGCAGTGGCAACAATAACTGTCAGTTTAGGAGACAATCCACTTGCTCTACATTTGATGTTGAAGAACTTCTCAGCACCAAGGTCAGCACCAAATCCAGCTTCAGTAATCACGTAGTCACCATAACTCATACTCATTTTGGTAGCCAACACAGAGTTGCAACCATGAGCAATGTTAGCAAAGGGTCCACCATGCACAAAGGCGGGCGTGTTTTCGGTAGTTTGCACCAAGTTAGGATTGATGGCATCTTTCATCAACACGGTGATAGCTCCTGCAATGCCCAAATCCTTCACTGTAAAGGGTTCATCCTCATGAGTATATCCAAGCAAAATATTCTCAATTCTACGTCGAAGATCAGCTTCATCTTCTGCAAGGCACAGTATAGCCATCAACTCTGAAGCAGCAGTAATATCAAAACCAGCTTCTGAAGGAACACCATTGCCAGGACCTAACCCTGTGATAATATAGCGCAAACTACGGTCGCTCACATCGAGAACACGTTTCCACAACACTGTTTTTATTCTTTTCTCACACCCTTGGTTGCGCATCATGTAGTTATCTAACATTGCCGAGATTGTGTTGTGTGCAGATGTAATAGCATGGAAATCGCCTGTAAAGTGCAAGTTGATGTTCTCCATGGGCAATACTTGAGAGTATCCTCCGCCAGCCGCTCCACCTTTCATGCCAAATACGGGTCCTAAAGAAGGTTCGCGTAGCGTAACAATAGCATTTTTCCCAATCTTATTGAGTCCTAATGCCAAGCCAATAGATACTGTCGTCTTACCTACTCCTGCTTTGGTGGGAGTGATAGCTGTCACTAAGATAAGGTTACTTTTATCTATGTGATCCTTTCTCATCAAGCTTAATGGAACTTTAGACATGTGACGTCCAAAGCTTTGTATTTTATCACGATTCATGCCAAGACGTTCGCCAACCTCTTTGGCTTTTATTAGTTTGGTCTCTTTTGCAATTTGAATGTCTGATTTCATAGAATATCGATTTAATTATTAATTGATTCTGATTGTCATAGTTGAAAAAAGTAGATAGTTGAGAACAAGTCTCTAATATGATTTAGGTGAAGACTTCGACTATACATTTTTTAAGTAAAACTCCTCCATAATACATGAACGCTACCCCTGCTTTGTCTTCTTCCTCACAAAGTTACTATTTTTTTTAATAAAAATAGGGAGTTTCACTATTCATAATTAAGTAATAAGTCTCCTGTTTTAATCCAACCTTTTTGTTGCATAAAATAGAAGCACAACAGGCTTATTATTGCCGGGGTTAGTATGTGAAAAACAAAAACCATCAGTAGTGTATTTATAGAGAAACCCATTGTTTCTAATGCCATAAACTGTCCAACCAAGCCACTTGTACCCATTCCAGCACCAGCTTCATTATTAGTCATCCTAAATATACCAACAGCAATGGGTGCTGTAAATACTCCTGCCAGAGTAGGAGGAATAAGGATAAGTGGGTTCTTCACAATATTTCCTATTTGCAACATAGAAGTACCCAATCCTTGAGCTATTAATCCACTGATTCCATTTTCCCGATAACTGATAGTTGCAAACCCTATCATTTGTGCAGAACAACCAATCACTGCAGCACCAGCAGCTAATCCATCTAACCCGAGCATAAAAGCAATTGCAGCACTGGAGATGGGCGCTGTGAGGGACAATCCCATAATAGTGGCTACCAAAATAGACATAACAAAAGGGTGTTGCTCTGTTGCCCAATTGACCAATGAGCCAAGCGATATCATAAAATTATTAATGGGAATTCCCACAAAAGTACCTACATAGTAGCCCATCAATACTACAGTTAATGGAACTACAATAATATCAACTTTTGTGACTTTATATACCAGTTTCCCAAATTCTGTGGCAAGCAGAGCAGCCACATAGCTTCCAACAGGACCACCAAGTGAGCCTCCGAATGCTCCAGCAAAAACAGCTGAAAACAAAACCAAAGGAGGTGCTTTTAAACTGTAAGCTACTGCTACACCTATTGCGGCTCCCACAATTTTGGAGTCCATGGCAAATTGCCCCATCTCAACAAAAGAGGGTATATGCAACTGTTGCCCTATTGTTTTTATAATTAATCCAATTAGTAGAGAGGAGAAAAGCCCAAGAGCCATATAGCTTAAGGCATCTACAAAATAAGCCTTGGGAGAGAGAGTGACTCCTTTACTTTTTAAAAACTGTTTCATCGTTTGATTTTTCTGTTTTGAGAAGATAGATAGTTTACTTTTTCTTTGCCAACTTATCTTCAAGCATTATCAACTGGTCACGCAGTTGTGCAGCCACCAAAAACTCTAATTTTTTAGCTGCC
This sequence comes from uncultured Dysgonomonadaceae bacterium, assembly GCA_964640575.1. GTDB lineage: Bacteria > Bacteroidota > Bacteroidia > Bacteroidales > Dysgonomonadaceae > UBA2632. The sequence goes on from CAZXGV010000072.1 coordinate 3,123, forward strand.
TCATTCATCGACTTGCGTGTCTTCTCAATTAGTCTCTTCAAATCCTCTTTGCTATCGCCATAAACTTCACTTTCAACAGGTTCGGCAACATTGGCAAAGAAATCGGGCTCGATATAAGCATCGGGTTCTGCAGTTTTAGCAAACTGACCTAAAGATGAAGCAGTCTTCAATTTACTAATCTGTGTGGGTGTAATGCCATGTTTGGTGTTGTATTCAATCTGTTTCTCTCTTCGCCTTTCAGTCTCCTCTATGGTTTTTCTCATACTTTCGGTAGTGCGGTCGGCATAAAAAATAGCGCGTCCATTCACATTACGTGCTGCACGACCTACTGTTTGTGTTAGAGAGCGATGAGAACGCAAGAAGCCCTCTTTGTCGGCATCAAGAATGGCGACTAAGGAAACTTCGGGTAAATCCAATCCTTCACGTAATAGATTTACCCCAATCAGCACATCGTACAATCCATTGCGCAAATCATCCATAATTTTCACACGGTCCAATGTCTCCACATCAGAATGAATATAAGTGCAGCGCACACCATTTTCAGCCAAGTAATCGGTCAACTCTTCAGCCATTCGTTTGGTGAGGGTTGTTACTAAAACACGTTCATCCCTTTCAACACGTTGCTGAATCTCTTCCATCAAATCATCAATCTGATTAAGGCTGGGGCGTATATCAATGGGAGGATCGAGCAGACCAGTGGGTCGTATCAATTGATCTACTACTATTCCTTCCGATTTTTCCAACTCGTAATCGGCAGGAGTTGCACTCACAAATATTATTTCGGGTGTAATCGCTTCAAACTCCTCAAATTTAAGAGGGCGGTTGTCTATTGCCGCAGGCAAACGGAATCCATACTCTACTAAATTCAGTTTCCTCGAACGGTCGCCACCATACATTGCCCTTATTTGAGGAATGGTTACGTGGCTCTCATCAATCACCGTGAGATAATCATCGGGGAAGAAATCTAACAGGCAAAAAGGACGTGTTCCTGGTTCTCTGCCATCAAAATAGCGCGAATAGTTTTCAATTCCCGAACAGTAACCAATCTCTTTTATCATCTCCACATCAAAGGTTACTCGCTCGTAGAGCCTTTTGGCTTCGAGTGGTTTCCCAATCGATTTGAAAAACTCTACCTGTTTCCCCAAATCTATCTGGATTTCATCTACAGCTCTAAAAATACGTTCTTTTGTGGTAACAAAAAGATTGGCAGGGAAAATACGATACGAGTCCAATCGCTCAATTGTAATGCCAGTGAGAGGGTCTACACTTTCGACACTCTCTATTTCGTCGCCCCAAAAGATGGTTCGTATAATATGATCGTGATACGCTAAATACACATCTACTGTATCGCCCTTCACACGAAAGTTGCCACGACTAAACTCTATCTCATTTCTCGAGTACAAGCTATCTACCAAACTCCTCAAAAAGATGTCTCGTTCTAATTTTTTTCCAACCTTCACCTCTATAATTGTCTCTTTGAAATCCTCAGGATTACCTATTCCATAGATACAAGAAACGGATGAAACAACAATCACATCTTTTCGTCCCGAAAGGAGTGAAGAGGTGGCTGCTAAACGCAGTTTTTCAATCTCTTGGTTGATGGAGAGGTCTTTTTCTATGTAGAGGTCGCGCCCTGGCAGATATGCCTCGGGTTGGTAGTAATCGTAGTAGGAAACATAGTATTCAACTGCATTGTTGGGAAAAAAACTCTTGAACTCACTGTAAAGTTGGGCAGCCAATGTTTTGTTGTGGCTCAACACCAAGGTGGGCTTATCTATTTGTTGTATTACATTGGCAATGGTAAATGTTTTTCCCGACCCTGTAACCCCCAGCAATGTCTGATAGGGCACACTGTCTTTCAATCCCTCCATCAATGCTTTTATTGCTTGAGGTTGATCTCCAGTAGGTTTATATTGCGAAGTTAATTCAAATGCCATATAGTATTAGTAAAAAACAGTTCCTTTTGTAATTTGTTCGTATCAGCGTTTTTGTTACGGTGCGGTAGAATATGGTTTAGTCTCATGTATAGAAAATATTTTGAAGTCTGCATCCAGTTTCAGATGAGCAATATAACCTCTTATTTGATTTACCTCACCATTATTCCCTTCCAATATTTTTTGAATAGGAACATTCACATTGTAAGTATCATTCCCCATCCTCTCATAGTTCAGGTTCTCTGTTTCGGGGTCGATGCGAAGAGATTTTGCATCTGCTTTTGCTGCAAGTAGCAACAGTTGACCTATCATCTCCTCTCTGGGTATATTGGTGGTTTTGTGGAATCTAACAATTACAGGAGCTAAATACTCGCTTAGTTCGGTAGTGGAAACATTGGACAATGCTGTGAAAAAACCACCCACTGTTGCTTGAATAGTTCCCATTTCCTGCTCATTAGTGGGTGTGGATTGAGTTAATATCTTTTGTCGCTTTTGTGCTTCACCAATATAGTCACCCGTTATTTCGCCCAAATTCGACATGTTGATATAGTCGGAATAGGCTTGCACAGAGTTCTCTTTCAGAGATGACTCCCACATCAGAGAGTCTAAGCGGCTTTTTACTTTGCGTTCGTAAGGACTTTCTGGATATTTTTCTAAAAAATCGGCAAATTCAATTCTGTTTTCAGAAGTCATCAAGTTTTCCCATGCTTCAGTCTCTTCAGCCTTGAGTGTCATCATCCTTGAGTATGCTTCACTCATATAAGTGCCTTGTGGATATTCTTCCATATACCCAAGATATCCATCTATTGTGTTATCCCGTTGAGCAAGCTCCCATTCAGCACGTTCCAAATTGTCGCTTTTCACCTGCTTGTTGTATAGATAGAAAAAAGCAATAGCTGCCAAAGTCAACACAAAAAGAGAAACCATTATTACCGCAACCTTATTTGTCTTCTTCTCTTGCGCCAGTTCATAATAAGACTTTTCAGAATCTGACCGCTCGTCTTCCTTTTTTCTTTTCCAAGCCCTTTTGTTGTAGCTGGTTGTTGGAATCACCCTTGCTGGCTCTTCTCTCTTTGGTTGAGGCGTCTCCGTTTCGCTCTCTTCGCTCTTGGGCTCTAAATTATCTTCTAATTCCTCCTCGCTCTTGGACTCTAAGTTATCTTCCAAGTCCTTTTCACTCTGAGGCTCTATCTTTTCTTCAGCTTCAATGTCCGATTTTTTAGATGCAGGAACATCCACCTCGTACTCGCTGTTTAGTTTTTCGGTACAATCGGGACAAAACAAGCTCTTTTCTGTTTTGCTTTTTCCACACAAGGGGCATTTTGATGACATGGAGGCAAGTAGTTTTAAATAAGGTTTATTCGTTTCTACAAAGATAGAAAATGATTTAAAGAGAGACGCATAAACGGATAGTGTTTTATTAAATAAAACATTTTTTGTACATTTGAATCAGCATTTAGTTTAATGAGTTATGATTGAGATAATAGCAGCAAATAAGCACGATATTCCGACGATAAAAAAACTTGCAGAACATTCATGGTCTCCCGCTTTCGAGTCCATTTTATCTGCCCAGCAGATAGCCTATATGATGGAGATGATGTATAGCAACGAGTCCTTAGACCAACAGATGAATGAGGGACATCACTATGCCATTGCTCGTAAAAACAATGAAAATGTGGGATATATGTCCTGCGAAATAAATCACAATCAATCGGATAAAACTAAAATTCATAAGCTCTACATATCGCCCGAACATCAGCGACATGGCATTGGGAAAGCCTTGATAGACTATGCGACACAACAAGCACTGAAGGCAAACAACAATGCCCTATTTCTAAATGTGAATAAATATAACGACAAAGCCATCAACTTTTACAGGAAACACCACTTCTTTTTAGCAAAAGAGGAGGTCATCGATATTGGCAATGGCTTTGTGATGGATGATTATGTATTTGAACTAACACTAAGTAAGGGCTAACGTTTCTTTAATTGCTAAACAACTTATTATTCAGTCATGAAAAAACCAGTCATCAATTATATAAAAGGAAGAGCCAGATCCTTCAAGTATGCGTTCAATGGCATTTATATATTACTAAAAGAAGAACGCAATGCGCAACTACAAGTGATATTTGCCATTGCGGCTATTCTTTTAGGTTGTTTTCTACGTATTTCGTCGATAGAGTGGGTAATATTGTGCATCCTCATAGGTTTGGTGTTTGCAATGGAGGCTATAAACTCTGCAATAGAGCAATTGGCTGACTTTGCGTGCAATAATAAGATTGAAGGAAGCATTAAAAAAACGAAGGATTTGAGTGCAGCTGCTGTGCTATTCGCTGCAATAACAGCACTAATAGGCGGACTCATTATTTTTCTCCCCAAACTACTAAGCCTCTAATATTGAACCCACAATAACCATGATACACACCAATAACTATCGCGAAGAGATTCGGAGTATAAGAGACAGTGACAAAGAACTTGCAGATAAAGCAACAGCACTGAAACAATTGTTAGAAAGGCTTTGCAAAGAGGCTACACAAAATGAAGCCATGCAATTCTCAACCCTGTTTTCTAGAATCGTATTTATTGCTCAAAAACACAATTTACCCAAAAGAACCGAGTGGGAACTGCAAAACTTTCGTGTAAAAGTGAGGGAGCAAACAAAAAGCGACACCCATGTCAATCAAAAAACATTCAACCAAGCGGAACAGGCTGTGTTAACACTATGTAGCTACCTCTCGGGCGAAATCATTGCTGACAAGGGAATAGAGGCTAAAGTTGAATCAAAAGAGGCAACTAAACTTTCAGAGAAAGAGGCTACACAATACAGCGATGCGAAAACCGTAATTGAAGACACCCTTCGTGTTCAAATACTCTCGATGGATAGAGAAAACTGTACAATGCAATGTGCAGTTGAGAGGAGTCCTGGCAAGCAAGTCGCAGTGCGCTACAATGTAAGTCCCGACAATGTTGCATTCACCCCCTCTGTTTCACTGTTTCAGGAGGGTGCACAGCTCAACCTGATCGACAATACCATCGACGATGATGGGTGCATTGTGCCCAAAAGCATTGTCCTAGAGCCTGACTACCTGATTGATGCTTCAGCCATTGCAATGTGCTTCAACGATTTTAGTATCTCGCACCTCAACTACTTTATGAACAAGTTTGAGTTGATGGAGAACAGACACTACCTTCTGTTAGGAAATTTGGCAAACTACTTCTTGGATGAGTTGATTTTTGCAGACAATCCCGAAGCGTTGGACTTCAACAAAGTTTTTCTCCAATCCTTCAAGCAGTCTCCTTTTGAGTATGCTACTTGCGAGGATATACAATCTGATAAGGACTTTTTTGACTTTATGGAGCGGGCAAGAAAACAGTTTGAGAACATCAAACGAGTCATAACAAAAGACTTTCCCCAACAACACATCAACCCCAAGCAGAGCACATTGGAACCCTCTTTCTTTAGCGAAAAATATGGTTTCCAAGGACGATTAGACCTCTTGCAAACAGGTTATGGAACGACTCCCTACAAAATAGTGGAGTTGAAATCGGGCAAACTGCCTTGGCCTCATGATAATGTGGGGAAAATAAATTTGAGCCACGAAGTGCAAACAGCCGTGTATAGGTTGATGATTGAGAGTGTGTACAATCAAACATCGCGCAACATTGATGCAGCTATACTCTATTCAGTGGGTGTTCATCCCGGTCAAAACTTACGATTTGCTGCTATTTATCAAAACCTTGAAAAAGAGATTCTCAATCTTCGCAACCTGATTGTTTACACTGAATTTGCAATAAGCCAAGGTGGGGTAGAGGATGTTCAATCTCTTTTTAGGAGTCTGCGCACAGCAATAGACCCGAAAAAGAGAACTCCTGATTTTTTCGTCAATAAAATAAGCAAAATAGAAGATACCCTTATCCAGTGTACTCCCGTTGAGAGGGTTTATTTCTATCGATTTGTTCAATTCATTTCCAAAGAGTTGTATCTGCAAAAAATTGGAGACATAGCCCACGAGTCACCCGTTGGTGTAGCTGCCCTTTGGAGTAGTGAGTTTTGGGAACGAGCCGAAGCGTTGGACCTATTGTATGACCTCACCATTGCTTCCATTGATGACAGTGGCAACGACATGAAGATAGTCTTCAGCCGCACCACGCAACAGAATGACTTGGTCAACTTTCGCGAAGGCGATATCTGCATTGTCTATCCTCGCAATAGTGACAAGGATAGTGTATTGAACAATCAGATTTTGAAAGGAGTTATTTCCACCATCAATGCGGATGAGGTAGAAGTGCGTTTTCGCTACAAACAACGCAACAAAACACACTTTGCCAACAACACCTATTGGGCAATAGAGCACGACACAATGGACTCGTCGTACAACAGCATGTATAAAAGTCTTTTCTTATTCCTGAATGCATCGCGAGAGAAGAGAAGCCTTCTGCTGGGTATCACACCACCCACTGCCAAAGAAGTCCATTTCGATAAGTCAACTCACTACACAAACCAAGTGATTGACAAAGCAATGGCTGCCGAAGACTATTTCTTGATTGTTGGACCTCCTGGTACAGGAAAAACCTCAGTGTTTGCACGTCGCCTGATAGAAAACTACTATGCCGACCCCTCCAAAAATATATTGGTGTTGGCTTACACCAATCGGGCTGTCAATGAACTGTGTGAGGCTGTAAATGCAGCCTTTGGATGCAAAGAGGGAGAGTGCAACAAGTTTATACGTGTCGGCACAGAATTGTCGTGTGAGGAGCCCTACAAGCACCGACTGCTTCAACACATTGCAGAGAAGGCAGTCAATAGAGCATCCCTGTTGAAAGAGTTAGCAGATACACGCATCTTCATCTCCACCCTCTCCTCCATCAATGGCAAACAGGAGTTGCTCAACCTCAAGAATTTTGATGTAGCCATCATCGACGAGGCATCACAAATATTAGAACCACAATTGATGGGTGTGCTCTCTAAAGTAGAGAAGTTTATTTTGATTGGCGACCACAATCAACTTGCCACCATTGTATTGCAAAACGAGTTTAGCTCGTCAGTGCAAGAGCAAGAGCTTTTAGACATTGGGATAAACGATTGTCGCATCTCATTTTTTGAACGCCTATTGCAAACTTGCAAAAAGAACCAGTGGCAGCATGCCTACTCACAACTCATTCACCAAGGACGAATGCACACAGATATCTCTGCCTTCCCCTCTAAGTTTTTTTATGAGGAGAAGCTATTCCCTATACAAGATTGGCAAAGCAAACCACTTACACTCACTCATGATGGTGGTGGAGAGATGGACAATTGGATTGCCCACAACAGGATGCTCTTTTTTTCTACCGAAAACCTACAAGAGAAGAACCCTTCCAACAAAATAAACCACAACGAGGCAACTACTATTGCCACTTTGGTGCAATCCATCCTAAAGGTATATGCTCATAGCAACGTCGCCATCACAGCATCACAGATAGGAATTATTGCCCCTTATCGCAATCAAATTGCCCTTATCAAACAACAGTTGGCACTCTTCAACATTCCAGAGCACGACCAAATAAGTGTGGATACTGTGGAACGATACCAAGGTAGTCAGCGAGACATTATCTTGCTCTCCTTTTGTGTCAACAAGGCGTATCAGTTAGATTTTTTGTGCAACCTCAATCACGATGGCACTGTGGATAGAAAGCTAAATGTGGCACTCACCCGTGCACGCAAACAGCTCTTTATGGTGGGCAATGCAACTATATTGAAACAACACCCCATTTATGCTTCACTGCTT
>CAZXGV010000073.1:0-10599 GCA_964640575.1 uncultured Dysgonomonadaceae bacterium
CCTAATATAAAACCGAATAATTTACTCTCTTTGTTTATACGTTTGATGCCATCAAAAATTCCAGCTATCACATTGTGACCACCTGGAGCTTGTCCACCTGAAAGTATAACCCCAACATTTGTTGCAGGTAGAGATACTTCTTTGTCAGATGCAACAAACTTAAGAATGGGTCTGCCATAAGTTTTAGGGAAAAGTTTTTCTAACTCTTCGAAATCGGCAACTGCGGTTGTTGACTCTCCTTCTTGTATGGTTACACTATTTTCTAACACAGCTGGTTTTTTGGGAACATAGCTGGCTCTAGCAATTTGTAAAGCGCTTTTAATCATTTTTCTTCGTTATTTAATTATATGCATGAATAAATTTGCAAAATGTATCTTTCAACCTTCAAAATTAACGTTTTATTTTGAGAATCGAAATTATTATCACACCAAAAGATGTTAATGATGGGGCTTTATTATTAGCTTAATGGCTTCAACTGTTATGCTTTATGAAAAATAGAGTCATCTTGTATTATTCGTCCTGTTAGCTTTGTGTAGATGCAAAGCGTTGAAATCTGCCGATAGAGTGAATTATTGCAGGGATTCTGCTGCTTCTGTAGCTGCTAAATATAAAAGCGAACAACACTCAAAAACAGAAGCTTTTTCATACTGTAAAATTGATAAAGCTTTTAGTATGAAATAGATATTATTATTTTACCTTTGCTGTCTTTATAAGACGAACCGAACTATTTCAGAAATACATTTCAATGCATAAAATAAAAGCTCTCTTTTATATTATCACTTTTTTAATTCCAACTTTTGCTTTCGCACAAAGTGGAGTGATAAAAGGCACAATTATTAATGCCACCACTAATGAGCCAGTAGAGTTTGCTGGTGTTCAGATTCAGGGAACAACTCTTGGTACAACTTCTCAAGAGGGTGGTGTGTTCGAGCTTGTCAATGTAAAACCTGGCTTTGTGCGACTTGTTGTTAGCTTTGTTGGATTCGAAACTACTGTTTCTTCCGAAATACAGGTGATGGGAAATCAAACTTCGTTTATCGAAATTTATTTGCCTGAATCATCCGTGCAATTGCAAGAAGTATTTGTCCGTCCCAACTACAACGTCAAACGTATTGAAAGTCCTATCTCTGTAATATCTGTTGGGGTGCGCGATATAGAAAAAGGTGCAGGTGTTAATCGCGATGTTTCAAAAGTAGTACAAACACTACCAGGAGTAGGCGCTACTGATCCCAATCGGAACGATTTGATTGTGCGGGGTGGTGGTCCGTCTGAAAATGTTTTTTATCTTGACGGAATAGAAATTCCTATCATTAATCATTTTGCTACACAAGGCGCTTCGGGCGGTGTTGTGGGTGTAGTCAACCCCGATTTTGTTGAGGAAATTAGTTTTTACACAGGTGCATTTCCTGCCAATAGAACCAATGCATTGAGCTCGGTAATGGATATAAGACAAAGAGACGGTAGTAAAGATAGAATTCATACAACACTTTCAATTGGAGCATCCGATGCTGCGGCTACTGTTGAAGGACCAATTAATGATAAGTCTACTTTCATAGTTTCGGCTCGGCAGTCCTATCTTCAGTTGCTCTTCAAATTGATTGGCCTTCCTTTTCTGCCTACTTACAACGATTTTCAGGCTAAGTATAAACTTAAAATTGATTCGAAGAACGAATTGACAATTATTGGTATTGGAGCTATTGATGATTTGGTGCTCAATACCGATTTGGAAGAGAGTGGAACAGAATCCCAAAAATATTTACTCTCCTATCTTCCTATATACCAGCAGTGGAACTATACAGTGGGGGCTGTTTACAAGCATTTTGGGAGCAACTCTATCGACAGTTGGGTGTTGAGCAGAAGCATGCTGCGCAACAAAAATTATAAATACAGAGACAACGACGAGACGAACGAGAAAATGTCTGATTATCTATCGGACGAAGCAGTAAATAGACTTCGCTTCGAACGTGAATATCCCTATATGGCGATGAAGCTAAAAGTAGGAGCAGGTGTCAATTATGCACATTATACAAACAACTCTTTCCGCAGTATTTATCGTAATGGAGCTGAAGAACTACTGAAATATGACACAGATTTAAATCTCTTTGGTTATCAAGCCTTCGCTCAATTGTCAGACGATTTTATTGACAAACGATTGTTACTTTCGCTCGGTGTGAGTGTGGTGGGCAACAATTTCAATGACACTATGTTGAACCCCCTTAATCAATTCTCACCACGTCTGTCTGCCTCCTACAAAATTTCAGATGGATGGGACATCAATGCAAACATTGGTCGCTATGCTTCACAACCTGCTTACACTACAATGGGTTTTAAAAAAGATGGTGAGTTTGTAAATAAAAACGAACAACTTAAATATATTACTTCCAATCAAGCAATTGTAGGATTTGAATACCGTCCAGCCGACAATATTCGAATGAGTGTAGAGAGCTTTTACAAGCAGTATAGTCGCTATCCTTTTTCAGTAGAAGATGGTATTAGCATTGCCAGTAAAGGTACAGAGTACGGACAGGTAGGCGACGAAGAAATCACATCTATTGGTAAGGGTAGGGCTTACGGAGTGGAAGTGTTGTTCAAATTAATGGATTGGAACAAATTGAACCTAACTGCCACCTACACTTTCTTTAGGAGTGAATTTACAGATAAAGACAATGTGTATCTCCCCTCGTCATGGGACACTCGTCACATGGTAAACTTGATTGGTAGCTATGATATTGGTAAGGGATGGAATATTTCAGGACGCTGGCGATTTAGTGGAGGTGCTCCTTATACACCAATCGATATGGAGTTGTCGCAAAACAGAGACGCTTGGAATATTACCAATCAGTACTATTTAGATTATGATAAGTTCAATAGCCTTCGTCTATCATCCAATCATTCGCTCGACTTGCGAGTTGATAAAGAGATTTACTTCAATAAATTTGCGTTGAACTTTTATGCTGATGTGCAGAATGCTTATAACTTCCAATCTGAAAGCGTTCCTATCTATACCAACAAAGATGTGGAGGGTAATGTGATGGTAAATCCGAATGATCCTACGAAACAAGAGATTCGTCTACTGGATAATGTGTCGGGAACTGTTTTGCCCGCTGTCGGGGTGATGGTGAAGTTTTAAAGTGAGGTGTGAGTGTGTTGCACCTTTAGCGCAAAAAACAAAGAAATCACTGGTCTATAATTGAATGTTGACTAAGTCTGGCAAAAAATGCGGATTTGCTACAATACAATACAAGACGCAATGCATAGTGGTTCTACGGCTCAATTAATATACTTCTTGTGAAGTTTATTTAATCACAAACTTCGCAAATTTCAACAGCAACTGTTTTCTACCTGCAGTTTCGAACTCTACAAATGCACGTCGGTTACTTCCTTCATTTTCAATCGTTATCACTTCGCCCATACCAAATCTTTCGTGCTCAATTATATCGCCTTCTTGCAATACTTTAGCCTCTTCCGAAAGGGTGCTTCTGCTTGAAGTTTGACTAATAGGCTTCGTGCCATGAGGACGAATAGGTGCTACTGTTTCTCTTCTTTGTTTAAATGTGGGTTGCGATTGTTGTGAGCGTTGTTGTTGACGTTGGCGCATCGACTCCCAAAAGCCACCTGTTGTATTGTCTCTTTCACTTCCTCCAAAGGTTGTGGTTTGAGTTTTTAGAAACTTCTCGTCTATGTCATCTAGAAATTGACTTTGCCTTGCGGGTGTTGTTTGTCCATGCTTAAACCTGCTCTTTGCATGTGTGATAACACATGTTTGCTTTGCACGCGTGATGGCTACATAGAACAAGCGGCGCTCTTCTTCCAATCCTCTTACTTCGGATTTGGTCATGCTCGATGGGAATAAATCTTCCTCCATACCTACCACAAATACATGTTCAAACTCTAATCCCTTCGAAGCATGTACTGTCATCAGCGTTACTTTATCATCGTCCTCTTCACTGTCCGTATCTTGGTCGGTGAGCAGGGCTGATTCCGAAAGGAAATCAACCAATTGTGTCTCCTCATCTCCTTGTTCTTTACGCATCTCCACAAACTCGCTCATGGCGTTCATCAACTCTTGCACGTTTTGTGTACGACTCATTCCCTCGGGCGACATATCGCTAAAGGTTTCTTGTGCAATGCCTGTTTTTTTAATTACCATCTCGCCTATTTCAAAGGCCGAAAGTTCTTCGTTCTGCTCAATAAACTCTGCAATGAGTGTTCTGAAATTTTCTAACCTTCGAGTAGTACCCGCATTTATATTCAGGTCATATTTATCTAAATTCGATATTATCTCCCACAGTCCCACATTGTGTTCATGTGCTGCATCGGCTATTTTTTGCACCGTTACATTACCAATTCCTCGTTTAGGGTAGTTGATGACACGATGAAAAGCCACTTCATCGCTCGGGTTCACAATCATTCTGAAATAACTTATAATATCTTTCACCTCCTTGCGCTGATAAAACGAAAGTCCTCCGTAGATACGATAAGGGATGTTTACTTTGCGAAGCGACCCCTCAAAAATGCGCGATTGTGCATTGGTGCGATACAATATGGCGAAATCGCTATACGATGCTTGATATTCCATGCGCAATGTAGCTATTTTGTTTGCCACAATGATGCCCTCTTCAAAATCGGAAAAAGCAGATATCACCTCAATCTTTTCACCTTCATCTCGTTCCGAGTAAACATTCTTAAATATCTGCTCACTGTTTTTCTTTATCAAGCTGTTGGCAGCCGAAACAATGTTTTGCGTAGAGCGGTAGTTCTGTTCTAACTTAAATATTTTGGTGTTAGGATAGTTCGATTTAAACTTTAGAATATTATCGATGTTTGCCCCTCGAAACGAATAGATGCTTTGCGCATCGTCGCCCACCACACACACACGCTGATGTGTTTTGGCTAATTGGCTTACAATACGATGTTGAGAAAAGTTGGTGTCTTGATACTCATCTACTAATATATATTGAAATCTATTTCTGTACTCTTCCAACACATCGGGATAGTCTCTAAAAAGTATGTTGGTGTTCATCAACAAATCATCGAAGTCCATGCTATTCGACGCTTTCAGTCGCCGTTGATATCTATTGTAAATCTCATGTATGCGTGGTCGTTTCGATTTTTTATCATATTTCAATATCTCTTCATTGTTGGCATATAGAGTGGGGGTAATCAAGCTGTTTTTTGCTTTCGATATCACTCCATGCACCAGACCAGGTCTATATATTTTGTCGTCTAAGTTCATCTCTTTGATAATAGTTCTTACCAAGTTTTTCGAGTCTGAAGAGTCAAATATCGTAAAGTTAGAGGTGAAGCCCAATCGTTCTGCTTCGTTGCGCAATATGCGCGAAAAAATGGAGTGAAACGTACCCATCCATAGTCCGCGTGCAGCTCTTTTGCCTGCCACTTCGGCTATACGCTCTTTCATTTCGCGCGCAGCCTTGTTTGTAAAAGTGAGGGCTAATATATAGTGAGGGGGCAATCCTTCTTTCAGTAGGTAGGCAATTTTGTAGGTCAACACCCTTGTTTTGCCCGATCCTGCTCCCGCTATCACTAACGATGGACCGTCGCAAAACTCAACTGCAGCACGTTGCGAAGGATTTAAATTATCTAATAGGTTTTCCATTAAAATGGGTTGTTTTGATTTTTATAAGTGAGGAGCAAAAATACTCATTTTATGTGGGAATAGGAAAAATGGAAGTTGGGGAGAATATTGTTAATGATGATATAAGAAATAACAGTCTTGCTGCAATCAGTTAATTATCTGATTCCTGTATTATATTTGATTTAATTCAAATGCATATTCATAGCTAATGAAGCTTCTATTTTTTTCATTTTTCTTCCAGGCATCTTCTAAATGACTCAACTCTATAATGTCTTTGGTGCATGTAGTTTTAAATGCTGTTGAAACCTTTTCTAAAACGTCTAATTCTGCATTAGAGAAAAGATTAGGATTAAAGTGTCTTCCTTCTTTTGCTTTAAATTGATATCCATAATATCCTTGTGAGAATAGTTTTTCAACAATTTCAATCTGATTGCTGTTGGCTAAAAACTCAAAAACACTTTGGAAATTATAAGGTATTGGTCCCATATCTATAGCTTTGTACTTTACCCCACTAATGGAATAACAACTTTGTTTGAACATCAAAAAATCTGCGTAGAATAGCAACTTGTTCATTTTGGTTTTGAACGGTTGAGTTTTTTCAGCAAAATATACCACCATCTCTGTGAGTTTTTCAAAGCTGGGACTTCTATAACCCGAATAAATGTTTGCTAAATGATTTCCCAGTAAATAATCTTTTAAATTGGAATTGAAAATATTTTGCTTTCTCTCTTTTATTAACAATTTTCCTTTATGGAAGAGCTTTGCTTTTGTTTTTTCATCTAACAAATCGCATAGCTCCACCATATCTATAAACTTCTTTGGGTCGTCTATCATTTGAATCAATCTGGCATTGGAAACACTTGGCACATCACCTGCTTCATATCTACCATAACTGTTTACTCCAAAGCCCAATATTTCACTCATTCTAGTTGCTGACAAGCCATATTTATTACGAGTTTTCTTTATCTCTTCTGGAAACGGAATGTTGAATTTATCTCGGTATTGGTTATATAGCTGATTGATATTTAATTCATCTAATTGTGTAGTCGTAAACTGTTCTCCACTATCCTTACATTTATAATAGTGGAAAACAATTTCAAATGTTTGCTTCCGAAAATCCATAAGTCTTCTTTCTCTGGATAAAATCATTTCTTTTCCTGTGATTGGACTTTTCATATTGCTTTATTTTAAAGGATAGTTCATTTTATGATCTGCAAGATGGAATGAGATACATAGTACACTACAGCTTGTTGCACCCATGCTGATTTTTATGTAAATCTCCTTATTCTTCACCATTTTACCAAACACCCACATGTCAGCACCCCCGTATAGTTTTTCTTCTAATGGACCCTCGCTATAATCCTTTGCTTCAAGTTTTGATAGTATGTCAATTCGGTCTATCGGACGAATTTCTAATTCTGCCAAAGTTTGTGCATTTTTGCCCCTGTCGTCACGAAACATTACATCCCACAAGTTCATTTTTATCTTGAAGTCTTTCAAGAAAGATGCAACTTCTCTCTTTTTGCTCATATGTTTACTTGGTTTTGCAAAGATAATTATTGTTTCGTGATATTCAACTATAAAGTTAGATATATACTATAAATATGATTTAATTCAACTATAAAGCACTAATTTTCTTTTAGTAAAATCTTACAACTGCTATTTTATTCCCGAATAATTTAAATCATTTTACACCGCATAGATATGTTGCAAATAATTTAAATTATCAAAGACTTAAAACAAGGGGTTTTCCTGGCAAGCATTAAGTAGGTTTTCCATTAAAACGTATTATATAACTCATCACTATAAAGTATCCATTGTTAAAATCAACAATTCAATAAGTAAGAAGATGAACTCGAACTTTTGAGGACATAATTTAATATCATGTTAATAATCTAACTTTTGTTTTAATAGAGGCTGCCATCACGAATGAGGAGGAGGTTATATTACTCTATTGTCCATATATCTTTTTGTATATATTTCTCCGTAGGCCATATCTCTTTTTGCTTATATATCTTGTTTTTGTTCTCTGTTTTAATTGCATCAATCTTGCTTTTTTTCTCTTTCCCGCTCACTCTTATGTAGTATATCGCCTTACGATAATAACTAGAAGGAGTACTCCCCAGCCACCATTCTGCCACTTCATAAACTACTGAATTGGCAAACAGCATGTTCTCGATGCTTTTTAATTCCTTGATTGTTTTTTCTGCATCCACTCGTGTTTCAAACAAACAATAATTCGTTTCATCAGAATTTAGGTGAGATGCAAACAAGACATTTGTTTTTCCAATAGCTTTAAATCTGTAAGTTGTTTTAGAGTTGCTTATTGAAATTTCTGAGATTGAATCTATTAATTTGTATTCGGGTGGATAGACCTTATATACTAACTCAATAAATTGATCGATGTTTTTCAATACAATAGGTTTTCTTTTTGCAAATTCATACGCTTTAGAACTAAACCCCCCAGAGCATATTATAATGGCTTCCGAAGCTCTCTCTTTGTGCATTGTTTCCAATAGCTCTCTAACTACTGGCTCATCTATTTCGGTGCGCGTGTTATTACATTGAACAATGGAATGTTTTCCATCTTTCCACAATCTTATATCAACACCACCCTCGCCAGTGGCTTTTGTGAGTGTTGTTTCATATCCCAATTCTTTGTAAAGGGACGAAACGTTGCGCTCGAAGGTTAACCCATCCATTTTTAACCAATAATTTATTCGCTTTTCTCGTTCTTGGTTGATGATAAAGTTATTGATGGTTGTATGTTCACTCCTTATTATTTCATCAATGATTATTTTAAAATAGAATTGTAAATCGTTATTATATTCAATGATATCGGGAAACTTTGTTTGTAGATTTCCAATATAGTGATAGTATTCTTCATTCCTTAGTTCATACTCTTTTGCGATGTCAAAATAGGATTCTCTTGGGATTGAAGGTTTCAGTTTAAGGTATAGTTTTTTGAATGGTTTGTGAATATTCAACTGTTGCGACTTGTTGATGATAATTCTGCGGATATACCTCCTTATTATATAAAATAAGCAAGGAGATAGTGTTAGAATTGCAACTATGAAAATTAATGTACTCCAATAATTATCATTGTAGAGGATAGAAGACTCTGCTTTCAACAAAGCAGCTCTTGCAACAACAACAATGAGGAGCATAAAGAGAATAGGGATTATTGAGGTGATACTTCTGTAAAATTGACGCTCAAACTCTTTTATTCCTTTTTCTCTTTTTTCTCTTTTTGTTTTATAATCTTGATAGATAGAATACTGCTCTTCAGTTATGGCATAATCTTTCAATGAAGGCTTTTTCATAATCAAGTGAATGAAGTGTCGATTGAAAACATATTATCGTTGAATACTTATTCATTTATCTCTATCGCAAAGATATAAAATTTAACAATACATTGTGCACTCTGTGAATGTATGTTTTTTCTCTTTAGATGCTTGCTGCTTGCTACTTACCTTAATCTTGCACATCTCTGATTTTTTCAATAATTTTATCTTCCAGATTGGTGTTAAAGCCATGTATGATATGCCTGACAGAGTTCTCTGAATCTGCGATTAGCACGGAAGGAAATCCAATATTCATTCTGAAAGTTAGTTCCTTGCGATTCTTATCTTCGGTGAGTGAATTATAGATAACGGGGTATTTGATATTTTTTGCATCTACATATTTTTGTAGCTTCTCTTTTGAATCCATTGGGTAGAGTACAAAAAAATCTACGTCGTCTCTCCCTTTGAAATAGTCGTTAATTTTGCTGACGTAAGGTATTGCTTTTTGACAAGGTCCACAATTAATCATCGAAAGATAGATAACTTTAATATTATTAGAATTACCCGTCGAAATTTCTTTTTCGGAGAGATCATGTAATTTCCAGTGGGGTAGTTTATCACCAACTTTAAAAGTTTGAGGAGGCTCTTGCTTGCCCTTTTCTTCCACTTCAGATTTATAGTTGGGAATCTGTAGTTCCGCTGTAGTATGAAAGTTCTTATAATAAAACTCCTCAATAAATGGTTGAGATGTGTTGGTAATTATTCGCAGCATGATAGGAAGAGATGATTTCTTTGAAATAAAAAGTTCATGAGCTTTTTCGTCTTTCATATCATTTAGTTGATAACAGTTTTCGCCATTTATTATCGTATCTCCTGTTATTTTTGCCCCACTACTGTTGAGGAGATGGAGCAGCGAGGGTAGTTGACCACTCATTACATTGTTATATACATTTTTATTGATTTCAGTGGTGTCGTTTGTCTCAAGAGAGTTTCTTATTGGACTAACCATTGCTGTATTTAAAACAGTACCGTTGTAATGATAGGTAGTTTTCAGGGGCACATCAAAGTAGGGATGTATGAGACTATCTTGAATAACATAGGTATATCCTAAAAACTTATCTTTCATATCTTTTTGGAAAGATGCGGTTGAAAACATTTCTATAAATGTTGTGTCATTTTCACTGCTTCCCTGAATTGTAAGTTGATTATATTGATAGTTTATTGTCTTTTCACTTTGCAAATTTCTAGCTGTCTTTTCAACTATCTTCAAAGGGTTTAGCGTGCAGCTGCAGATAAAGGTTAGTAGAGCACAGATTATTATATTTTTCATAGGATTTACTTTTATTTCATTTTTCAGTGATAAAAATGCGAGGATCTACAAGTCTCATTTACTTTTGTTCCTATAAGTTGTTGCACACCACAATGTTCAGGAGCAATCTTATCTGACAAGTGTAAATATACTTATTATAAATGATTGAAACTACAATCTTGAAGAAGTTTCAATAAAAAGCACTTTATTTTCATGCAGTTCTGCTCTAAACGTCATGGTTTTGTACCCCAACGAAGGTCGTTTTAGTGAGTTTCTTATATATTCAGCAAGAGCGATAAGCTCTTTTAAAAAAACACTTAATAGATAAAACAGCAGCGAATAGCCCCTCAACTAAACATTTCACACCTAATGCCACATACAAAAGCTCTTCCTATTACTTTTTTATACTT
>CAZXGV010000074.1:0-10471 GCA_964640575.1 uncultured Dysgonomonadaceae bacterium
AAAACTTTGGTTGTGGAGGTTTTGTATGTGTACAAAAGCGATAAAACTTTGGTTGAATCCGTATTTTGTTTAGTCTGGGCTTTTATGTTTGCCTTTTGTTTTATTTAACCGAAAAATAAGGTTCTACTTACTCCTTTTTGCAAAGAAGTATTATTTGTTGTTTCAAAATCAATCGGAATGTTTCTGTGTGGTGAAATTTAAAGTAAGAAACAAGTTCTGATGTGTTTTGTTATATTGATTATAAATGCATTTAATGTTGTTTCATTGTAACTCTAAGACGAAGCCTCTCAAAAAAGAATAAATAGATATGGATTACTGCTATCGAATTACTGTCCTTCTGATTTCAACTGTTTGTATATCATCGAGTTTATTTGCTCAAAACGAAAGCAACAATACAACTCATCCAATTGATACTGTGGTAGCACTTGAAGAGGTAATAGTGAGTGCCTACCAAACACGGAGTAGTTTGCGACGCATTCCAGGCAGCTTATCAATACTCACAGGAACTGCAGTTTCATCTTGGGACGCCAATAGTATGGCTACTACTATCAACTCACTGCCTGGTGTGTATATGCAAAGTGGCACTTATGCTACAAGCAGAATAGTTATTCGGGGTATGGGTAGTCGAACACCCTATAATACTAATCGAATTAAGTTTTACTTAAATGATATTCCAATTACTTCTTCTGATGGTGTTTCTAATCCAGAAGATATTAGTTTGGAAATGGTTGATAGATTAGAAATTGTGAAAGGACCTGCTTCCGCCTTATATGGCTCGGGATTGGGTGGAACAATCAATATGTTTACTGTCAAAAGCAATCAGGCAAACACAAAAGCTCAAATTCATTATGGAGCTTTCAACACGTTGAAAGCAAATGTGGGTCAGCACATCAACACCAATAACTTCTCACTTCAAGCTCAGTTTTCAGCAGTCAACTCTGATGGGTATCGTGAAAACAATCACATGAGAAAACGCACTGCACTTGTTGCAGGCGATGTCAATTTGAGATTGTTAGACCTTGAGTATTTCTTTTATACAACTTATATGAATGCAGGAATTCCGAGTTCATTAGGCAAAACCCTTTTTGAAACTAACCCAAAAGCGGCTGCACAAAACTGGAAAGAGATAGAGGGATATAAAAGATATCAAAAAGGAGTAGGGGGTATATCGCTTATCAAGCAATTTAATTCAAGTTGGAATAACAAATTGATTCTTTTTGGAAAATGGAACGATAGTTATGAAAAGCGACCCTTCAACGATTTAGATGATGGCTCATTGGGCGGCGGAATTCGCAACAAACTAAGCTATCACTCCACAAAGGCTGATGTAATTGTAGGTCTCGAATATGTTACCGATCAATATAAATGGTTGATAGATAAAGAGGATGTGTTGCTGAACAAAAACCGAGAAAATCGGAATCATCTCAATTTGTTTAGTATGGTATATTATCGACCCACTTCAAGATTGAATGTTTCATTGGCTGCAGCCTACAACACAATTCGTTATAAATTAGTAGATCAGTTTAAAGATGATGGGGATAATTCGGGCAAACGAAGTTTTCCATCCATGTTTTCTCCTCGAGTTGGGTTTAATTACAGTCCTCATGAGGTAATCTCACTATATGCTTCCATTGGTCATGGTTTTTCGCTCCCTTCACCAGAAGAGACATTGTTGCCCGAAGGAAACATTAATCCCGACATTAAACCAGAGGAGGGAATACAATACGAACTTGGTTCTCGTTTGTTTCTATTGGATAACAAAATGGAGATTGATGCTACCTTTTATTGGATAGAGCTGAACAATTTGCTCGTCACGAAGCGTTTTGCAGAAGATGTTTTCACAGGTATCAATGCAGGCAAAACTCGACATAGAGGAGTGGAGATGACGATGCGCAATAAACTCTTTTCTTTCATTCGGTTTCCAGGGATGCTGTCTTCTAATTTTAGTTATGCATTTTCTAAAAATGAATTTATTGACTTCACAAGTGATGATATTGTTCATGATGGAAACCTCTTGCCAGGCATCCCCAGCTACACTGCTCAGGTTAGCTTTCGGTGGACTCCCATCAAATCCTTGTGGATTGATACACAGTTTCAAGCTGTTGGTAAACAGTATTTAAATGATGAGAACACGCTTTCAGAGTCTGCCTACTTCTACAGTAATCTGAAAATATCGAAGAGCTTTCATGCATTTAAGGATGCGACTCTCTCCATGTATGCAGGTATCAACAACCTCACCAATTCTCATTATGCATCTATGGTGATTGTAAATGCCAAAGCATTTGGCACAGCCGAACCTCGCTTCTACTATCCATCCTTGCCACGACACATCTATGTTGGATTAAATTGGAGCTTTTGATTCTCAAAAACAAGATATGGATCTACACACACACACATTGCTAAATATTTTATTAAGTTTGTTTTTTCAACTAACATTGAGAATAATCAAGCAAAGATAGTCCGTGTAAAAACTATCATTATTCACACATCTACATCAAACAAAAACAAGATTTTATGGAAATAGAGAAAACTAAATATTGGATTAAATTTTATGGAGTTGCATCGATACTGCTAATTGCTGCATATTACCTATTGGATTTGAAGGCTTTTGAATCATGGGGAATATACATACCTTTTCTGAAAAAGTTAAGCATGAGCTTGTTCTTGATTACTTTGATTTTTTTGATAAGTAAAATTGTTACAAGGTTAGTGAGTATTCAAGCCAATATACAAGGAGAGCGTTACAACCTGCTGAGAGTGATTCGGATTCTAGCAATTGTTTTCAGTTTGATTGTTGTAATTTCTTTTTTGTTTCAAAACCTATATGCTGCTGCTGTTAGTTTTGGGTTGATCTCTTTGGTGTTGGGTTTTGCACTGCAAGCTCCTATAACTTCTTTTATAGCTTGGATTTATTTAGTTTTTCGTCGCACATATTTAGTGGGAGACCGTATTCAAATAAAAGGGTTTCGTGGTGATGTGGTGTCTATAAGTTACTTGGATACTTCTATCTTGGAGTGTAGTGGAGATTATTTGGGTAACGATAGAGGTAGTGGCAGAATAATTAAATTCCCTAATAGTTTGGTGTTGAGAGAAGAGGTGATTAACTATTCTGGACCTGATATTCCTTTTATATGGAATGAAATTCCAATTCAAATTGCATATACTAGCGATTTGAAATTTGTGGAAGAGTGCTTGTTGTCGGCATCCAACAGAGATTTTATAGAGCAGTATCCACAATTTGTAAATCAAAAACAGACTCAATGGCAACCAGCTGTCTATTTTCGGGTCAATGCTTTTGCATGGCTGGAGGCTGTAGTTACTTATCCCGTAGAGCCCAAAGATGCCACAGAACGAAGAAATCGTATATTAAGATACGCTTTACCATTATTAAATAATGAGCCAGATAAAGTTAAGTTTCCAGAAGGAACGCTTCGATGATTTGCTTTTTTGCATTTTGTCTTACTCTATTTCTATAATAAATAGTTGTTGGACAATGGATATCGTTGAGTTTTTCTAGTTAAAAATGTCATAAACTATTAAAGACCCTACTTGTCCAAATAAATTTTCTTACATTTGCATTATTAATCAACATAAGAGCCTCCTTTTTAATTTTTAATACGATAAGAGTTAATATAATGATTGTATCAGTACTTATTTATCTATTCCTGCTTGCAGGAAGCTTTCAAGCAATTGACGCAAAATCTTCACACAACATATCTTCAATTAATGACTTACACGTTGAACAAACAAACCCACCTAAATTCACAGGAAGGATTGTTGAAAAGCCTGATATCGATCCAATGTTTGTGGGGGGAAGCAGGGCGATGGAAAGTTTTATTGCTTCATCATTAAGGTATCCTCGTGAAGCAGCTGAACAGGAGATACAGGGTTTAGTGGTGTATGATTTTGTGGTAGAGTTAGATGGAACACTATCTGATTTTGAAATTATGCATCGTGCTCATCCACTTTTAGATGAAGAAGCGCTGCGCATTATAAAATCGATGCCTCCATGGCGTCCTGCCGTATATCAAGGTAAGAACGTGAGGGCTAGACAATATGTGCCAATGTATTTTAAATTGAATAAAGGAGTCTATCGCTCTACATCTACAGCACAAAAACGCAAAGCAATGCCTTTAGATCCAAATGAAGAGATATTCACAATAGTAGACCAAATGCCTGAGTTCCCAACTGGTGAAGATGGATTAGGCAGATTTATTGCTGAGTTTGTTAAATATCCTCCTCGTGCAAGAGAAGACGGTGTGCAAGGTCGAATTCTTTGTTCATTTATCATTAGAAAAGATGGCACAGTATCAAATATTGAAGTTATAGATGGTTTGGATAATGATTTAGATAACGAGGCTCTGCGTGTTTTAAGTATGATGCCAAAGTGGACACCAGGGAAAAATGGCAACAAAGCTGTAAGTGTTAAATGTATATTGCCAATTGATTTTAAAATCGATGACGAAAGTATTGTTTTGAGAGAGAATAATTAGTTTTTTCAAAAAGTGAACTTTCTGAGACCCTCGTCAGTGTGAATCAGTATCGTAAACTTGTCCTTTTCTAATCCCTCTAGGTCGAAAGATAGATAAATAAGTGTAGGAGCTCCACTTGGGTCTTCACCTCTTGAATAACTAAAATATAGAGTTGTGTGTTCCGCATCAGGGTCTTTAAACAATCCTGGAGTATGTGGCATGGAGTGATAGTCAACTTTGAAAGACATGTTTAGGTACTTACCGCTTACCCAGATACTTTCAATTTTTATGGGATGAGTATTTACTTTGTTTGGATATCCTTCCTTCTCGATAGAGCCTACAAAAATGGGGCGAATGTTATTTATCTTGACAAGTCCATTTTCTAACGGTGTATAATTAAGAATTACTCGATTTTTGTTTTCAAGCGTTACCGTGGGTCTGTTTTGTGGTGTTAAAATCACTCCATTGTCAAGTTGGAATGTAACAGATGATTCAGTTTTTATGACTGTTGCGAACTTTACAAGATAATCGCTAATCCGAAAGTTTTCTTTATCACAACTTGGAAAAGATAAGAAAATGATGACCGTAAATAGCAGTGCAATTCTGTTACTCATTAGTAAGTGAGACTTTAATCTTGAACAGTCAAATAATTGATGAGTGTGTTTGCATACATTTCTATAATCTTATTCCTAAGAAACTCATCATCTTTGTTATCTATGTTTATTTTACCAACTTGATTGTCTATATACACAATGAACTTTTCTTTCTCCTTCGCCGAATATTTGTTGGTAAACTTATTGGAATTCATCTTTAAGTCATACGCAATATAATTGGTTTTAAATATCTCGTAATTACAAAATATCTCCTCATCAATTAAATTGGCTACTTCTTCTAATAAGTTTGACCTTTTTAAAGTAGAGGACACTGAGTCGATTTTATCATTTAATGGTCTGCCAAGTTTAAGGCTCACCCTACCTTTGTACCCCTCTATTCCTGTAAGCATATTAATAAGGTCATCTTCATTTGTTTTTTTATAATCCTCAACATCGCGTTTCAATTGAAACTCTTTTGCTTTAAGAAAGTCGCAAGGGTCATATTCGTATGATATAGATAATGGGATGATGTTGAGTGATTTTAGGCTTTCGATAGGCTTGCTTCTGTCCACCAATGTTAGCATTTTCAATAAGCTTGTTTGAGTTCTATCGTCAGAGTCTTTTGCTCTGCCCTCTCGCTGTGCAATCCAAATAGAGTTTTTATCCTTATTAATGGTTTTGTGAATGTAGCGTGATAAGTGTTCTGAAGCTTCTAGTACTTGACGGACAGGAATGTTTCTTTTTACAATAAAACTCTTGTTTAAACGTACCAAAGTTGTTATCCAAGGATAAATAAGAAGATTATCGCCGATAGCAACTTCCGTTGTTTCATATCCTAGAGCGTGTAAACTAATATTGAACAAGAAAGCATCTAAGATAATATCGCGATGATTGGAAATATACATGTGACTTTCATTCAAGTCAATCTCTCTTGGATTTAATAGTTCTAAGTCTTCAACATTCCCTTCGATGAATTTGTAAATAATGGTGTAAATTACATTCTTTTGAAAATCTAAAACCTTTTCACAACTGCGCATCTCGATAGAGAAATCCTTCCAGGTGATTGGAGCAATAAGAGGTTCAACGATAATTTTAAACCATTTATCATTTAATAGAAAATCTATTGAGTCTTTTACTTCAGAATCATTCAGAGGGCGAATATCATCAAAAGTTGTTTCTTTAAAAGTGTCGTTTTCGCTTTTATTTGAGTTGGAGTCCATCATGATAAACTTAATTATTTCAATTTGTTGTATTCGTACTCAATTACATCAGTTAAAACATCGGTCATTACTAAATTTGCTGCTTCCACTTGTTGTGGAATGAAACTTGTTTCAGTCATTCCAGGCACAGTATTTACTTCCAACAAAATTGGTTCATTATTGCATATAATAAAATCTGCCCTTATTATGCCTTTGGCATCCAAAAGATCGTATAGTGTGGATGTTAAGAACTGAATTTGTTCCGTTAAGTCTTTTGAGATTCTGGCAGGTGTAATTTCTTCTACTTCTCCTTCATATTTCGCTTTATAATCAAAAAACTCGTTATGAGTTATCACTTCAGTTAAGGGTAAAACTGTTTTTCCGTTTTGAGCTTTGTAGCAACCGCATGTAACTTCTGTCCCTTCAATAAAGCTTTCTACCATCACTTCGTCTGCTTCCGAAAATGCTTCGTCGACAGCATCACTTAAGTATTTTATCTCTTTTACTTTGGTCGTTGCCACACTTGAGCCTCCCACATTGGGTTTTACAAACAAGGGTAGTTTTAAACGATCAATAATTTCCTGAGGATTATACAACTCATTTTTTCTAATCAATATAGAATCTGCCACTTTAATTCCGAAACTTTTAAGGAAATTATTGCATGTAAATTTACTAAAGGTTAGGGCAGATGATAGCATTCCGGAGCTTGAGTATGGAATCCCAATCATATCAAAGTAACCTTGCAAAGGACCATCTTCGCCAGGTGTTCCGTGAATGATTATATAGGCAAAGTCGAATTTTACGTGTTCACCGTTAGCAGTAAAGCTAAAATCATTCTTATTGATAGGATAAGTAGAATCATTCAGTTTTGCCTCCCATGCATTGTGGTCAATACACACTTTAATTACGTTGTATTTCGTTTTGTCGAGAAAGTCATAAATGCCTTGTGCACTTCTCTCGGATACTTCTTTTTCAGAAGAATATCCTCCCCACACCACTGCTACGTTTTTTTTAACCATGCCCTAAATTATCAAATAAGTTGCAACTTACTGTTTTTATTTCAGATTTCATTATTTTCGACATAACTTCTCCATTTTTCTACAACTTTCATCATGTCATTTGGCAACTCACTTTTGAATACCATTTCTTCTCCTGTTGTAGGATGGATAAAGCCTAAGGTTTGAGCATGCAAGCACTGTCGGGGGCAATCTTTAAAGCTGTTTTTTACGAACTGCTTATATTTTGAAGAGTTTTTCCCTCTTAAGACTTCGTTACCACCATATCGTTGGTCGTTATATATGGGGTGTCCTATGTGTTTCATATGAACACGTATTTGATGTGTACGCCCTGTTTCAAGCTTGCAGTTTACTAATGTTACATATCCTAATCGTTCAGCTACTTCATAGTGCGTTACCGCTTCTTTTCCTTGATCTTCAGAAGTAAATACTCGCATCAGCATTCTGTTTCTAGGATCTCGTCCTATATTGCCTTCAATTTTTCCTTCGTTATTCACAACTGATCCCCAAACTAGTGCAACATATTGTCTCGTTATTGTTTTATCTAGAAATTGTTTGGCTAAAAAGGTTTTTGCAACCATGTTCTTAGCAATTAACAATAAGCCAGAGGTGTCTTTATCTATTCGGTGTACTAAGCCTAATCGAGGATCATTTGCATCAAAATCGGGCATATCCTTCAAATGATATGCAATAGCATTTAATAGTGTTCCTGTGTAATTTCCATGTCCTGGATGTACTACTAAACCGGCTTGTTTGTTTACTATCAGAAAATCGGAATCTTCATACACAATATCTAAAGGAATATTCTCTGGGGCTATTTCTATTTCAATGCGTGGTTTGTCCATAACCAACACAACTTCCTCTAATGGTTTTATTTTGTAATTTGATTTTACTGGCTTCCCATTTACCAGAATGTTGCCTGCTTCGGCTGCTTGTTGAATTTTGCTGCGCGAAACTCCCTCAATTTTGTCAATGAGGAACTTATCAATCCTGAGAAAACTCTGACCTTTATCAGCTCTAAACTGATAGTGAATGTACTTTTGCTCTTGATTGTTTTCTGAGTCCTCTGTTGAATTGTAATTATCTAACAGATTGTCGGCTTC
This sequence comes from uncultured Dysgonomonadaceae bacterium, assembly GCA_964640575.1. Taxonomy (GTDB): domain Bacteria; phylum Bacteroidota; class Bacteroidia; order Bacteroidales; family Dysgonomonadaceae; genus UBA2632. The sequence goes on from CAZXGV010000074.1 coordinate 8,384, forward strand.
GTTGTTTTTTTCTTTTTGCACAGCGATTAAAAAAACGTTTCATCAACTCGTTGCCCTTTCTGCGATTTTGTTTCACTCTTCTGTTCTGAATTTGAGGGGTTGTCTCGATTAGGTGAAACTATATAATCTCTATTAATATCTAAAGAGTCTGTTTGGATACCACTCCCTACAATAATTGTTAGCGGTGAACCTGCTGGTACTTTCTCTTCGGGTTGTAGGGACCTTCCTCTATACTCAACTGCTTTTACCAAGCCTTTGTATTCCGAAGGAACCTCTTCTTTCGTTAATTGTTCAAAACCCATCGATATGAGAAGAGCTTCTGCTTGCCGATAGGAATAATCTACTAGTTCTGGCACAGCCAATTCTGGTGGGTTTGTAGAATACACAGTTAAGAAAACATCACGACCCGATTTGGTTCTATTATTTGCACTCGGAACTTGTTCAATAATTGCACCAGGTATAGCGTCCTTATCATAAAGAGAGTCTACAACCACAAGGTTTAAACCTTGAGATTTCAACAACACTTTTGCTTCTTTCAATTGTAACCCTTTTACTTGAGGCACATCAACAGATTTGTTATGCCTAGTATATATGTTCAATAATACTAAAGTTGCAAACAAAATAACTGCTCCAGTTACTATAATTGATATTACATTTTTAGTGATGCTGTCTCTAAAATTACTTGTCGATTTTTTTCTTTTTGCATTCATATCTATCGTTAAATCAGTTGATGTGTCGCATTCAAGCTAAAATATTCACTTTAATACAAAGGTATAAAAAAAATAGATTGCTACATCAAAAGCTTCAAAATTCATCAATTAAATTGGTGCAAACGAAAAATGGGCAAAGAAACACAAACAGTTTCTTTGCCCATTTTAATTTCTGATTTTCAGAAAGGATGTCCTAATATTCATCCGAAACTGAAAGTTTTTTTCTTTTCTTAGCACGACGTGCTCTAAGTACTCTGCGTCCGTTTGCAGTAGACATGCGTAAACGGAAGCCATGTTTATTTATCCTTTTTCTTTTAGAAGGTTGAAATGTCCTTTTCATCTTTATCGTGTTTTTATATTAATTATCGTTCCTATATCTATTGTCTGTGAAATGCAAAAGTAGGGAAAATAAATCAATCACGAAAATTATAGAAGCTATTATTTGAAAAACCAGACTAAATCACATTGATTTGCATCAAATTTCAAAAATAAAATAAAAAATAGTGCTAAAGTTTTGGAACAATAAAAAAAGGTTCTATATTTGCACCCGCATTTGAGATAGAGTTGCTGTTAGCAACAAAAAACTACACAAATGGCCCATTCGTCTATCGGTTAGGACGCCAGATTTTCATTCTGGAAAGAGGGGTTCGATTCCCCTATGGGCTACTGAAAATAAAAACAAATACAGATTACTTATACGTTATTATGGCAAATCATCAATCAGCTGAAAAAAGAATCAGACAATCAGAAACTCGTCGCTTGAGCAATCGATATGCGTCGAGAACAACTCGTAATGCTGTACGCAAATTTCGCGAACTAACTTCAAAGGAAGAGGCTCAAGCAAAATTCCCCGAGGTTTGTTCAATGCTTGATAAATTAGCAAAGAAAAATGTGATTCATCAAAAAAAAGCAGATAACTTGAAGTCTAAGTTGGCAACTCATTTAAACTCGCTAACTTAAAAAAATCAAGTCAAGCAACTTATTATAATATAAAAATATTAAGCTGGGCATTATTGTCCAGCTTTTTTTGCGTTTAAGTGTAAATATTCAACTAAGTTTGGGTCACTTGCAAAACTATATGTTTAGATGAATAAAATACAAGTAGCAGTACGTGGTGGACTTATTAGCTTATTCATTTATGCACAATGCGGACCTTAGCCGCAGTGTGCTCTGGGCTGGCGCTGGTCTCCCGACCAGTGTCTTATTAACCAGTTTTTATATACACATAACAACAGTTCGCATCTAACGAAGCTTGGGTTGGTTAGTTGATTGGTTTACTACAGACGGTGCTGCATCTATGATGCGCTTGGGTGCAGTATTAATTATCCAAATCCTCGTAACTTTTAATCCGTCCCCTCTGCGCCTTCGCGTCTTTGCG
>CAZXGV010000075.1:0-10424 GCA_964640575.1 uncultured Dysgonomonadaceae bacterium
TTTGCACAACACTGGTTATCCCGACAAAACAGAGGCTGTTTGGACGGATAATAATTCGTGTAGTTTGGTGTATAATCCTTTGTCTGCATCAAGCGAATCGGCAGTTGTGAATATCTATACATACTTTCCCGACACACTGATACCTGTCAATACTTCTTCAAGCTCTTGGTGTTGGGTATACTCGGACGATAGCAGTATGACTTCAGCCTTCAATAGCACTCCATTCACTTATACTCACAGAGTGAGACTGATGGCATCCGAAAACAATTCGACAAGTCCACGCACTGGTGTCATCATTTTCACAGCGCAGGATCACCCCAAATACTGTGTTTCTATTAATGTGACACAAGCAGGAAAGCCTGATGGCAACAATGGCGGAGGAGGCGATAACAATGGCGATAAAGACAAAGATTGGGTCAAGGTCAGTGCAAGTGGCTATCTCCCCTATTGGTATTGCCCCACAACTGGTAAAACAACTCCGTCGACTCTCAGAATCGACAATTATGTGGACGCATTTAAGAACACCATAACCAAAGCATACAAGATTCGTTGGGTTAAGGATTATCCCGCTCACAAAGGGTACAACAAAATAACGATGGACAAGATGTACCATAGTGTATATGACAGTCAATTTAAATACTGGAAGCAGTGTTGCGATTACTATTATTATGAGGTCACCATACACGAATGATGGCAAAGGTTTTGAAATGTGTGTGTGGGTGGATTTTATAATCGCGCCGATTTTTGAATCGGTGTGCGAAGCAGGAAAAGCAGTGAACAGTGAACAGTTAACCTGTTGATTTGTAGGTTGTAGGGACAAGTCGCGACTTGTCCTTAGCAAATTGTTCTGCCATTCTCTGTCCTTGATTGAGCAAATTATTATCACCAATAAGCTAATAAGCTTAGTGTAGTGGGTGCATTCCAAGTTACGAAGGTTGGAGAAAATGCAAATAAGGTTTTTTTTAAATAGGATTTGAATAGCCAATACCGCCCCCCAGCCCCCTAAAGGGGGAGTCGCCGCTATTCATCCGTGCCATTACAACAGTAGGGTGCAGATAAAGGCACGGATAGATATCCGCGCCAGCAAGGAGGGTTGAATCCCTTCAGGGTTCGTGGGTGTCTTTGATTGATTACCATGGTCTTATACCCATGGCTATTCATCTTTAACCACGTTGTGGTTGGGGGTTGCGTAGCAAAACAAAAGCATAAGTGTTTTCCGCATTAAATCTTCGATATATTTCACAGGGTAAACCATTCATAATTAAACAAGAGGGCTTTGCCCCTTAAAACCCACTTACTCTTTTTGCCTTGACGCAAAAAAGTAAGCAAAAAAGGTCAAGACTGCGCCCGCTTCGCTCGAAAAACTTGCGTGCGAAAGGCTGAAATCGTTATAACTCGTTCCGACAAATGTCGGAACTCAAACAGCAACGATTTTTTATCGCCTTTCACACTTGTTTTTCGGCTCATCGGTCGAGGTCGGTTGGTAGGGATGATTCATTCAGTGAGTAGTTATACTCCCCCTCGTTTCCGAACGAGGAGCAGATAGGATAGATATCCGCGCCAGCAGAGGTTTTGACTTTAACTGTAGAGGCACTAGTCGGGAGAACTGCGCCAGCCCCAGATTGTACCACTCCTAACGGAGTTTTTTTTACCAATTAGATTGCCAAGCTACAAAGATTATGCTCCTATCGGAGCAACAGTCAATTCCAATAGTACACGTTTTAAAGAAACGTAGAATGTGAACAGAACAGCAAATCTCACTCGCCGATTTACATCACTTCGACAGGCTCAGTAACACAGTAAAATACCTAGGCTGGTGCGGATATTCATCCGTGCCCTCCGCTCGCGCCGATTTATCTTTGCAATGGGTGTGCTGCGTAGCAGGAATAATTATTAAATAGCGATTTCGCTAACGCGAGGTAACAATAAAGTTTTTCTGCACTTTTATTATGCCGGGGAAATGAAGATAAAAGATGAAAATCGTTTCCCCCGGAGCCTATCCAATGTTTTGCAAAGGTATAATTTGCTTTTTTAGTCATAGAAATGGACGTTTTTGTGTTAAAATCATGTTTTTTGTCTACCTGCTCGTCAATAATTTCTTGTTTCTCCAATTTTTGGGCATCGATTCTTCTTTTCTCCCTTCATTTTTCTCTTTTTGGGGGCAAAAAGCTCGTTTTTCTCTTTCTTGCACTTTTTTTACGTCGTGGAAACGATTTTCATCCTTTGATCGTCGAATCCTACGCGAGGGAAATGTTTTTACAAAAAAGAATCTTGTTTTTATTTCGGTACAAATGTAGGGATAAAGGAAAAGCAAATGGTAGAATTGAAGAATTTATATTTTTAATTGGGGCATATTGTTCTGCTCGCACCGATTTGCAACACTTCGACAGTGTGCTGCGAAGCAGAAAGGATTTTGCATCCTACCTAATATATCAGTAAAGGCACTGGTCGGGAGACCAACACCAGCCCAGACTTGCATCATCGAAACGCAATAAATTGTTGTTCTCTATACCCCACACCCCAGACCTCAATCAATTTAAAAAAACCTATTTGTGTTTTACAAACCTCTCTAACTAGGAATATACCCACGACACTAACCTTATTAGCTTATCTGTTGCAGTGCTCTTGCTGATGAGTCATAAAGAACACTGCGGCTAAGGTCCGCATTGTGCATAAATGGTTAAATTACGGGCAGTGCGGACTGGAGCCGCAATGAAAGTTAACCGATAGTGGAAATAGGTAAAAATATTCATAATTGGAGTGAATGGACTAAGAGAGTGGTAATATCCTCATGCTTTTTAGCTCTTTGATCCACTCTGTTGATGGAAGTCTCTGAAAAGTGCCTCAACTTCTTCACTTTCGACAAACTCTCATCTAAATAATATGAGGTGAAATTTTATTGCTGTCCCGTTTTTGTGTAAATTTGATGTTATAATTCAATCGTGCCTCTATTTTATGGCATATTATTTACTTATAAATTTATTGTTAGTATGAAGCAATTTAAAAAAGCGTTATTGTTGTTTATAGTAATCCTAGGCATTCAATCCTCTGCGATGGTGCAGGCTGCTGCCAATGGTTCGGAAGTGGTTGGTAGATGGAACCTCACTATCGTTATCGAAGGAGACGATTTGAAGGATCTTGGTCTGTTCAGACATGGACTGATGGATTCGGCAGGCTTCCCGGGATGGTTGGAAGTAGAGTCTTCAGGGCTTTCTACTTTGGTAGGTCGCTATGTGGGCTATGAAGGTAGTGCACGCCCTATTTCTGAAATACACTATTCGGCAGAAACAGGGAAATATAATTTTACAATTCCGCCACAGTGGATGGACATTGATGATCTTGATTTTGAGTTTAGTTTAGAAAACGATAAACTGAGCGGAACTATGATGCTCGACGGTCATAAGCTGGAGTGGACAGGTGTGAGGGCTCCGAGTCTTATTCGCGAAAAGCCACCTGTTTGGGGAAATCCAAAAAACCTGCTTGATGAAAATCTATCAAGATGGATTATACCTGCAAACAACAAATTCAGAATGGTGGATGGTGTGTTGGTAAATCCTGAAGCTGGGGGCAACCTGATAACTAATGAGAAATTCGATGACTTTAAACTGAGTGTTGAATTCCGCTATCCCGAGGGAAGTAACAGTGGGATATACTTGCGCGGAAGGTATGAAGTTCAGATTGAGGATAGTCCTGTGAATAAGCCAAGTACTATTACTATTGGCGGTATTTACGGATTTATTGAGCCATCTGTATATGCAGCTAAAAAAGCGGGCGAGTGGCAAACTTTCGAAATTACGCTTGTGGGGCGGAATGTAACTATTGTGCACAATGGCATTGAGGTGATTTCGAACCGAGCTATTCCTGGTATTACGGGAGGGTCGCTTGACAGTAACGAAGGAGCTCCTGGACCAATTATAATTCAGGGCGATCACGGACCTGTAGAGTTTCGTAAGTTTGTGATTACTCCTGCAGTCAACTAACTTACTTTTCTTTTTAAAAACAGTTTTACATGAGGATATTCTTTTGATGGGATATCCTTATGTTGTTTTTAGAAGGAGTGATTCTCATTTTCTTTTTATTCAGAAAACAACTTACTTTGTAAGTCAATAGAAAAATTAAATCAATACACTGCCTAGTAAATTCAAACAATAATTTTTAGAGGATGTTATAACTATCTATCAACTATTTATATCCAACCTTATGGATTGAGAAGTAAGAGAAAGATATTATTAATACTACGTTAAAATGAAAAAACAATTTAATCTGTCATTACTATTCGTGCTGTTAGCACTTGCAGTTACTTCTTGTTCTGGAAACAAACTAAAAGATGGAACCTACAATTTTGAAGTGTATGCTACCAATGATCTTCACGGACGATTTTTCGATTCGCTCTATGTGAGTAAAGAGTCACAACAGGTGCATCCTTACTCGTTGGCTTCGGTTGCTACAAAAATGAAAGAGGTAAGAGAGGGTCGTCAAGAAGACAATGTGTTGTTATTGGACATTGGCGATCATCTTCAGGGCGATAATGCTGTCTTTTATTCTAATTTTATCGACACCGTATCAAATCACATCTTTGCGAGGGTGATGAACTATCTCGACTACGATGCTGTGGTGGTGGGCAATCATGATATAGAGCCAGGGCATTACGTGTATGACAAAGTAGAGGATGAGTTGGATGCTCCCTATCTTGCTGCTAATGCGATAGACATTAGAACCGACAAGCCCTATTTTGAACCCTATACCATTCTAAATAAGAATGGAGTGAAGATTGCAGTCATTGGACTGACCAATCCTAATATCCCCAATTGGTTGTCGCCTCATTTGTGGAAGAACATTGAATTTGAAGAGATTGTTCCTACACTAGAACATTGGGTGAGCGTGGTGAGAGAAAAGGAGAATCCTCACTTTGTGATAGCTGCTATGCATGCTGGATTGGGAGACGAAGAGAGTGACAGTAAGGAGAATCCTGCTCGATTTGTTGCCAGAAATGTGAAAGGAATTGACTTGGTGCTTGCAGCCCACGATCATAAAGTGACGGCAGAGAAACTACAGAATGGCGATAAAGAGATATGGCTATTAGAGGGTGGATCACGTGCTTCTACACTCTCGAAGGCGAGCATTGAGCTGATAGTGGAGGATGGGGAGATTGTAGCTACAAATGTGAAGGGAGAGAGCATCAGTATGACGGGTGTTGAGCCAGATGCTGATTACTTAGCCTATTTTAGAGATGATTTCCTGAAGGTGAAGAAATTTACGAACCGTCCTGTTGGGATGCTCAATAATGACATTGCTTCGCGCGATGCTTACTTTGGACCATCTGCCTACATCGATATGATACACACGCTTCAACTGAATGCATCGGGAGCTGATATATCGTTTGCTGCACCACTCTCTTTTGATGCCAAGATAAGCAATGGGATGCTAAACTATCAGGACTTGCTGGATATATATCCTTTCGAAAATCAATTGTATGTGATTGAGATGACAGGGCAGGAGATAAAGGATTATTTGGAATATTCTTATTCGAATTGGCTTAATTCGAACCCCGTGCAAAACGGACATTTGCTCCACATCAAAAAAGATGATAAGGGAGATAGATGGCGCTTCAATCATCAGAGTTACAACTTTGATTCGGCGGCAGGCATTCATTACGAGGTAGATATAACTAAAAAAGTAGGGGAGAGAGTAAACATTATTTCTCTTGCAGATGAAAATGATTCTGCTTTTAATATGAATACCAAATATAAAGTTACCCTCACTTCCTACAGAGCAAGTGGGGGAGGATACTTAATAGAAAAGGGTGCAGGTATCCCCAAAGAAGAGATGGAAGAGAGATTGGTCGAAAGATTGCCCGATATAAGGACGTTGCTCTACATTCAAATTGTAGAAGACACCTTTATTGATGGTCTTAAACTGAACCATTGGCGTTTTGTGCCCGAAGCATTGGCTACGCAATTAGCCGAGAAGGATGCTCGGTTGTTGTTTAGATGATAGAACAGTTAGTTTTTAGGAAGTAGAAAGTAATTAAAAGCCTGCAATTCAATGTCTTTGTTGAAGTTGCAGGCTCTTTATTTTGTATGGAGTTATAGGGAGAAACATCCCGCTAAAAACACTTATTATAGAATGATTATTTTACTGTTCCCTAATAATCTAACGAAAGATCAACAGGTTTGTTGGTTTTATACGCTCCACAAGTGAAATCAGGAATAGCAACAGGTTGTGACCCATTAGCTACCGACCATTCGCTTAAAGGAGTAATGCAACTCCAAGCGGCAGCATCATAGACATCCATATCCACTGGTAATCCATTTCTTAAACAGTCAATTAATCGCCAAAACATCAAGAAGTCCATCCCTCCATGTCCTCCCACTTTTTTTGCCATGTCGCCTACACGCTTTATAATAGCAGGAGTATATTTTTCTTTTAAATCCTCCATCTCTTCATCGTCAACCCATTTATCACCAAAACAAATGCGAGGTGGTAGTGGGTCTTTTAGAACGGCTCCTTTTGTTCCACTCAACATGTGAATTCGTGAATAAACTCGTGGACTTGTAATATCATATTGCAACATGATGGTTCTCCCTTTTTCTGTTCTAATGATTGATGTATTCATGTTGCCACGGTAAGAATTCGTGTTGAACTTGTCGTAAAAACTATCTTTTTTGGCGAGTTCAGCTACTGTTTTGCCCATCATGAAATCATCGGAGGACATAGACACCATCTTTGTTAATCTATCTCCACGATTGATATTCATTGCTTGACAAACAGGTCCAAATCCATGAGTTGGATATAAATTGCCATTCTTTTGCTGACTTTCTTTTAGGCGCCACATATCTCCATCTTTTGGTTTGTCATAGTTATACTGATGATGTATATAAGCCGCATCAGCATGAATTAAATCACCAAAAAGACCTTGTCTAACCATGTTCAGAGTTAGTAATTCAAAAAAGTCGTAACAACAGTTTTCGAGAATAACACAATGTTTTTTTGTTCTTTCCGATGTTTCGACCAACTGCCACGATTCCTCAATAGTTGCCGAAGCGGGCACTTCTACAGCTACGTGCTTACCACACTCCATGGCATAAATTGAAATCTCTGCATGTAGAGGTCCTCGCGGCACTGCAATGGTTATCAAATCGATGTCTGGATCTTCGCAAAGGTCTTTCCAAGAGTCTTCTTTTCCAATATAAACTTTAGCGAGCGGAAAAGATTTCTTTGTTAGCAATTTCTGTGCGTCATCGATGCGAAATTGTTGCAAGTCGCAAAGTGCTTTTATTTCAACTCCTTCGAGGTAGGTAAGTTGATTTAAATTGCCATATCCTCTATTCCCAACTCCAACAAATCCGATACGTACAGTTGGTAGTTTGGGAGCTCTATAGCCACACATGTTGAAGTGTTGGGCATGTTTTTTGTTTTTAGGGTTTTTCTCATCAATCTTTTCGGCAGCTAATAATTTAGGAAAAGAGCTTGTAGCGAATAAACCTGCTCCGACAGAAGCTTGTTTAATAAATGATCTTCTATTCGTTTTCATACTATTATATTATAATTTTTCATGCAATTGACATGTTTAATTGTCAAAACAGACATCAGAAAAGTTTTGATGTTTACATACAAAGATAATATATCTTGTAAATGAAATCATCAATTTCTCAAAAGATTGACTTTGTATTTACAAATTACTTCTCTCTTAAAGATAAACTACACAGATACAGGTATTATCAAAAGAGGAAGTGGAGCGCATACTTATTGGATAAATTAGTAGTGCGCTGGCGCAGCTTACAATGATAGCGGAAAACGCTCCTTTCGATATAAAATGAATGTCAACTCTATGAGTTGTTGCATTTTTATAGTATCTTTAATGTTCATTAGTATCAGTAGTTATGTGAGTTTTCAAATCACAGTTTAATTAAAAAAAACAGTCTAAACTATGAGGTATTTATTTGTTGTTATTTTAGCCTTTAGTATTTCAAATAGTTTTTCGCAAGATTCTTTACCTATAGGCACACATCCAAAAGCCATTGAGTTTAATCATTTTCCAAGTCGTCTTCATGCGTTTGTGTGGCGAAATTGGAATTTAGTGGATGTGGAGAGAATTGCCAAAGTGCTAGAATGTAGTGATGAGGAGGTAGAATCTATCGCATTATCTATGGGGTTGGAAGAACGACGAGAAGTTCCAGCTTCTTACAAGAAGCTGATGTATATTACTATAATACGACGAAATTGGCATTTGCTTCCTTATGAACAGTTGTTAGAGCTATTGGATATGGAAGAAGAAGAATTAGCAATAGCACTAAAGGAAGATGATTTTTTATTTCACAAACTGGGTTGGCTAAAACCTAATTGTACACTTCTGAAATATGAGGAGCCTAGAGAGAATCAGAAAATAAAGGCTGCAAATATTCGGAGGATAGTTAAAAAACACTTTGGAGAGGCAATGAATAGTGAGGCAGAGCCAAGGTTTTCCTTCATTGAAGATTTGAAGAAGCCCGGAGATAGGTCGTACAATCCTTCAGATAATCAAGAAGGATTGAAATATATTTATTCATATTTTGGTTTATTTGGAGATCCATTGTTGAACCCTGAATTAGACCCTTATCCAGATGGTTTGTTAGAGAAATTAGCAATTCAAGGTGTCAATGGCGTTTGGCTTCATGTAGTGCTAAATCAGTTATACGATGGGAGTACACATTTTCCGGAATTTGGAGAGGGAAGTGATATTAGGTTAATGAATTTACAAAAAATTGTAGATCGGGCAGAGAATTATGGAATTAAGGTGTACTTATACATAAATGAGCCACGAACCATGCCTCACTCCTTTTTTACAAATCGCCCAGAGATAGCTGGTGCCAGCCGAGGAGACGAAACCAGTATGTGTACAAGTACAAAAATAGTTTCCGATTGGATTTCCGATGGAATGGCTCATGTATTTAAAGAGGTATCGGGTTTGGGAGGTGTGTTTACTATTACTGCTTCAGAAAACATGTCCAATTGCGCTTCTCACAATCTACAGGAGCAATGTCCGCGCTGTAGCAAAATATCTTATGCAGATATCATTGCTGGTGTAAACAAATCTATTGCTGAAGGGGTTCATCGCAGTGCACCTGATGCAAAGGTGATTGTATGGGATTGGGGATGGAATGGACATGGTGATGGAACAGAAATAATAAAGAGACTACCCGATGATGTTTGGTTTCAATCAGTTAGCGAATGGAATGCGCCTTTTTCGAGAGGTGGAGTAGACTCTAAGGTTGGAGAATATTCGATTTCAGTGATGGGACCTGGACCACGTGCTTTGAGTCATTGGAAAACTGCGCAGGAAAAAGGTTTAAAAACAGTTGCCAAGGTTCAATTCAACAATACATGGGAGCTTTCGGCTATTCCATGGTTACCAGTATTGGATTTGATTGCTGAGCATGCTCATGGATTGACGCAAGCTGGATTGGATGGATACATGCTTAGTTGGTCTTTGGGTGGATATCCTTCTCCCAATCTGGAGATTGCAGATCGCTTTAGTAGGAATCCAGAAGCGTCGATAGACGAAGTCTTGAATGATTTGGCACGTGAGAGATATGGTGAAGCCAGTACAGTACAGGTTCGTAAAGCATGGACTCTGTTTAGTACTGCTTTTCAGCATTTTCCATATGAAGGAGGTGTGGTGTATAGAGCCCCGCAACAGTATGGTCCTTCCAATTTACTATTTAGCGAACCTACAGGATATGCATCTACTATGGTTGGATTTCCATATAATGATTTGGATGGTTGGCGAGGTCCTTATTCCCGATTGCAGTTTGCCCGGCAGTTCGAAAAAATAGCCGAGGGATGGAAAGAAGGGTTGAATCACTTTGAAAGGTTGTTGCAAAATGTATCGGAAAAATATAGAGCGACAGCACAATCTGATTATGGGTTGGCAAAAGCGGCTTATTTGCATTTTTATTCAGTAGCCAATCAATGCAACTTTGTGATTGCAAGGGATAAATACCTTGACGAAAACAAAAGGGAGACTGTTGAGGATCTACAGCGTATCCTTGATAAGGAAATTCAAGCAGCTGTTGAGCTGTTTGAATTAGTCCAAAAGGATTCTCGGATTGGATTTGAGGCTAGTAATCAATATTATTATGTATCACAGGATCTTATCGAGAAGGTGATTAATGCAGAGTATCTTAAGGATTTATGGAGGTAGTTTGACTTAGAATCAAGTCAAGCGAATGTTCTTTTTGTTAACTTTGATTTTTGAGTTATCAAAGTGATGAACAGTAAGAATGTGTTAGAAACAGTAACTAACTATGGGAGAGAGTGTTTTAAGTTTACAGAGAACTTCCTTCGGATGACTTTTCCTTCATTGGAAGTAGTTACCCCCCCATGATACCCCAATGTCATTAAGTTAAGAATTGGACATCTGATTAATAGATTTTTTTGCTCAA
>CAZXGV010000076.1:0-10381 GCA_964640575.1 uncultured Dysgonomonadaceae bacterium
GTAAGAATGATGATAAGTTAGAAAATAAGCCATCAGTTGAGGAAGAAAAAAAGGCAGCTGCACCGTCGTCTAAAACTATGCAACTGCCACGTACCAATAATAATAATGAGGCTAAGAAATGCAAGTGATAGTGATTGTATAATGTAATTATCACATTAAATTAATCTTTATAAAAAGCCCCTATTCTCGTGTGATTGGGGCTTTTTTGTGCCCTTCAACCACACATGATAATAGTAAGTAGTGTGTGCACAACATTCTTATAACTCTGTGAGTCTTGGATATTGTACGATACAAACATAACAATAAGAGAGTTAAAGAGATGAGGAACTGTAGTTAAAAAAAACTAACTAAGCTAATGTAAAGACCATGACAAATGAAAACAAAGTAGAGACAGGAGTTATTCTCAATTGAAAAACGACAATTTTAATAAAAACCTTGTGTAATAGAAAATATTTATCGATATTTGCACTATTCTTACATCAAGAAGCACCAAAATGGTGCTGCCAACCTGCAGTCATGCGAAGGTGGTTTAACGATGTGCCTAACCAATTAAAAGGAAAAATTATGATGAACAAATCTCAAAGACCCGGTACACGGGCAGGAATCTACATCCCTAGCGAATCCGACAAAAAACAACGAGAAGAATTTAGAGCCAACCTTGTTTCTAAGAGTAACAAGGAGTTGGTTGAATCGTACAACAGAGAGAAAAACATCTTTGGCGTACATGCTCAAATGGTACACATATACTGTTTGCACACTCTTTTTATGGAGCGATTTGGCGAAAGCCCCATTGTTGTAAAAGATGAAATGGTTTATTGCCTGGGTCCTAAAATTTATTATTCGGAAGAGATGGATGCTATTTTTCAATTGACGGAAAGTTAATATAATAGAGAAATAACAGGAAGTGAACAGAGTCGTAAGTAGGAATACTTATGACTCTGTTTTTTAAATAGTAGAGCAAGGAGTAAATGAGAGTTCAAATAAAACGGTCACTCTCTCACTTATAACTTATGACTTACATCTTACTCACTCAAGCTCCCCAAATTTCCCTTCATAAAATTCTTGATACGCTTGCTTTAACTCCCCTTCCGTATTCATCACAAAAGGACCGCGCGCTGCGATGGGTTCATCAATGGGCTCTCCACTTAGCACCAACACAATAGCATTGTCGGAGGTTGCTTCTATCTCAAACTGTTCACCATCATTTGCCATCAGCACAAAGTGATCAAGAGGAACTTTGTCTATTCCATTCACAACAATATTTCCTTTAATCACCACTAAGGCAGTATTATAGTTGGCTGGGAAAGAGAATTCAGCTTTCCCCCCTTTATTCAATTTGGCATTTAGTAAATGCATGGATGAAAACGTAGATGCTGCACCTACAATATTTTTGTAGTGTCCACCAATCACCTCTATCTCTCCCTGATCATTATCCAATCTATAGCGTGGGATATCGGCATTTACAATGGCTTGATACTTGGGTGCACTCAATTTGTCTTTCTTAGGTAGGTTTACCCACAATTGCACCATCTGAAAGTTGCCTCCTTGTTTGCTCCACTCTTCTTCGTGATATTCTTTGTGCAAGATACCACTACTGGCAGTCATCCACTGCACATCGCCCTCCCCTATCACACCGCCACCACCTTGGCTGTCGTGATGCGCCACTTTGCCTTGGTAAGCAATGGTGACAGTTTCGAAACCCTTGTGTGGATGCACACCTACACCCCTTGGGGTATTGGTGGGTCCGAAATAATATTCTGAAGCATAGTCTAATAGCACAAAAGGAGACATTCGCTCCATAGTCAGGGGTTGGATGCGGGGTATAAAACTATGTACCCTAAAACCATCACCCACAAAATGGGGATTAGGGGGTGTGACAACCAACTCAACTGTTTTTGTTTTCATATTCCTATTTTTTCATTTTTCTCCTGTTTAGTGTAGTATAAACAGATAGTTTCGATGGTTTGTTCTATGTAAGATTATTGCTAAAGGATTGCAACATTCAGTGAATAAAAAAAATGAAGTGCATACTAATATTTACAACTATTCATTTTTTGTTATCTTTGCGCAATTAATCTACAAGAAAACAAACGCTTTAAGTCAAAGTTTATGGCTTTTTCTTGAAGAAAACCAACTATTAAAACAAAATAAACTCTTTATGATAACCCTCATCATTATCATCCTCACCTCACTTGTATCTTATCAAGCATTTAGAGATTACGACCTAGCCGACAAACTTATTTTCCAACCAGCAGTGGTAAGAGATGGCGAATGGCATAGACTCATAACTTATGGGTTGCTTCATGCCGACTTCATGCATCTTATTTTCAACATGTTCACATTCTATCTTTTTGGTAGTTACATCGAAACTGTTTTCAAAATACAATTTGGGACCAAGATGGGAGCAATCGCATTTATTTTATTATACATTGGTGGTTTGCTCTTTTCCATCTTGCCCACCTATCTAAAGCAAAAAGACAACTACTATTATAAAGGTTTGGGTGCGTCGGGTGCCGTATCGGCAGTTGTATTTGCCTACATCCTCATCAACCCCATGAATTTTATGGGCATACTTTTCATTCCAATTATGTTGCCAGCCTTTCTGTTTGGCTTTATATTTATTTTTATCTCAATGTACTTAGACAAAAATCAAGTGGGAGGTATCAACCACTCGGCTCACATTGCAGGCGGATTGTTTGGAGTAGTCTTTTCAAGCGTCGTCTTTCTATTAGTAAGCAACATCAACCTATTAGTACAATTTGTATATAAAATCCAAATAACGTCGCTAGGGGATCTTTTTCACTTCGGATTTTAGCCAAATACCACTCTCACATATATTCATCAGTTTTCGAAAACACTAATTCACTAATTTATAGCCTGTATCATCAAATAAGCATTCGCGATTGTTTTTATTTTAATACCTTTGTTTTTTAAAAATGACTGTTTATTTATATTTATCAAATGGAGTTAATGTGATTTGTTAATTAAAGTAATATATCAACATGAAAAATGGATTTTATATGATTACGCTGTTACTTTCAATTTTTCTTTTATTCAATTGTTCAGAAGAAAAGGTAGAGAAAGTTGAGGAACCTATCGAAAAAGAAGAGCCTAATGGAAAAGAAGAAGAAGATGATTCTGTTTCTCCACCACCAGATCATTCAAAAATTACTTTAAAAGACACAAAAGGATGGAAAATTGATACGTTAGATGCAGGAGCGAGCTTAATTTGGTATAATTATACTGGTGCGTATACACTACAAAAAGCCAATCAAATTGTCAATGTTTTAGAGCTGGACCTAAGTAATTCTGATTATGAGTTAGATTTTGCATACATGAGGCGAGGATCCACCTTATCAAATGCTGCTGTTAACAGAGACGCTGTAGCCGGAATTAATGCATGCTATGAAATGGACGCTTCTTTTATAAAAACAAACGGTAATATTATTTCTGAGGTAACTCTAGATAAAAATCATTTACGTTTTTGGAAACATGAAGGCGCATTCTTTTATGGTCCAAATAAAGCAAGTATTGAATATGGAACAAACACCTCATATAAATTTAATGCTACTCCCAATATATATTCTGCAGCTCCAATGCTAATAGATAATTACAAGTTGGTGGGAGAAAACTTTATAGGTGACGTCTCGGGAATCAATTTAAACTCACTTGAGTATGAGGACTATAGAAGGCATCAAGGTGTGAGACATCCACGTACTGCGGTAGCATTAATGCCTGACAATAAAGTACTCCTTATTACTGTAGATGGTAGACATAAGAATCAGGCAGAAGGCATGAGTGCGGCTGAATTGACTCAATTTATCGGTAATTATTTTAACCCAAAATCTGCACTAAATCTTGATGGTGGAGGTTCAACTTCTATGTGGATTAAAAACTCGGGGGTGAGTTCTAATAATATTGTAAATTATCCTACAGACAATAATAAGTTTGACCACTATGGCGAGCGCCATTTAAGCACGTTTATTCTTATCAGAGAAGTGAAGGAAAGACATAGTTTTGCAGGTGGCAATGGAACAAAAAGCAATCCTTATATAATAAAAACAGCTTCTCATATGGACAACATTCACGACTTGGACTGGAGTGCTGCAGCAAATAATCCCATTTATTTTAAAATGGAGGCTGATGTAGATATGTCTGGAATTGAATGGGAACCCATAAATCATTTAGATCCATATTCAAGACATCTACACTTTGATGGAAATGGTCATATAATAGAGAATTTAACTTCTAAAGGCTATTGGTATTCAAGCTTGTTTGGTGTTTTGATTGGATCCTGTAAAAATTTAGGTGTTGTCAATGCAAATATTGAAACATCTGGAGGCGGTGGAATAATTGGAGGATATGTTGGTCTTAGAGCTGGTGGTGTTTTGGGTACTATTAGTAACTGCTATACTTCGGGAATAGTGAAAGCAGGAACGGCTAGTGGGGGAATTGTAGGAAATATAGGAAAACCAATGGGAACAGTTCCATGTGGGATTTATAATTCTTATTCGACTGCTACAGTTATAGGAGATACTAGAGTTGGTGGTGTTGTAGGAGTTGTATGGGGTGGTGGAGTTTTAGAGAATGTATATTCTTCGGGTGAAGTAAGTGCTGTTAATTCAGATGTAGGAGGAGTTGCTGGTTATAGTGACTCAGCTTTAAAAGGATGCGTTGCGCTTAACACAAAAATAAAAACTGACAACTCAAATGCAAATCATACAATAGGAAGGCTTGCTGGTGTATTAGGAGAAAGATGGGAAGATCAACAAACTGATTGTTGGGCTTTGGAGAATATGATAATAGATGATGCTGGAACAAATAAGCCAGATAGTGATTTGGTTACAGAACCTACAAGCTCACATCTAGTTTATGATGGAGTTACTAAGACTGCAGAATTCTTAAAGAACATTCAAAATTATGCTACTATAGGGTGGAAAACATCTGGAGACACTCAAGTTTGGTCTAGCACAACGAATCAGAAAGGATATCCTATTTTGTTGTGGCAATATGAAAGAGGTGACTTTAATGCTAAGAGTGGTCATTAACCTTAAGAAATGCTCTATGATTAGTATATTGGAGAACGAAGATGAACATGGTCTTCTATTATAATACAACCTGTAGCTTCGTAGATGCAACCTGTTGTTAAGTAAACATCTGTTAAGCAAAGGTCTGCACATTGGTAACGCAGTGAAGAATCCATTAAATAGAGGAGTGAGTAGAGACGCCCTAAATGGGCGTCTAGCAGGCAACATGCAGTAGTTGCATGCGATGGTAAAAACATTATACAAATACAAATACCATTATCAATCCGAGACCCCACCCAATTTTTTATTGGGCAAAAAGAAGGAAATGACATTGTGAGATTTGATATTGCCTCTTGAGGTCTCGAAAGACCAGCATAATTCAGCCCAATGGCTTGACACGTGAAATAAATCAAAGATTTAATGCAAAGCATTATTTCACCTGTTGAACCTTGGGGTACAGTTCGATAGTATGCTATGAAGGCTGTAAGCCTGGCATAAAAATATAAGCACCTAAAGAACAAGGTATTGCCAAACTATGTCATTGGTAAAGAAGGTGTTTTTCTATAACAAGAAATAGATTTGCAAACAACTTCAAATCAATACTATAAAAACAAAACTGGCAAACATTGAGTTTTTTTCTGCCAACAGTGAATTATAATATATATAATTTATCCTTGTAGCAATTTCCGCATTTTAACAGTGAATTCCAAAGAAATGATATATCTTTGTATAATATACTGTTGCTATAGGTAGAGCAAAGGAAAATCAAAGAACTGTCTTTAAAAAGGCAGTTTAAACAAAAAGCTCTTCACCACTAATTTTATTCTATTCATTCAAATCACAATTGATAATGAAACATTTTACTATTTTAAGCTTAGCTATTATGATGTTGATTTCTTGTACTTCTAACAAGGATTCTAAAGAACATGGAGCCATCTTTTCCACAGAGTTTGACACTCCGTATGGTATGCCCCCTTTCGATGAAATTACAAACGATGACTTCAAACCTGCCTTCCTAAAAGGTATTGAACAACAAACAGAAGAGATTGACGCAATTGTCAACAACACTGAAGCACCCACTTTCGAAAACACAATTGTAGCGTTCGACAACAGTGGCTCTATTTTGACACGTGTGTCGCGGGTTTTTTACGGATTGAGTAGTGCAGAAACCAACGATGACATTAAGGCAATTGCCGAAGAATTATCGCCTATCTTATCAGAACATAGCGACAACATCTACCTGAACGAAAAACTATTCGAAAAAATAAACACACTGCACAAAGATGTAGAAAATCTTGATTTAACTACAGAGCAAGCTCGTTTGCTTGAAGAGTATTACAAAAGCTTTGTTCGTTCTGGAATTATGCTAAACGAAGAGCAAAAAGAGAGACTAAGAGAGATAAACAAAGAACTTTCAAGTCTAACTTTAAGCTTTGGCAACAACTTGCTGGAAGAGACCAACGGTTTCAAACTTGTTATCGATAACGAGGAAGACCTATCAGGATTGTCGAAAGGATTAATAGATGCAGCTGCACAAACAGCAAAAAACAATGGCGAAGAAGGAAAATGGATGTTTACACTTCAAAAGCCAAGTTGGTTGCCATTCTTACAATATGCAGATAACCGCGACTTGCGCGAAAAGCTATACAAAGCCATGTACAACCGTGGTGACAACGACAATGAGTTTGATAACAAGGAAAACATCAACAAAATTGTAAACTTGCGTACCGAGAAAGCAAACATGATGGGCTACGACTCACACGCCGACTTTGTGATGGAAGAGCGCATGGCAAAAACACCTGAAAATGTGTATAACCTACTCAACGAGGTGTGGGGTTATGCAGTGCCACAAGCTAAAAAAGAAGCAGCAGAGATGCAAGCTATTATTGATGCTGAAGGTGGTGACTTTAAATTACAATCGTGGGATTGGTTCTACTACACAGAGAAGGTGAGAGAGGAAAAATATGCACTGAACGAAGCCGAGTTGAAGCCCTATTTTAAAATGGAAAATGTGAGAGAGGGAGTATTCACAACTGCTAATAAACTGTACGGCTTGAATTTTACAAAATTAGAAAATGTGCCTGTGTATCACCCCGAGGTAGAAGCTTACGAAGTGACTGATGCAGACGGGTCGCACTTAGCTGTTTTCTACACAGACTATTTTCCACGTGATGGAAAGAGAGCTGGTGCATGGATGAGCAGCTTCCGCGGACAAAGTGTTAGAGATGGTAAGAATATTCGTCCATTAATTTTCAATGTAGGTAACTTAACTCGCCCCACAAACGACACCCCATCACTATTGACATTGGACGAAGTGGAAACACTTTTCCATGAGTTTGGACATGCCCTTCACGGTATGCTTTCGAACGTTACATACAGCGGATTGTCAGGAACTAGCGTTGCACGCGACTTTGTAGAACTACCCTCTCAAATAATGGAGCATTGGGCATTTCATCCCGAAGTGTTGAAGCTATATGCAAAGCATTACGAAACTGGCGAGGTTATCCCTGATGAGCTGATTGAAAAAATAGATGCGGCTTCTAAATTCAATATGGGATTCATAACAACCGAATTTGTAGCTGCAGCACTATTAGATATGGATTACCATACACAAACAGAACAAAGAGAGTTTGACGTGCGCGATTTTGAAATAAAATCGATGGAGAAAATTGGTTTAATCGATGAGATTATACCACGCTACCGCAGCACCTATTTCTCACACATCTTTAGTGGTGGATATTCAGCTGGATACTACAGCTACCTATGGGCAGAAGTTCTAGATTCAGATGCCTTCCAACCATTTGTGGAGAATGGAATTTTCCATCAACCTTCGGCAAAATCATTCCGCGAGAATGTTTTATCGAAAGGAAACTCTGAACACCCCATGACACTTTACAAAAAATATAGAGGAGCAGAACCAAATCCTATTTATTTACTCAGAAATAGGGGTTTTGTAGAATAGTCCCATTCAGTGAGTTAGAGCTAATAACAACTTACTATTTCTTTGAGATAAATGTCATCGACAAAAAAAGTTGCATATAAACTCTCATAAAAGATAAAAAAAGTTTATATTTGCAAGCGTAAAAATAAGAGGCATTTAAATGCCTCTGTTTTTAATATCATATACTTTGTAATCATATAAAAATCAAACAATAATAAAAAAGTAAAAGTGTAATGTTAAACAAAGGATTTATAAAAATCTTCGCTATACTACTTGGACTAATCTGTTTGTACTACTTATCGTTTTCGGTGGTAAGCAATGTATACAACAGCAAAGCCGATAAGTATGCAGACGGAGACTTGAACCTAAAGACTGAATATCTTGATTCACTATCAACAGAGAAAGTTTATTTAGGTTACACATTAAAACAAATTCGCGAAAAAGAAATTGGTTTAGGACTCGACCTCAAAGGCGGTATGAACGTGATTTTGGAAGTTGACGCAAGAGGCGTGTTGAGTTCATTGGCAAATACTGATGATCCTCAATTTAATCAAGCACTACGCGAAACAGTTGCAGAAAACAGAAGGGGAAGTTCGCAAGACTTCATTTCTCTTTTCCAACAGAAATATCAAGAGATTGATCCTAATGCAAAATTGGCGAACATTTTTAGCATTACAATGAGCGACCGTGTTGGTCCGGCAGACTCAAATGACAAAGTTATTGCTGAATTACGCAAAGAGCTGGTAAGTGCAGCCGACAACTCATTCAATGTGTTGCGAAACCGTATTGACCAATTTGGTGTGGTTGCTCCCAATATTCAAAGGTTGGAGCGTGCAGAGCGAATCTTGATTGAATTGCCAGGTATTAAAGAACCCGAGCGCGTGCGCAAGCTACTGCAAGGTAGTGCCAACTTAGAGTTTTGGAAAACTTATAATGTGAATGAGCTGATAAACGGATTTAACGAGATAAACGCTCGATCGGCTGCTTATGTTGCTTCGAAGCAAGCTGATGCATCATCAGACGAAGCTGCAGCAGACTCTTTGATAGAAGAATCGGCACTAACTGTAGTAGAAGATCTGGAAGAGTGGGAAACGGAAGAGGTAACCATCAACAAATCTTTCACACAATATTTTGCCGAACCCTACTTCGCCATGGGCGGAGGCTCAGGTGCTATTGTAGGAACTGTTTCTAAAAATGATACAGCTGAAGTAAACTTCATGCTAGATAAATTTAAAGACTCATTTCCAGGCGATGTGCGCTTCAAATGGGGATTTAAACCTGTAGACCCTCGCGAAACATACTTCCAACTATTTGCATTGCGTGGAGATGGATCGAAACGAGGTCCTGCTCTCGATGGTGATGTGGTAACATCAGCACGTGCAGACGTTGGACAACGCGGTTCGGCTTGGGAAGTAAGCATGCAAATGAATTCAAGCGGCTCGAGCCGTTGGGCAACCATTACAGGAACTGAAAAAGGACGCGCCATTGCAATTGTATTGGATGGATTTGTCTACTCGGCTCCCAATGTGAATGACAAAATTGAAGGTGGTCGCTCATCAATTACAGGAAACTTTACGCCCGAAGAGGCGAAAGACTTGGAGAACACGCTGAAGTCGGGCAAGATGAAGGCGGGAGTTCGTATTGTACAAGAAGACATTGTGGGTCCATCATTGGGACAAGAAGCAATTAATGCTGGTTTGATATCGTTTATCCTTGCATTGGTAGTCTTATTTGCATTCACAATCCTTCTCTATGGTCTTATTCCAGGAACAATAGTAAACATAGCACTACTGCTCAACTTCTTCTTTATACTTGGTGCATTGGCTGCTTTCCAAGCAGTACTCACCTTACCAGGTATTGCAGGTATGATTCTATCGTTGGGTATGGCGGTTGACGCAAACGTACTTATCAACGAGCGTATCAAAGAAGAGTTAGAAGGTGGCAAAGCATTGCGAAGAGCAGTAGAAGATGGGTACAAAAATGCATTTTCTGCAATTTTCGACTCTAACTTAACAACGGTTATTACTGCTGTTGTATTGGTTTACTTTGGAACAGGTCCTATTAAAGGATTTGCCATCACATTAATTATTGGTATCCTGTCATCGTTCCTTACTGCAGTATTCCTTACACGTTTGGTTTACGAAGCTCAGTTTGCAAAAGGAAAATGGCAAAATCTTACATTTACGACACGTGCATCGGAGAACTTCTTGAGAGAGCCTAAGTTTAAGATTCTTGAAAACAGAAAGAAGTCTTTCATGATTGTAGGAGCTTTTGTTTTAGTAGGTGTTATATCTCTATCATCATTAGGTTTGAACAGAGGTATCGACTTTACTGGAGGTAGAAACTATGTGGTGAGATTTGAAGAGCCTGTTAAAACAAGTGATATTCAAGATGCATTAGTTCCGTCATTTGG
>CAZXGV010000077.1:0-2131 GCA_964640575.1 uncultured Dysgonomonadaceae bacterium
TTCTTGTACCCGTATGTAAGCCGACTAGATAAACCTTGATACCTTTTAGGAAGAGCCTCCAGGGCTCGACGACCAGAACTGGCTCTATCGGCATCTCTCGTGTCCTGTTGGTCGCTCATGTAATAATAAACAAGTGCACTCGTTCGATGATCTTCCGAGATAAGTTTATCCCATGACAGCGTACTTTCAAAATGATATTTCCGCGATTGCCGCTGATAATTAGAATATTGGGGACTAACTGCGTCATAACTCTTTGCTCTTTGTAATTCACCCCAATTAGTACGTCCGCTCGCCAAATAGAGTTCGGGCATCACATATCGGGTTTCGTCTTTCCATGAAAGGTTGTCATAGGCACCTTGCATTCTCAATTTCAAATCTTTGATTAAATAAGAGAAATCATGTACTAAAGCCACCGTTGCCTTGCCTACGTAATGTTGGTTGGTTTGTTTTCCTGTGTAATTTAGTAACACATAAGGCGAAACACCACCCCCACCATAAGCTGAACTGTAAGCTGGCAACTCACCTGTTGAATATCTGATAGGAACGGTAATAGGCGTAAGCATCGATTGAGCTTCCCACATGGCGTCAGTATTGGCAAAGCCAGGTTGCGTTCTCATCGACATATATCCGTCGGTACCAAAATATAAAGTGGTACCTTTGGTTAAATCAATATCCAGGTTGATTCGATAATTATAAGTGTTGTAACCCACGCCCGAGCGAATCGTGTTTTCCGGAGCCACTTTGTAGGCAGCATCTTCTATCGAGGTGCCTAAACTTATGAAGTAGCGTGTTGCATCGCTTCCGCCCTGTGCACTCATGTAATAAGTTTGCTGGAAACCGTTTCGTTTCATAATCTCATCTTGCCAACTGATGTCGGGATAAAGATCATCATCCAGATGGTTCTTGATAAGTTTCAACTCCATGTTGTCATAAAGAATCTCTTCATTTCGTACCACCCTTGCTTCATTTGCCAAAACGGCATAATCGTACGCTCTCAGATACTCGGGCATCCGATCCAGATAGGACATCGTGAAATTGGCTCTACCCTTAATTTGCAACCTACCACTTTGTCCGCGTTTGGTCGTAACCAGTATCACCCCATTAGCTCCACGAACCCCATAAACAGCCGTTGCTGAAGCGTCTTTCAGTACCGAGAATGACTCAATATCAGCAGGATCGATGGAGTTAATATTACCCTCCAATCCGTCTATTAAAACCAATGCCGAACTACTCGCACCAAATGTTCCAATACCGCGTACCCAGAACTCTGAAATGTTCTTGCCCGGTTCTCCACTGTCTAATACTGTAATCATACCAGCAACACGACCGCCAAGCATATTTGCAATAGAGGTAGCAGGCGTTTGAATATCTTTTACATCCAATGATGTAATCGCACCTACAACACTAATTTTACGTTGTGTCCCTAAAGCAGTAACAACTAACTCTTCCATTTCAGTGGCAGATGGTGTCATTTCGACGGAAATTTTTTCATTTTCAGTGTCAACAAGATATTCCTTATTTTCGTATCCTATATATGAGAACACAAGAACATCTCCTTTGGCAGCCTTAATCTTAAACTTGCCATTGACATCAGTTGCCGTACCAATCATGGCTTGTGCCTTCAGAAAAACGCTAACCCCTGGAAGGGTCTCCCCATTTTCGTCATATACGGTGCCTCCCATGTTAAATGTCTGCTGCGCCATGGCTAAAAATGGAAATAAACACAGTACACAGACAACTAGAATATTTTTATAATTAATTTGCATAATATACATTCAATTATTAATGGTTACTCTATAGTTAATTTTCGAACAACATTGTTCCCTCGGTCTGTAATATAAATGTTGCCATCTGGTGTTACAGCGACTCCCCTCGGTTGGTTGAAAAGAGCATCCTCGGGATTACCGTCCTGATAACCAGCAACGCCTCCCTTCCCGATAACGGTCGATACGATGCCACCACCATTTTCGTCAATGGTAATATTGCGGATGCAATGATTGCCCATATCTGCTAAATACAAAGTGCCATTGGGTGCAACTATCAATTGGTTGGGACTTCTAAACCTGGCTTCCGATAAAGGTCCGTCTTGCCATCCAGCCTCACCGTTTCTGCCTGCAAAAATAGTATGTTC
>CAZXGV010000077.1:2231-10150 GCA_964640575.1 uncultured Dysgonomonadaceae bacterium
CCTTTTCTTCCGGTAATAGTTTGAATGACATACATTGTACGATACAAGTATTTCTTTTTGGTGAAAGCAGTGGAATCGCCATCCACGACAACAGATATCACGTTTTCTCTGCCCGGCTGTCGCGGAGTAATCGTGTATATGTGCTTCCCGTCGGAGCCGACAACTGGTGCAGGTACATCGTTGAAATACACTTTAATTTTAGATAAGTCCGAGCCAAAGTTACTCCCGGTTATAAAAACTTTAGTGGACATTCCTCCTGAATCCGGCTCAAAACCGGTGATTTCGACCGGCTTAGATGGATCGTACTTTTCGCGTCCGAAATTATCGGACTTGTCGCCTTCGCATGACCAAGCAATCATAGTTATAATAGCGACAACAAAATAGGTGATACGTAATAGCTTTTTTTTCTTCATGTTATAAATTTATATGAATTAGTTTATAGTTCTACTTTTAGAGTCTAAAAGTTCATT
This sequence comes from uncultured Dysgonomonadaceae bacterium, assembly GCA_964640575.1. Taxonomy (GTDB): domain Bacteria; phylum Bacteroidota; class Bacteroidia; order Bacteroidales; family Dysgonomonadaceae; genus UBA2632. The sequence continues at coordinate 2,702 of CAZXGV010000077.1, forward strand.
TGGATTTTATAGACCAATAAATATCTTTCATTGTTTTTCATTTATAAATATTGTATTAATTCACCCTCAAGAAAGATTTAAAATATCTTCACAATAACTAGATAAATAAAAAAATAGACACCTAATGATAAAAGCAAATACATTTGAAAAAATGATTACATTATCTTAATTCCGCAAACACTTTACTTATTTAAGTAAACAAAGTGCTGATAATAAAGATTGTATCAAACTTTCTACTAGATGTGAAACTTTGCACACTTTCACAATACTAAACAATAAATTGAGCTAATGTTTAATTAAGGACGAAAATACAAAATGTTTCTCAAATAAACACTCTATTTCCCATATTTTTTTTTGTTTATGAGAAATTTAACAAACTGCAACCACTCGGACTCGTAAATAATTATCCTAGTGTAAAAAGACTACTGTTACCATAAACTCTTTTACGAACTTGGCTTGAGGATCTCTTTTGTGGTGGTGAAGTTACTTGTAGATGTTCATGAACATTTGTGTGGAAGCCTCTACTTTACACTGTTTGACCGCATGATCAGTGTAAATAAGCTAATAAGCAGAGAGTTGACATCTTGATTGATGAATTCAACATAGAGTAAGGTATGTCTTGATGTGGGGAATATGAATAAAGAATCATGCTTTTCGTCTTTTATCACCAGATCAACACAAACATTCATCAGTTTTTAATGCATTGTATGAGAATAAAGATAAAACTCTGATAATATTTTACGAAAATTGAAACTGAAATATCTTCAAATATGCGAAATAATTTACTTGAGGATTTAAGGCAACAGATAAATTGTTCGAAAAAAAAGAGGTAGTTACTTATTTTTTGCTTTCTGGATCAGAAACTGTTGAATCTCCTCATCAGTAAATATCTTCACATTGGTAAATAGGAAGTTGGGGTCTAAAAAATCTCCATAATTATTGCACTCATCGATGGAGGCTTTCAAGATTGCTCGCACATCTTTATCAAAAGGGAACAACATTAAAATCGAAAAATAGTACTCCTTTATTTCAAAAGATTCAATTGTTACATTTTCCTTTTCTAATTGAAACCTGAACTCTCGCTCAATAATTTCTTTTTGGAGGTCGGTAAGATTCTTTAGCGAATTGGTAGCGAAGAGTGAGAAAAAGCGGAGTTTCTTATCATAACCTCCTAACCCAGAGGATATATATACTTGTTTTTTGCCCGAAAGGTCAGAGCTAAGAATAATTCTACTGCCGACCAAAGCAATAGCTGCCCAGTTTCGGAGTTCTGGTTCGAGAGGACTGCTTTGATAAGTTTCGATGGAGCGATATGCTATAACATCAGGGATGGATGAAAGTAAAGTTAAGCTTCTTTTCTTCTGTGCTATTGTGGCATCGGGTGAAAATAATATTTCTATTTCGTCATCGCGCACAAAAGGCTCATTGCTATCATTAAGTTTATCGAAATAGTTGAAGTATTCCATTTGTTCCTCAATGGGGACAAGTTCCTCAACTACGTGAAAGGAGTCTATTCCTTGATTATCGATAGTTGCTCTTAGCTTTTCAAGTATGCTATTCCAATCTTTCATCGTAACAAAGATACAAATTTTGCTCTAGCAAAAAACGATTTTTTAATTATAAAGGACTAAATAGTGGTCGTTACATCCTTAATTTTCATCAATTAGCTAAATAATTGGACAGAATTGTATATTTTCGCATCTACTTACTTATTCTATTTTTTTGCAATAAAAAATTGTGCATTGCATATCAAAGGAGTGAATGAATTGCATCACTCACTTTTAAAAGAGTTCCACAATATTAGAAAACTCATTTAAAAACTTCTGATGCATCTCTTTCATATTAAATAGGAAGAAATAGGTAATTTGAAGTTTTTCCCGAATCTCGATTGTACAAAAGAAATAAACTATGCGTGTTAAAGTAATAAACAAATCTAAAAACTTATTGCCCGACTATGCCACTCCTTCTTCTGCTGGCATGGACTTAAGAGCAAATCTTGAAAAACCCATTACTTTGAAGCCTTTAGGAAGAGCTTTAATTCCAACTGGACTATTCATAGAGCTACCTGTTGGGTACGAAGCTCAAATTAGACCCCGTAGCGGTTTAGCTGCCAAGCACGGCATTTCGGTGCTAAACTCACCTGGAACTATTGATGCTGACTATCGCGGTGAAATTAGTGTGATATTAGTAAATCTTTCTAATGATGAGTTTGTTGTAAATCATGGTGAACGGATTTGCCAAATGGTAGTTGCCAAACATGCTAAAGTTGAATGGGATGAATCGGAAAAACTAGGAGCTACTGATAGAGGAGCAGGTGGTTTTGGACATACTGGGAAGCATTAAACCAAAGAAACATAATATTGAAACTAATGAATTATAAAACCAAAGCAACCATAATCTTGAAAAAAACAGTCGTAACTCTCTCAGTCTTACTTTATCTGGGTAGCGGTTCTGTTTTCGCTCAAGAAAAGAGTCAATGGACAATTGATACTAACAATCAACGAAAATTTGATTATTACTTTTACGAAGCTCTCAGCGAAAAAGCTCGGGGTAATTATGCAGAGGCATTCGATTTATTTAAGCATTGCCATGCATTAGATTCTACCAATGCAAATGTTTTAAGCGAGCTAAGTGGTTTTTATAATGTGTTACAAGAGAAAAACAAAGCTCTCTCTTATCTTCAAAAAGCTGTTGAGAAAGACCCCAACAATTATTACTACAACATGATGCTCGCTTCGCTAAACAGAGAGATGGATCAGAAAGAGGAAGCTATCGATATTTACAAAAATATTTTGGAAGCACATCCAGATAAAATTGATGTGTTTATGGCATTAGCTGAAGCATACAATGATAATGGAGATTTGGAAAAGGCAATTGAAGTGTTAGATGAGTTGGAACAAAATGTGGGTATGAGAGAGGCTATCACACTGAATAAATTTCGACTCTACTCAATGTTAAGTGAACAGGAAAAAGCATTTGATGAAATCGAAAGTATTATAGAGAAAAACCCTGACAACCTGGACTATATCATATTGCTAGGAGACCTATACATGCAAGATAACCAGCTTGAAAAATCAATTGAACAGTACGAAAAAGTTAAAGCTATCGACCCCAATTTACCTTCTTTGGTTCTATCTATGGTTAACTACTACGAAAAGACGGGCAAGCCTGAACTAGCACAAAAAGAAATACGCCAAGCTCTGACAAACCCGATGTTTGAGGTGGATGTGAAACTACAACTCCTTACACGTTATATATCTCTTTTACAATCGTACAAGACAGATACTAAAGTTGTCAATCCGCTTTTTACAACACTGTTCGATCAGCACCCACACAATGCACAGCTTAATTTTTTGTATGGCAGTGTTCTGTTGTTACAAGAAAACGAAGCAGAAGCAATGAAACAATTTGAACTTTACACCACTGCAGAACCTGAAAATCCTGCTGGTTGGGAGCAAATGCTTCGTATTGCATTGCCCGATAGCTTAGACAAAGTTATCTCAATAACAGAAAATGCTTTAAAGTATCTCCCAAACGAATATCAGTTTTACTTCTATTTAGGTGCATCAAAATACCAGCAAGAGAAGTATCAGGAAGCACTTAATGTGTTTAATGAGGGCTTAGAGGCTATGGGGGAAGAGTCACCTCCAATGAAATCAGACTTCTACGGTCAAGTGGGAGATTTGAACTATCACCTAGGAAATAAAGAGGTTGCTTTCGAAAACTATGAGAAAGCATTGAAATTAAATCCTCAAAATTTGGGAGTGCTCAACAATTACAGCTATTTTTTATCGGTGAACGGTGAAAAGCTAGATAGAGCAGAGCAAATGAGTGGTATAACTGTAAAAGCAGAACCAACAAACGCTACTTTTCTGGATACATACGGCTGGGTATTATTCAAACAAGGTGCTTACACAATGGCTAAGATTTACATTGAAAATGCTGTGAAATATAGCGAAGATGACCCCTCGGCTGAAGTTTTAGAACATTACGGTGATGTTCTCTATAAGGTTGGGGAGAAAGAAGAAGCTCTTGAACAATGGAAAAAAGCGAAAGAGCTAGGAGGCGATTCAAAAACTTTGGAAAAGAAAATAAAGAGACAGAAGTACATAGAATAATATCAAACGATACTACAAGAATGAGAACTTACAAATTACCCAAATATACTTTAGGCTTAATTTTATTGCTGTTTATAGGAGTTTACTCCTGTAAATCCACAAAAAGAATAACTCAAGCCGATTCGGCATTGGAAGACAAGACATCGTCGGAGCTTTTTAAAGATGTGTTATACCGAAAACTTGAATACTCCACATTCTCTTCAAAAATGAGTATGACTGTTTCAACAGGCACAAAAACACTAAGCTCAAAAGGCAGTCTGAGAATAGTAAATAATGAAGCAATACAACTATCTGTCCAACCATTGTTTGGTATCGAAATGTTTCGATTACATGTCGAACCCGATCATCTCATTATATTGGATAGAATGAATAAAAGGTATGTAAAAGAATCTTTCAAAGATATTAAAGGAGAAAACTCTATTGGATTTAACTTCTATACGCTTCAATCTCTTTTTACAAACAATCTTTTTATTTCAGAAAAATCCTCCGTTTCACTACAAGATTACAAAAAGTTCAAATATTCAGAAAGCGACGACTCTTATCTGTTAGCTGCGCACGATAAAAAATCTGATGTCGATTATAGGTTCTATATAAACGGCAACGACCAAATTACACTTACTGAACTTTATTTACCCACTAAAGATTATTCATTGCATTGGAATTATGATGAGTTTTCATTGATGAAAGATTTCTTTTTCCCCTATAAAATGAAAATTGTTGCTTCAACCAAAAAAAGAAACTTAAACACTTCTATCTCTTTGTCATCTATCAATCTAAATGATCCGATGACACTTGACACTCCAATACCTAAAAACTATACTAGAGTTGAAATGAAAGAAGTTTTAAAACTATTAGCGGATAAAAAATGAAACAGCTGTTTGTTCTCCTTTTTCTATGTTTAATAAGCTCCTTCCCTCTGTTTTCTCAAACAGGGGATATACAGCGATTGCAAAATCAACGTGAAATATTGCAAAAGGAGATTGAGAATACAAACAGACTTTATATAGACGTAAAGAAAAAGACAACAACCATTATTGACCGCATCAACCTAATTAATAAACAAATTGCAACACGAAAGGAAATTATTGAAGTTCAAAGAAAAGAGATTGCGGCACTTGACAATGAATTAGCACGTCTACAAAAAGAGATTGCAACTTTAAACAAAGAGCTGGATCAAAAAAAAGAAAAATACGCAAATGCAATAAAAACCGTAATGCATAAGCGTCAGTCTGAAAATAAAATATTCTTTATTCTTTCAGGAAAATCCTTTGGAGAAGCAATACGCAGAATGCAATATCTAAAACAATACTCTCGTGTTCAGAGAAGTCAAGCGGAAGAAATTAAGGAGAAAAATGCGGAGCTATTGCAAAAGAAAGAAGATGTGGAACAAGCTAAAGTAGAGCGCAGAAAAACTCTTATAAACATACGCAACGAACAGAGCAAACTGATAGAAGAGGAGAAAAACCGTAAAGGTGAAATGAGCGAAGCTCAAGGCAAGGAAAAGGAACTCCAAAAAGTATTGCAAGACAAACAGAGACAAGCTAATCTCTTGAACAAAGAAATTGAAAAGCTGATTGCAGAAGAAGTGGAACGACAAGAGCGCGAAGCAAGACGACTAGCTGAAGAGAGACGCAAGAAACAAGAAGAGCAAGAGCGCCTTGCTGAAGAAAAACGACGAAAGGGAAAAACAAAAGAAGAGATAAAAGAGGAAGAGAAAGAGTTGATTCAAAAACCTGTGCCAAAAGAAGAGCTTTTGATTGCTGAAGCTGAGACATTCAACTTGTCAAAAAACTTTGTCGCAAACAAGGGTCAGCTGCCTATGCCCGTATCAGGAGCAGCAACTATTGTATCATCATTTGGCATACACAAACACAGCGAATGGAATGTATCTACAAATAGTAGTGGTATAGATATACAAGCACAAAGTAACTCAAACATTCGCTCCATTTTCGATGGCGAAGTGTCGCGTATAATTGCTTTCCCAGGATATAATAACTGTGTAATTTTGAGACATGGAGAGTATTATACTTTTTATGCAAACATCATAAATGTATATGTCAAAAAAGGGCAAAAAGTGAAAACAGGAGAGGCGTTAGGATTAATTTACACTGACTCTGACACTGGTGTAGCTACTATGCATTTTCAGCTGTGGAAAAAGACAACAAAACTAGACCCAGCACCTTGGCTAACGAGATAAGAAAAGTATTCAACTTTATATAATTTCATTGTAAACTAATAGCATATGAATCTAAAACTACGTTTGATTATTATGAACTTTCTCCAATACGCAATTTGGGGAGCTTGGTTAATTTCGTTGGGGGCTTATCTAGGAGGCCAACTTGGCTTTAAGGGTGTGCAAATAGGTAGCTTCTTTGCTACTATGGGTATTGCATCGCTCTTTATGCCTGGGCTACTGGGTGTAATTGCTGATCGTTTTGTTCCAGCAGAAAAACTGTTGGGTATTTGTCATATCTTGGGAGCTGCCTTTCTGTTCTTAGCCGCACCTCAAACAGAGTATGCTACGTTATACACGTTTGTGCTGCTTGCCGTATTCTTTTATATGCCAACTATTGCATTATCCAATTCAGTAGCATACAATGCACTAGAAAAGGGGGGATATGATACTGTTAAAGTCTTTCCTCCTATCCGTGTGTGGGGTACAGTTGGTTTTATAGTTTCTATGATTGCTGTTGACTTGCTCCGTATAGATGGGATGAAGTTTTCACAATCGGCTTACCAACTCTATTTTTCTGGTGCACTTTCATTGCTGCTAGGTCTTTATTCGTTCACACTACCTAAGTGCCCTACGAGCTCTGCAAGCGAAAGCAAATCGTGGGTTGATAACTTTGGATTACGTGCGTTTGCACTATTCAAACAGAAAAGAATGGCTATCTTTTTCACCTTCTCTATGTTGTTAGGAATGTCGCTTCAAATTACGAATATGTTTGCCAATGATTACCTGACTAACTATTTTGGGAACATAGCAGAGTATCAAGGCACGTTTGGTGTGGAACATGCCAACATTCTTATCTCCTTATCTCAAGTATCGGAGACATTATGTATATTGCTTATCCCTTTCTTCTTGAAGCGTTTTGGAATTAAGAAGGTGATGTTAATAAGTATGTTTGCATGGATATTGCGATTTGGGTTGTTGGGTCTTGGTAATCCCGGAAGTGGTGTGTGGATGCTTATTCTATCGATGCTTGTATATGGTGTTGCATTCGATTTTTTCAATATCTCAGGCTCATTATATGTGGAACAAGAAACGGGTCCTTCTATCCGTTCAAGTGCACAAGGGTTGTTTATGATTATGACCAATGGTTTTGGAGCT
>CAZXGV010000078.1:0-10096 GCA_964640575.1 uncultured Dysgonomonadaceae bacterium
GAAAAGCCCGTTCAATTTATTTTGAACGGGCTTTTTTGCGTTAATGGAGGAGCAATTTATAGTTTAACTAATCTTTTTTCAAAAGATCTCGTATCTCTGTTAATAATGTTTCTTCTTTTGTTGGTTTTGGATCGGGTGCTGGGGCTGGCTCTTCTTCTTTTTTACGCTTCATCTTGTTAATTCCTTTAATAACAAAGAAGATTGAAATTCCTATAATCAAGAAGTCAATCACTACCTGAATGAAATTCCCATAGTTTAGAGTGATAGCAGGAGTAACGATTTCATCTCCACTCATTACAGCTTCTTTGAATATTATTTTCATTTCTGAGAACTTATTATCCCCTAATAATGTAGAGATTGGAGGCATCAATATGTCATTGACAAATGATGTAACAATCTTTCCGAATGCTCCTCCAATAACAATACCTACCGCCATATCTACTACGTTTCCACGTAATAAAAACTCTTTTAATTCTTTTTTTAGTGCCATTTTTCTTAATTGTTTAGTTTGTAAATATGTGTCCTAAAATTTTCAATATATTAGAATATTTCTGCAATCATACAACGAGCTGAACCACCTCCTGTTTTTTCAATTATATTCAATGGTGCTGATATTATTTCACAATATCTTTCAAGGATTTTTTTTTGGTCATTTGTAAAAGCTTTTTTTGCAGCATCAGACATAATCAATTTCTTCCTGTTTTCAGAATTACGCACTTCTATCGTATTAGCACAGAAGCTTCTCATTTGCTCGAATGTTATCTCTATGATTTCTTTCTTGGATTTCTTTAAACTATCTATTACACTAGTTCGTCGCTTATCATCAACTATTGATTCTGTGCAAATGATAGCATGGTTTTCACCAATACTCAGCATAATATTTGTGTGATAAATGGTTTTATTATTTTCATCATACGCATTAAAAAGTTGTGGTTCGAAGTTCATTTTTGTATAGAACTCTTCAAATACAATATCATCAGTTCTTTCGGATCGACACGCATACACAATCCTATTGTTATGGTCTAAAATTAAGCTCCCAGTACCTTCAAGAAATCTATTTTTATTTTCCCATTCCGTTAAGTCAATAACTTTATGTGCATGAAAATGCTTTTTAACTGTTTCAATAACATGTTTTTTTCTTTCTCTCTTCCTGTTCTCTGCAAACATGGGATAAAGAATAAGTTCTCCTGTAGAGTGAGTTGAAAACCAATTATTAGGATATATAGAATCCGGAGTATGTGGCTCAATTGTGTCTTGTACAACAATTACTTCAATTTTATTTCTTCGCAATATAGCAACAAAGTTATCAAATTCTTCTAGAGCTATTTCGTTTAGATTTGGAAGTGAAGTTTTGTTTTGGAATAAGTTGTTTTTAGCCGTTTCTTCATTATAAGCGAAATGAGCAGGGCGGACCATCAGTATTTTTTCAGCTGTTTGCATTTTATTCTAATGATTTAATTGATTTTTCTATAATCTTCAATCCTTCATATAGTTCTTCTTCTCTAATTACCAGAGGGGGAGCAAACCGGATAATATGTTGGTGCGTTGGTTTTGCTAATAAACCATTATCAGCCATTTTCAGGCACACATCCCATGCTGTCTTTCCATTGTGTGGTTGTATTTCTACAGCATTTAAAAGCCCTTTTCCTCTAATCAGCTTTATAAATGGAGAATTGATTTCATTCATCATTTGCCTAAATATTTCCCCAAGCTTTTCTGCTTTTTCTGCTAGATTTTCATCGATTACTACTTTCATTGCAGCCATTGCAACTTTGCAAGCCAATGGAAAGCCTCCAAATGTAGATCCGTGCTGTCCTGGTGAAATAGTCATCATTATTTCGTTATCACACATTACGGCAGACACCGGCAATACTCCACCCGATAAAGCTTTTCCCAATACTACAATATCAGGTCTTACATTTTCATGGTCGCAACAAAGCATTCTCCCTGTTCGAGCAATACCAGTTTGTATTTCATCAGCTATAAAAAGAACATTATGTTGTTTGCACAAATCGAAGCAAGTTCTGAGGTATCCCTCATCAGGAACTACAACTCCTGCTTCTCCTTGTATGGGCTCAACGAGAAATGCAGCAATTTTTTCGCCTTTTTCTTGTAATATTTCCTTTAAAGCTTTAGTGTTATTGTATTCTATTACCTCAAAACCTGGAGTGTAGGGTCCATATTCTTTTTTCGCATTTTCATCAGTTGAATAGGAAATTATTGAGATTGTTCTTCCATGAAAATTGTTTTTGCATGTTACTATAATTGCTTCATTTTCTTCCACTTTTTTTACTTGATACGCCCATTTTCGTGCTAGTTTTAATGCAGTCTCAACGGCTTCAGCTCCAGAGTTCATCGGAAGTAGTTTATCATAGCCAAAAATTTTAGACATAAGCTCTTCATATGGACCTAGACAATCATTATAAAAAGCGCGTGATGTCAAGCATAACGTTTCTGCCTGTGTCGTAAGAGCTTCCACTATTTTGGGGTGACAATGTCCTTGGTTCACTGCAGAATATGCTGATAAAAAATCGAAGTATTTTTTGCCGTCTACGTCCCAAACAACAGGTCCTTTTCCTTTAGCTAAAACCACAGGTAAAGGTTCGTAATTGTGTGCGCCATGTTTCTCTTCCAGAGAGATGTAGTGTTGTGATTTTTCGGATAGATACATAGGATTGAATTATAAGATGTTTATTGTGCCTTATATAATAAGCAAATATAGCAAATTTTAGTAACTAAATTAAAATATTCTCTGACATTACGCTTTACATTTTGTTTTTAATGTTTTTAGAGTAAAGTTTAGCTAGGGTTTTGGTTATTTGTATTCTACTTTCGGTTTATTTATCTAATTTTGTATTGATTATTAAGGTGTTCGATTTTTTAATTAATGTATGAAGTTCCTTTTAAAAAGCTTATCAGATTTAAATCATGTTGCTCAATTGTTTATCAGAAATATGGGCAATAACAATGTTTATGCTTTTTATGGCGATATGGGTGCTGGTAAAACCACTTTCATAAAAGCTATTTGTAAAGCCTTGGGAGTAACAGAATCAGTTACTAGTCCTACTTTTGCCATAGTCAATGAATATGAAAAAAGAGATGGAAGCCCTGTTTTTCATTTTGACTTTTATCGAATCAAGAATATTGAAGAAGCTTATGATTTTGGGTATGAAGATTACTTCTATAGTGGGCACTTATGTTTCATTGAGTGGCCCGAACTTATTGAACCTTTATTACCTGAAAATGTAGTGAAGGTACAAATCATAGTGGAAGATAATGGTCAACGTTCTATTTCAATTGAATAGTTGCTAGCAATATAGAGTGTATTAAAGATGGATGTTAAACTAATTCTTATTTCTTTACTCTATAACTATAGTACAGTTAACCCTATACCAACAGCTTATTCATTTTTCAAGAGATGAATAATAAATTAGTTTTTTAGGTGGTGTAGGTTGTGTATCTTTGAATCCTTCAAATTTGGAAGCAAAGATTCAATTCTATTGATGTTTATATTATTATGAAAAGATTATTTATAAATCTCTTTTTAATTCTTTCTCTATCCGCAGCTACAGCACAGGTAAACACAGAAAGGGTTATGCTCATAGGTCGCAACGCTCTTTACTTTGAGGATTACGTGTTGGCTATACAATATTTCAATCAAGTGATTGGAGCTAAACCCTATTTAGCTGCTCCTTATTATTACAGGGGTATGGCAAAGTTTTTCTTAGACGACTTTAAAGGAGCTGAAGATGATTGCACTTTGTGTCTTGAGCGCAATCCATACTGGTTGGGAGCTTATCAGTTGAGAGGTGCTGCTCGACAAAACAGGGAAGACTATGAAGGTGCAGCTGAAGATTATGGGCGGAGTTTGGAGTATTTGCCTGAAGACAAAATAACGTTGCTCAATATGGGAATAGTAAAAATCGAATTAAAGGAGTTCGATGATGCAGAGAAAACATTTGAAGACCTCCTGAGACTATTCCCTGATTACACACCAGGATATCTAATGCGAGCTGCCATGTTTTTAGAAAAAGGTGATACCTTAAATGCATTTGAAAACTATAACACAACCATAGATAAAGACCCCTATACATCACATTCTTTTGCTGCGAGAGGTATATTGTATTTGCAACAAGAAGAATATAACAAAGCCCTTGCTGATTTGGATGAAGCTATACGCTTGGACCCCTATTTTGAAGGGAACTATATAAATCGTGGTTTAGTTCGTTATCATCTGGAAGATTTGCGAGGTGCAATGGCTGACTATGATCGTGTAATTGAAATGGATTCGGATAATTTGATAGCTCGATTTAACAGAGGACTTCTGCGCGCCCAAGTTGCAGATAATAACAGAGCAATCAAAGATTTTGACAAAGTTATCGAGTTAGAACCTTCAAACACTATTGCATACCTGAATCGAGCTATGCTAAATGCTGAAATTGGCGACAATGTAAATGCTTTACGTGATTTAAATGTTGTGTTGGATGAGCATCCCGACTTTTTCCAAGGGTTTTATTCTCGAGCTCAGATAAAGCGTCAAATGAACGATTTGCAAGGCGCTGAAATTGATTATAATTTGGCGCGTGCAAAGGAGAATGAAGCGAAAAGGCTGTTGGAAAATGAATATTTTGTGCAAGCAGAATCACCTGAGAGTTCAGAGTCTTCAGGAACACGCGAAGAAACTGATAAAGATATAGACAAGTTTAGAATGCTTGTTGTAGCAGATAAGAAAGCAGAAAAGAAGTCTAAATATAAGAGTGAAACTAGAGGCAAGGTTCAAAATGTAAATACGGAAATTCTACTTGAACCAAAATTTGTTATAACCTATTATGAGAAGCCTTACGAAGTGCGGCGTCCCGTTTATTATTCAGCATTACTAGACAAAGAAAATAACAATTTAGGCTTAGCATGGAAAATTAGAGCAACTAACTCTGAGGCATCATTGAATGAATTACAGGTGCAGACACACTTCAGGTCAATTGAAAACTACTCCAAAAAAATTGAAGAGACAACAGATAATGTAAATTTATATTTTGGAAGAGGACTTGACTATATGCTTATTCAAGATTATGATATTGCTATTGAAGACTTTGATAAAGCAATTGCCAAAGACCCAGAATTTGTATTAGCCTATTTTGCACGAGCAATAGCACGATCTAAGCAAATAGAGTTCAATCCAGAGACTCAAGAAAGTAAAACCCGACTTGCAGACTTGCCCACTAGAAAAAAGCTACCTATAGGTGAGGAGAAAACAACCACCGATGGTGTATCAGTTGTGCCTGAAGTATCAAAGAAAACATTGGAATATAATGTAATTATCAAAGATTATGAGAGAGTTTTAAACTTAGATCCTAAGTTTATATATGCTTATTACAATCGTGCTGAAATATTAAGTATTCAAAAAGACTACAGAGGGGCAATATCAGATTATTCTGAGGCTATTAAAATAGAGCCACAATTTGCAGAGGCTTATTTTAATCGAGGATTAGCGCGATTGTCGGTTGGTGAAACAGCAACAGGTTTAGATGACCTGCGTAAAGCGGGAGAGCTTGGTATTGTAGAATCTTATAGTATTATTAAACGGATGCAATAGAAAACAGATTCATTTTGAAAATGCGCAAACTTTTTCAGAAAGGATAGTCTTGATATATTGATCAAAAAAATAGTAAAGTGGTGGATGAAGTGAAGCTTTATACAAAATGACTCTCTGCGCTGAATCAATGGCTAAGTCACATGTTTTGCATCTTTAAGAAAGTAATATCCATTTTTATACTCCACCTTTGCCGATACTATATGTGCATCATGATAGAATATAGCAGTTCTTCCCTCTTCAACCACTTTGTCAAGCAATCGCTTTTTCTCTTCCATAGCCAAGGCGGCATTGTTGTCGAAAGCTGATAGCCACCCAAGAGATATGTGAGCAGAGGTAGGCACTACATCACCTGGATAAACAATTTTATCGTTGTTGCTGTCAATAAATACTGCAATTTGTCCAGGTGTATGCCCATCATAAAGTTTTAAAGAAAACCCCTCAAATAGCTTTGCATCTTCTTCTATTAGGGTTAATTGGTTGGAGTGGAAAACTGGTTCAATGTTTTCAGAAAAGAATGCATCGGCTTCATACAAGCGAGGGTTGCGATAGTTCTCCCATTGTGCTTTACTCAACCAATAGGTAGCATTAGAAAATGTCGGAATTGCTTTTTTATTTATATCAAAGTAGGTTGCATAGCCACAATGATCAAAGTGGAGATGGGTCAATATTACATCAGTAATTTCGCTTGGGTCATAACCAATTCTTTTTATCTCTTCAATTATGTCTTTCAAGTTGTGGGGTTGATAAAACTTAAGCTCATGTTTATTTCCCACGCCTGTATCAATGAGTATGCGTCTGCTTTCTGTTTCTACAAAAAGACAGCGCATAGCCATAACACATAGATTGTTTTCATTGCACGGGTATTTTCGCTCCCAATACATTTTTGGTATTGGACCAAACATTGCACCGCCGTCGGCCATAAAATATCCCGATTCTATGATGTGAAACTTAATCATTCGTTGTATTTTTGTACAAACTTAATCAAAAGGTTCGAGTTTAGGTAATTATGAGCAAGGCATATAGGGGTATATAGTCTGTTAATTTCACTTGTAATTCTATTTTGAAACAGAGCCTAATAAGATAAAGAGAGGAAGGTAGAAAATGTTTATTGCAGAGCAAAAAAAAGGAGAAAATATAGCTGAGTATTTGCTTTATATGTGGCAACTGGAAGATATTTTACGCGCTTATGAATTGGATATCGATAAGGTTCAAGAAGCTTTGATTGACACTACTAGCTATTCTGATGAAGAGAAAGGAGAAGCGCGTCAGTGGTATCTGCACCTAATAGAGCAGATGAAGTCGGAGGGTGTTGAAAAAGAAGGGCATCTCGATGCAAACAAAGAGTTGTTGAACGAACTCACTCTTTTTCACACACAACTGCTTAAAAATCCGAAGGAGTCTAAGTATATTGAATCTTACTATAAAACACTACCCTACATTCAAGAGCTCAAAGGAAAATCTTCGAATCAGGAAATGAGTGAGATGGAAGTCTGCTTCACAGCTCTCTATGGTTATCTGTTGTTGAAGCTGCAGAAGAAGGAAATATCATCCGATACAGCATCAGCAATCTCTCAAATATCAAACTTATTGCGAAGTTTGTCAGAAAAATATCACTCATTATCTAATAAACAAAGCTAAAATGGCAATTTACACAGGTTCGAATAAACATTTGGGTGGTACAGAAAAAACTACCACTAAGGAGCAGTATTATTATGGATTGGTTCAGAAGAAAGTATTAGTAACAGGTGCAACTGGTCAGCTAGGTAGCGAGTTGAAATATTTGAACAGTCAACATGAAAGTATGTTTCAATATTTTTATACAGGATCGGCAGATTTAGATATAACTCAACATGAAGCTGTGCGAAACTATGTTGAGCAACACTCTATTGAGTATATTATCAACTGTGCAGCCTATACCATGGTTGATTTGTGTGAGTCAAATGTTGCAGTGTGCAATGCAGTGAATCATTTAGGGGCACAGAATTTAGCGAAAGTAGCAGCTGAGTTCAAGTGTAAATTGATACATATTTCCACCGACTATGTTTTCGATGGAAAGGCTAATAAGCCTTATCGCGAAGATTCGCCTGCCAACCCATTATCGGTATATGGCAAAGCAAAATTAAGAGCTGAAGAGGCTGTCATGTCCATTGCTCCAAACTCTATTATCATTCGCACTGCTTGGCTTTACTCTTCCTACAAAGTAAACTTCGTGAAAACGATGTTACGCCTCATGAAAGAAAGAGAGGTATTGACAATCGTAAACGACCAACATGGAACACCCACTTATGCGCATGATTTGGCTGAAGCTATTACTATTATTTTGGATGATGCCGAGGGTGGAGAATGGAAAGAAGGTATCTATCATTTTTCAAATCTAGGAGAAACAACATGGTTTGGATTTGCTGAAAAAATAAAAAAACTGTCAAATATAGAGAACTGCCAATTGAAACCTATTGCTACCGACGACTATCCTACTGCTGCCATTCGTCCACCATACACCGTGCTTGATAAAACGAAAATACAAGATACATTCCATTTCACTATTCCTCACTGGGAAGTGAGTTTGCAGAAATTTTTAAATAAATTTCATGGAGAAAACAGATAGTAAAAAAGATGTGTGCCTAGAGTACATACTAATAGACAAAAAAGTCAAGAAACATATATGAGTATTAAAAAAGAGATACAGAAACGTCGTACATTTGCCATTATAAGTCACCCAGATGCGGGAAAAACCACACTCACCGAAAAGCTCTTGCTCTTTGGTGGTGCCATACATATTGCGGGAGCTGTAAAATCAAACAAGATAAAGAAAACAGCAACCTCTGACTGGATGGAAATTGAGAAACAACGAGGTATATCAGTAGCTACTTCTGTTATGGGGTTCGATTATGAAGACCATAAAATAAATATTCTAGATACACCTGGGCATCAGGACTTTGCTGAAGACACCTTTCGCACACTTACAGCTGTTGATAGTGTGATTGTAGTGGTGGACGTTGCAAAAGGTGTGGAGGTGCAGACGCGCAAACTAATGGAAGTGTGTCGTATGCGCAATACTCCAGTTATGATATTTGTAAACAAACTGGACAGAGAGGGTCGCGACCCTTTTGACATTTTGGATGAGCTAGAAAATGAATTGCAGATAAAAGTACGCCCTTTGAGTTGGCCTATCGAAATGGGGGATAGATTTAAAGGTGTATACAATTTATATAAAGACAGTCTTGACTTGTTCCAGCCAAGCAAACAAACGGTCACAAAATCTATTGCTGTAAAAGATATTAATGAGGATGATTTAGAAGCACACATTGGCGAAGCATTAGCTGAAAACTTGCGTGAAGAGGTTGAGTTGGTTACCGGAGTTTACCCTGAATTCAGTAGGGACGAGTATTTAAAAGGAAAGTTAGCTCCAATTTTCTTCGGATCGGCTTTGAATAATTTTGGAGTGAAAGAGCTGCTAGATTGTTTTATCGATATTGCACCATCACCACGCCCAGTAGTAGCCGAAGAACGTGAGGTCGATCCTTATGAAGATTCTTTTAGTGGTTTTGTATTTAAGATTCATGCCAACATGGACCCCAATCATCGTTCGCGCATTGCATTCTTGAGAATCTGCTCTGGTAAATTTGAGCGTAACGTTAACTATAAACACGTTCGCTTCGATCGTATGATGCGCTTCTCATCGCCCACCGCTTTTATGGCACAAAAAAAAGAGATTCTAGATGAAGCCTATGCTGGCGATATAGTGGGTTTGCCTGATACTGGTAATTTTAAAATTGGAGATACATTGACGTCGGGCGAAGATTTACACTTTAAAGGGTTGCCCAGCTTTTCGCCCGAAATGTTTAAGTATATAGAAAATGCAGATCCAATGAAATCGAAGCAATTACATAAGGGTATTGAGCAGTTGATGGACGAGGGAGTAGCACAGCTTTTTACAAATCAATTCAATGGTCGCAAAATTATTGGTACAGTTGGACAACTCCAATTTGAGGTTATTGAATATCGTCTGTTGCATGAGTATGGTGCTCAGTGCCGTTGGGAACCAATAAATCTATTTAAAGCATGTTGGATAGAGAGTGATAATGCTGAAGAATTAGAAGATTTCAAAAAACGTAAATATCAATACATGGCTCACGACAAACAGGGTAGGGACGTATTTCTAGCTGAGTCAAATTATATGTTGATGATGGCACAACAAGACTTTAAAAATATCACCTTCCACTTTACTTCTGAATTTTAATGCTGTTAATCTAAGGTTTGTTAAGTCCATGAACTTATGTTTTATTCCCATTGTTTAAACACTGTAATGTAATAAAACTAACATTTAAAATTAATCGACATGGATGATTTAAGATTTAAAGGAAAGTGGAATCAGTTAAAAGGAAAAGCAAAACAACAGTGGGCTAATCTTACCGATGACGACCTGAAATATGTTGAAGGAAAAGAAGATGAGCTCTACGGTAGATTGCAAGAGAAAACAGGTAAAAGCAAAGACGATATTAA
>CAZXGV010000079.1:0-10086 GCA_964640575.1 uncultured Dysgonomonadaceae bacterium
AGCTGGCGCGGATATCCATCCATACCATTGATGATGTCAGAATAAAAAAACACAGACAAATGTCTGCGCCAGCAAGTGGAATTTAATAAATGATGATGGAGTAATGGAGAGGACAGATCGCGACCTATCCCTTGCAATTGCAGAGAATAAAATCGCCAACACGTGCCATAACATTACACGACAACAGTGAAAATCCACACCCCCGTAACACGCACCTCGCCCCCCCCGCACCCCATTCACAATTCATCATTCATAATTCATAATTCACCATTCCCCATTCACAAAAGCCTCGTTTTTCCAACAAAGACAATTAAATATCACAAATTATTGTGTTAATGACCAATATTTTTGTTACTTTGCATCTTAATTTGCGAAACACTATGTGTTTGCTGTAAAAGTGGCTTTTATCAACCCTTCCGAATGACTAAGAGAGATAAGATTAACAGGTTTACAATTATCAACGCCAAAATAACATCCATTGTAAGTGTTACTTTGGTGTTGTTATTGATGGGGCTGACGGTGCTGACCTTTTTTGTGGGGAAGGGCATCTCTTCATATGTGAAAGAGAACATGAGCTTTAGTGTGATGCTATCGGAAGATGTAAGCGATTCGGAAATTAGCAATCTGAGAAAGCGACTCGATTCGATGCCTTTTGTCAAATCGTCTCTCTTTATCAGCAAGGAGGTAGCCAAGGAGCAATTGATTGAAGATTTGGGAGAAGATCCCGAAGAGCTATTGGGCTATAACCCTGTAACGGACTGTATCGAAATTCGCCTGCACTCTAACTATGCCAATTCGGATAGTTTGACATTTGTGTCGCAACAGATAAAAGCAGAGACCAATGTGGACGATTTGCTATACCGCCAGGAGGCACTGGACTTGGTGAATAACAACTTGACAAAGATAAGCACAATATTGCTGGTGCTTTCGCTCATTTTGTTGTTTATATCGTTTACGCTAATCCGAAACACCATCCGTTTGAGTATCTATTCGAAACGATTTATCATCAACACAATGCGTTTGGTGGGTGCAACCAATGGCTTTATTCGCAAGCCCTTTATAATAAGAAACATTGTAGATGGTATTTTTGCAGCATTGATTGCCAATTTGCTTATTATGGGGTTGCTCTATTATCTGGCGCAACAGTATGCTGATTTACGTAGTATTTTGCAGACCAATGATTTGATTTTTGTGTTTGCCTCGGTCATAGTGTTAGGTATTGTAATTACTTATCTATCCACTATATTTGCGGTCAATCATTATTTGCGCATGAAAAGCAACCATTTGTATTATATCTAAATTTAATTATTATATTTTGACAATGTCTGTAAGAAAACGAACAAATAAAGAGACTGATGTGCCATCCAAAAGTTTTGCGCTGAGCAAGATTAACTTCATCATTATTGGAGTAGCAGTGGTGATGATTATTACTGGTTTTTTGTTGATGACAGGACCTGCCACCACTTTCGAGGGTGGGTTTGAACCAGATATTTTTAGTGCACGTCGAATAAAAGTAGCACCCCTTGTATGCTTCATTGGTTTTTTGGTAATGATTGTGGGTATTCTTATTCCTGACAAAGAACAGAGACAAGCACGGAGAGCGAAGAAGTAAAAGACACACAGATTCTCTTTATTCACACTTTATCCCCATTTTATTAAATGAATTTATTTGAAACAATTATTATAGCCATTGTAGAAGGGCTAACCGAGTTTTTGCCTGTTTCTTCGACTGGACACATGATAATAACGCAAGCCTTGTTGGGTGTTGAAAGCACCGAGTTTGTAAAAGCATTTACCGTGAATATTCAGTTTGGAGCTATCTTGTCGGTGATAGTGCTCTATTGGAAACGTTTTTTTCAATCGTGGGACTTCTATTATAAACTGTTTATCGCTTTTTTGCCTGCAGCTATTATAGGGTTGCTATTAATTGATTATATTGATGCATTGCTCGAGAGCGTATTGGTTGTAGCCATTATGCTGGTGTTGGGTGGGGTGTTTATGCTGTTTGTAGATAAATGGTTTAAAAAAACCACTGACAACCAAGAGGTGGGGTGGAAGCGTGCCCTTAAAATTGGTTTTTGGCAATGTATTGCCATGATACCGGGAGTGTCGCGTTCGATGGCGACGATAGTAGGGGGCATGTCCACAAAGCTAACTCGCAAGAATGCAGCAGAGTTCTCCTTTTTCTTGGCAGTGCCTACCATGGCGGCGGCGGGAGGCTACAAGTTGTTGAAACTTTTGTTAGATCCATCGGGTGCAGCCATGATGCAAGCAAACTTGACCACACTGCTCATTGGTAATGTGATAGCATTTATTGTGGCAATGGGTGCAATTAAGTTTTTTATCGAATTCCTTACACGTCACGGTTTCAAAGCTTTTGGTTATTACCGCATAATAGTAGGAGGTATTTTGCTTGTGCTGCTTTTTAGTGGTGTCGAACTGTCAATAGTATGATGAACTTTATAGAGGGAGAAATCCTATATGTTAATAAGCCTCTTCATTGGACTTCGTTCCGATTAGTGAAGGTGATTAGAGGAAAGCTGCGCGAAAAACTGAAGTTGAAGAAACTGAAGGTGGGTCATGCTGGCACATTAGATCCATTGGCAACGGGGGTGATGATTGTGTGTACTGGGAGGAAAACCAAGCAGATAGAGCGACTGCAGGCGGGTGTGAAAGAGTATGTGGCTACTATAAAATTGGGAGCAACCACTCCCTCGTTTGATTTGGAAACTGAAGTGGACGCAGAGTATCCAACAGACCACATAACGGAAGAGATGGTGCACGATGCGTTGAAAAAATTTGTGGGCGAGATATGGCAAATACCACCCAACTTTTCGGCTTGCAAAGTGAATGGGAAAAGAGCTTACGAGTTGGCTCGAAACAAGGTGGAGTTTGAACTAAAACCCAAATTGTTGGTTATAGATAAGATAGCATTAGACAGATATGACTTGCCATATATCACAATATCGATTGTGTGTAGCAAAGGAACCTATATAAGGGCGTTGGCAAGGGACATTGGCAAGAGTTTGGACTCGGGTGGTCATTTGACGTCGCTTGTTAGGACTCGCGTGGGCGATGCCACATTAGACAATTGCTTGCAAGTGGATGAACTGGATGATTTTTTCGATAGAAACATCTAAACATTATATTAAAAAACATTATTACAACATATGAAATTATCTCAATTTAAATTTGAATTGCCAGAAGAGCTTTTGGCAAAGTATCCCGCAAAGAATAGGGATGAGTCAAGATTAATGGTTGTTCACAAAGACTCTGATAAAATTGAACACAAAGAGTTTAAGGATATTCTGGATTATTTTGATGAAAAAGATTTTTTCATTTTTAATAATACACGAGTTTTTCCTGCGCGTTTATTTGGACACAAAGAGAAGACAAACGCTAACATCGAGGTTTTTCTTCTCAGAGAGTTAAATCCAAGTCAACATCTTTGGGATGTTCTTGTACATCCTGCACGAAAAATAAGAATTGGCAATAAACTCTATTTTGGAGAAAACGAGGAGCTAATTGCAGAGGTGATAGACAACACAACATCGCGAGGGCGCACCATTAGGTTCTTATATGATGGTCCCTATGATGAGTTTAAACGCTTACTACATCTGATTGGTGAAACTCCATTGCCAGACTATATGAATAGGATGGCCGAGCCAGAGGATATGGAGAGATATCAAAACATTTTTGCTGAAAATGAGGGGGCGGTGGTTGCACCAGCAGCTGGACTCCATTTTAGTCGCGAGCTAATGAAGCGAATGCAAATAAAAGGAATTGAATATGACTATCTGACTATACACAATGCGTTGGGTGCATACAGAGATATCGATGTAGAAGACCTGACAAAGCATAAAATTGACTCGGAACAAATTCTTGTTACCGAAGAGTTTTGTAAAAATGTAAATAGAGCAAAAGATAGACAATCGAAAATATGTGTGGTTGGTACTGCCACTATGCGCGCAGTGGAAACAGTGGTTAGCACCGATGGGCATCTTAAGCCTCGCGATGGGTGGACCAATGCATTTATTTTTCCACCTTATGAGTTTAGGTTTGCCGACTCGATGATAACCAATTTCAATATGCCTTATTCGACGCTCTTGATGATGACTGCAGCCTTTGGGGGGTATGATAAGATTATGGATGCATACGAATTAGCAGTAAAGAAAAAGTATCGTTTTGGTGCTTATGGTGATGCGATGCTCATCATTTAATGTTTTATTTTGTAGTAGAGCTAACATTGTGAAATTGTCAACTGAAAAGTAGTTAGAAAAAATAGAATGTGAACAATATAAATGGAAATATTCTCGTTACCGTTTATTTAGGCTTAGGCACTAACTTGGGAGACAAGAAGAAGAATATTGAAGTAGCATTAAGAAAAATAGAAAAGCAGATAGGGGAAATAATTTCCTTGTCTGCTTTTTATGTATCAGAGCCATTTGGGTTCGATTCGGATAATTTGTTTTTGAACTGTGCGGTGGAGATAAAAACCACATTGTCTCCCTATAAACTGCTGGCTAACACACAGCTGATAGAGAGTGAAATGGGGAGGCTGACAAAGTCTGATTTGAATGGATATGCAGATAGAATTATTGATATTGATATTTTGTTCTATGGCGATTCAATCATTCACGATGCTCCAACACTCATTATTCCACACCCACAGATTCAGCAACGCGATTTTGTTTTAAAGCCATTAGCAGAGATTGCACCAAAATTAATGCACCCTGTTTTAAATAAAACAATCTCACAATTATTGTAATTTTGTTAGGTAGATTGTAGTAATTGCATTATCTTAAGCATCCAGATTATTGACTATTTGCGATGTTGAGTTTGCTTTGGAAATATTGATTGTTGATTATCAGCTTTTTACTACTTTTGGTCCCTATCTGGAGAAGCCTAATAATCAGCACTCAACCAAAAATCCTCTTTTAGAAGATTTGGGATGATTGAAGCAGGTAAATTGACTTTTCAAGTGTAGACTTCATGCTACTTTTAATAAATTAGAAGGGTTAGAGTTTTAAATCCATTTAATTCCGAGTTGTAGTCAAACCTATTAATAACATTTTCTATGATATTCTTTAATTTCCTCAAGAAGCACAATATCGGATACGCCCTAAGTGGTGGTGGTGCAAAAGGATTTGCACATTTG
This sequence comes from uncultured Dysgonomonadaceae bacterium, assembly GCA_964640575.1. GTDB lineage: Bacteria > Bacteroidota > Bacteroidia > Bacteroidales > Dysgonomonadaceae > UBA2632. The sequence goes on from CAZXGV010000079.1 coordinate 5,159, forward strand.
GGTGCAATAAAAGCACTCGAAGAACGAAGATTAAAACCTGATATCATTGCAGGTACAAGTGCTGGCGCATTGGCGGGTGTTTTCTATGCAGATGGCTTCACTCCCGATGAAATAGTGGATATGTTTAAAGACACCAAGTTTAAACAGTTTGTAGAGTTTATGCTTCCTACCAGTGGGCTGTTTCGGCCAACAGGATTGAGGAGTTTTATAAAGAGGAACTTGCGAGCGAAGACATTTGAGCAACTTCAAATTCCTTTTACTGCGGTAGCAACTGATTGGGAAAAGGGAAGGTATGTTGAGTTTTCGGTAGGCAAAAATTTGGTTGATTCGGTGGTTGCTTCATGCTGTGTGCCGCTTATCTTTTCGCCTGTGGTAATTGATGGGAGGTCTTATGTAGATGGTGGTCTTTTCAAAAACTTACCTGCCTCTGTTATCAAAGATAAATGCAATGTGTTGTTTGGTGTGAATGTAGCCATGATTATGCCACCCGAGGATAAAAATAATTTGAAGTACTACGCCGAAAGGACTTTTACGATGATGGCAACATCAAACACATTGGCAGACAAAAAGCTATGTAATGTATTGATTGAGACTGAGGGATTAAATAAATATTGGATGTTTGATCTCTCGCACACGGATGAGATTGTTGAAACAGGATATAAAGAAGCGGTTAGAACTCTGAATGAGAGAAAATCAACAAGCTCTATTGTGAGGGCAAAACGATTTGAACTGCTGGACTTTAAAAAATAACTATGAATAAAAAGAAAATTATAATATATCAAGTACTTCCTCGATTGTTTGGAAACAAAACAAACAAAAGGAAGTACAATGGTAACATCAACGAAAATGGTTGTGGTAAGATGAACCACTTTACCAATAGAGCATTGAACGATATCAAGGGGATGGGGTTTACCCATGTTTGGTATACAGGAGTGCTTGCTCATGCCTCTAAAACGGACTATACGAAGTATGGAATACCGCAGCAATATCCCGAAATTATAAAAGGGAACGCTGGTTCGCCTTATGCCATTAGAGACTACTACGATGTGGATCCTGACTTGGCTGTGAAGGTAGAAAACAGGATGAAGGAGTTTGAAAACTTGGTAACCCGAACACACAAAAACGATATGGGGGTGATAATTGATTTTGTGCCGAACCATTTGGCACGCGACTATAAGTCGATAATGAAGCCTGAGGATGTTTCGGAATTTGGCGCTAATGATGATTCGTCGCAAGCTTTCTCTCCCAACAATAACTTCTATTATATAACTGATAAGGAGTTAGATTTAAGTCTTTTACCCACAAATGATATAGTGAATAGTTACCGTGAAAATCCTGCTAAGGCTACTGGTAATGATAGTTTTTCACACAAACCATCGAAGTATGATTGGTACGAAACGGTGAAGCTAAACTATGGTGTGGATTATCAAAACGGATTCAAACCTCACTTTTCGCCAATACCAGATACGTGGCACAAGATGAAAGATATCTTGCTGTTTTGGGCACAGAAAAAGGTGGATGCTTTTAGGTGTGACATGGCAGAAATGGTGCCTTTGGAGTTTTGGAAATGGGTGATTCCTATTGTGAAAGATAAGTATCCAAATGTGCTTTTTATTGCTGAAATATATAATAAAGATGCGTATCGCAGTTTTCTATCTGACAATACTTTTGATTACCTGTACGATAAAGTTGGATTGTATGATGTGATAAGGGATGTAGCATCGGGTCATCGTCCTGCTTCTGATATTACATTCACATTGAGTGAAGTGGGGGACATACAACCAAGAATGCTCAACTTTATCGAAAATCATGATGAGCAACGGTTGGCTTCCGATTCTTTTTTGGGCGATGCCCAGAAGGGTCTTGCTGCAATGATTCTGACTGCATGTGTTAATACAAATCCAATTATGGTTTATTTCGGTCAAGAACTAGGCGAAAGGGGGATGGATAAAGAGGGATTTAGTGGCATGGATGGCAGAACTACAATCTTCGATTATTGGTCGATAGACAAAATTGTACGTTGGAATAATAATGGAAAATGGAACAGTGCAAAATTAACAACCGATGAAATAAAACTAAAGAACGCTTATTCTTCACTTTTACTACTTATCAATAAGAAAAAAGCCTTCAGTGATGGTAAATTTTATGATTTGATGTATGCCAATTATGATAATATGGCTTTCAATTCGATGAAGAAATATGCCTTTTTGCGAGGAGATGGGGAAAGTCTCTTTTTGGTAGTGGTTAATTTTAATGACAGCGAATCTGACGTAAAAGTAAACATACCCGATGATGCTTTTGCTTTTTTTAAAACAAAAAGAAAGAATATTAAAAAAGCAACGCCTATGCTTAATGGTAACACTCCTGCTATAACGTGTAGTGGTACAGGTTTGTTTGAGGTGGAAATAGAGGCTTATTCAGGTGAAATTTACAAGTTACATTGAAATTAATATTTTAATTAAAGCGATAGATTTCGTACATTTGTTGACTCTAAGCACTATTCAAAATTAAACAAATAGAATTGGAAATTTATTTTCAATAAACATTAAAATAAAATGCAAGAAAAGCCCTTCAAAATTTTCGCTGGTACTAATTCTCGCTATTTTGCCGAGAAAGTGTGCAAAAGTCTGGATTGTTCATTAGGAAATATGGATATTCAACACTTTGCCGATGGTGAATTTACAGTGTCTTATGAAGAATCTATTAGGGGACGAGAAGTTTTCCTAATTCAATCTACTTTTCCCAATTCAGACAATTTGATGGAGTTGTTACTTATGATTGACGCTGCAAAGCGTGCATCTGCTAAATCTATTGTTGCCGTGATTCCATATTTTGGATGGGCACGCCAAGACCGCAAAGATAAACCAAGAGTAGCTATTGGTGCAAAGTTAATAGCAAATATACTTAGCACTGCGGGCATCGACCGATTGATAACTATGGACTTGCATGCCGATCAAATACAAGGTTTCTTCGATGTTCCTGTGGACCATTTATATGCTTCGGGTGTTTTTGTAGACTATATGCGAGGATTAGATCAAGAGAATTTAGTAATTGCTACGCCTGATGTGGGTGGAACAAAGCGCGCCAGCGCTTATGCCAAGTTTTTGGGGGTTCCAATGGTGATTTGCTACAAATTGAGAAAAAAGGCAAATGTGATTTCCGATATGCAAATAATTGGAGATGTAAAAGGGATGGATGTTTTATTAATTGATGACATTGTAGATACAGCAGGCACTATCACAAAAGCAGCAAAACTAATGATGAAAACTGGGGCGAAGTCCGTCAGAGCAATTGCAAGTCATGCAGTTATGTCTGACCCAGCAACAACTCGTGTGGATCAGTCCGAATTGACTGAAATTATATTTACAGATAGTATTCCGTATTCGAAAAAAAGCTCTAAAGTGAAAATTATATCAGTTGCTGATATGTTTGCTAATTCAATTGAAAGGGTGTGCAATAATGAATCTATCAGCTCGCTCTATGTTATTTAGTGTAGTAATATAATCAATTGTAATAAAAAAATATTTTTTGCAATCTATGTAAAAATAATTGAGGGTTTGAAGCACACGCTTCAAACCCTCAATTTATATATACTATCGGATAATTTAGTGCTGTTTATAATTTTGATTTAATTTCTTCCATCAAGCCCTTGGCTGCATCTTCTAATAAATCCATTACCAAATTAAATCCGTCATCGCCTCCATAATAGGGGTCTGGGACATGGTCATGGTCAGAAAACTTAGTTGAGAAATCGGTCATGCGATGTATCTTGTCAACATCTTCTTGGGTGGCAGCCAGTTTTTTCGTATTCAAGTAGTTATTGTCATCCATCACAATAATGTAATCAAACTTCTCAAAATCGGATGAGCGGAATTGACGTGCTACACTGTCAAATTCGTAGCCACGTTTTGAACCGTGCTGTTGCATGCGTTCGTCAGGCTTTTTTCCTTCATTCCAATTAGACGTACCAGCAGAGTCTATAAAAACTCTGTCATCAAGTCCTTCGTCCGCAATCATTTTTTTCATAATTCCTTCTGCAGCTGGAGAACGACAAATGTTGCCAAGGCAAACAAATAGTAGATTTATATTTTTACTCTTCATGTTGTTTTACTTTTATGGTTATTTATTGCTTTACTTCTATCTATCAATTTTGAATCAATCTCTTATAGAGAGTAATACTCTATACAAATATAACAATTTTAAATCAAATGCATGTAGTTTCAGAATAAAGTCAATAGATAAAGCGCATAAATTCAATCAAAATGGTGCCGTTTCATAGACTATTTTGGGGAGTAAAATTGCATTGAAGTGGGTATCTAAGTATAGAAGATGTTTTGTGTGTGAGAATAAATAGTTATCTTTATCATTTGTTGCAGTTATGTGTAATTGCATGAATAACTAATAGAGAAACCGCAAAGTTATAATTTAGAATTTTAATGGAATACAGAAACAAACTGAATAACGCACAACCACGATGTAAAGAAATTTCAATTTCGGAGAAAGACTATCAGTTGGAGTTGAAAAAGAATAGAGTTGTAAGAGCTCTTTATGTTTTGGGGGGAACTATCTCTTTGGTTTTGGGGGTGATAGGTATATTTGTGCCTGGTTTGCCCACCACACCTTTTGTGTTACTATCAGCAGCATTGTATGCGAAAAGCTCTGAAAAACTATATGCTTGGTTGCTGGAAAACAAGTACTTAGGTCCTCGTATCAAAAATTACCAACGACAAAAAGGCGTAACCCTGAAGGGTAAATATAGAATTATTGCACTGATGATGACAATGGTGCTTATCTCTTCTTTCTTAATTGTAAAAATATTAATTATTAAAATAATTATTATTTCGGCGGGTGTAACTGGAGCAATAGTGGTTCGGTTTGTTGTTCCAACTGCGATAGAGGAGTAGGGCTTATTGCAGATGAACTCTTAA
>CAZXGV010000080.1:0-10063 GCA_964640575.1 uncultured Dysgonomonadaceae bacterium
CTATATTTATGGTTCACAAGTTGAATTTCGATTAACATCTATAATAATCTAACTATAATACTTTCAATTACATGGTAAAAATGAATCGCATCATCGGAGTAGTGCTTTCGCTCCTGTTGTTTTCTGTAACGATTAGCTGTAACAAAAACAGCAATCCACAGATGAAGAATCCACCAAAACATGTTATCCTTATTGGCTTTGATGGAATGAGTGCTAATAGTTTGAAGAATGGAGTTGCCATGCCCAACTATCGAGCTATGATGAAGAAGGGTTCACACACTCTAAAAACAAGATCAGTATTACCATCATCAAGTGCTGCCAATTGGGCTTCAATTTTTATGGGTGCATGTCCCGAACTACATGGATTCAATACTTGGGGAAGTAAAGAACCCGATTTCGACTCGCGAGAGTTAACCGAAAACGATCTTTTCCCCGATATCTTTTATCTTATTAGGCAAATAGACCCCAAAGCCGAAATGGGTTATATCTATGAGTGGAACGGAATGTCTTATCTTGCAGACAGTAAATCAATTGATAATATGCAACAAGCAGGCTTATCTGGAGTCAATATAAAAGGCTCAGTTGCTCCAGTTGTAGATTATATTACCTCAGAGAAGCCCCATTTTTGTGCAATTATTTTTGATCAACCCGATGGTGCAGGCCATAGCGACGGGTGGGAATCGGATGCATATTACAACATGCTAAATCATCTTGACAACTCCTTGCAAGCCATTGTGGATGCTGTGGAAGATGCGGGCATGATGGATGAAACCGTTTTTGTATTGGTTTCCGATCATGGAGGAAAAGGCACGGGGCACGGTGGTCCCACCTTAGATGAAATGGAAACACCACTTGTGTTTTATGGAAAAGGTATAAAAAACGATTTTGAAATACCCGAGAGCACGATGGTGTATGACATTGCTGCTACTATAGGCTATATGTTTGGAGTTGATCAGCCACAAGTGTGGATTGGTCGTCCGATTATGTCTATATTTTCAGAGTAATATTCAACTTATACGATAAAACTCTTTCGATATTAGGATCAAGTTGCTGAATTTATGAAAGAGTATCTCTACGAAGTGTTTTTAAGGAAAGAGTAAAAGAAAATTCTGAATATCTACTATTTTAAAATAGTCAAATTACTAAATATCTATGCAACATTTTAATTCAAAACTTCTGTATCCCTTAGCAGGAATGGCTACATTAGCTTCCTGTCAAAATGAACAAAAATCGCAGCCTATAGAGCCGTTGAACATAGTTTACATCATGACGGACGATCATACCCGTCAGATGATGAGTAGCTATGACAATCGTCATATTGAAACACCTAACTTAGACAGAATTGCCGAAGGTGGTGTTCTTTTTGAGAATGCCTTTGTGTGTAATTCTATTTCTGGTCCTAGCCGTGCAGCACTTTTAACAGGTAAGCACAGCCACAAGAATGGAAAGTTAGACAACCACACCACTTTTGATGGTGATCAGCAAACGGTTCAACAACTTTTGAAAGGTGCAGGCTATCAAACAGCAATGATTGGAAAATGGCACTTAGATAGTGAGCCAACTAACTTTGACTTTTGGGAAATCCTTCCTGGACAAGGAGACTATTACAATCCTGTTTTTATAACACCAGAAGGTAGAAATAGATATAATGGTTACGTAACCGATATCATTACTGATAAAAGTATTGAATGGTTGGAAAATGGAAGAGATAAAGAAGATCCATTCTGTTTGTTCATTCATCACAAAGTTGCTCACCGCAATTGGATGAGTGACACTACTCATCTTGCACTTTATGAAGACAAAGTGTTTGAATTACCACACAATTTTTATGACGACTATGAAGGGCGTGTTGCTGCAGCCGAACAAGAAATGAGTATTGCCAGCAATCACGACATGGATTTGGTGAACGACTTGAAGATGAAACGTGAAGGAGTTAAGACCAGACTTTCTGGAGCTTTCATCAACGGTTCTTATGGACGAATGAACGATGCGCAAAAAGCAGCTTGGGACAAGCATTATGACCCTATTATCGAAAAGTTTTACGCTGCCGATTTGAAAGGAAAAGAATTAGCCGAGTGGAAGTATCAACGCTACATGCGTGATTATGCTAAAACTGTTAAATCGCTTGATGAAAACGTAGGACGTGTATTAGATTATTTAGAAGCCAATGGAATGTTGAAAAATACAGTTATAATGTACACCTCCGATCAAGGTTTTTATATGGGTGAACACGGATGGTTTGACAAACGCTTTATGTATGAAGAGTCGATGAGTACACCACTGGTGATGCATTTACCATCACACTTAAAGAAGCGCGGGGACATCTCTCTCATGGTTCAAAACATCGATTTTGCTCCAACCATGTTGGAGATTGCTGGAGTTGAAGTACCTGATGATATACAAGGTGTTTCTTTGTTGCCGTTATTAACAGACAAAGTTGATAAAAACAAATGGCGCAGGTCATTGTATTATCACTATTATGAATTCCCAGCAGAACACATGGTGAAACGTCACTATGGTGTGAGAACAGAACGTTATAAATTGATTCACTTCTACAACGATATTGATACGTGGGAGCTTTACGACTTAGAGAAAGACATCAGTGAGATGCATAATTTATACGGACAACCCGAATATGCAGATATTACAAACGAGCTCAAAGCAGAATTGAAAAGATTGCAAGAGCACTATGATGATCCTATTAGGGAGGAGTTTCCGTTGTAACTACTTGTTCCAAGAAAAAAACAATATAAAAACCGAGTCCTTTATAAAAATGGGAGTCGGTTTTTATGATTTTAAATTAGTCTTTTTTATTACTCCATATTCATTAAACAAAATCCCACCTATAATCAGCAACAGACCGACGATAGTTGTGACGAATATCTGTTCGCCCAACACAGATTGAATAATAAACAGAGAGATAAAAGGGGATAGGTAACACAGTTGATTTATCAATACAGGATTATCAGTTTTCTTAAGTGCCAAACCAAAAAATATGAACGGTATTGCCATTTCAAAAAGACCGACATATATCGATGATAACAATCCTCCTATGGATAGCAACTGTACACCAACAAACAACGAACCAATAATCAGATATACAGATCCAAAAAAGAAACTTCCAAACAGTGCCAATACATTGTCTGTGTTCTCATTCTTTTTATTGAGTACCCAAAAAGATGCCCACACAAAAGCACTGCTAAAAGCTAAGAATAAACCAGTAACTGAAAGTTGAACACCAGAGATTGCTTTCGACCCTAATGATATAAGTGCTACACCACCCAATGATATGGACATTCCTAAAAACTTAAGTGCAGGTATGCGCTTCTTCATAAACACTGATAAAAGCAATGTAAGCACAATTGCCCACGAGTAATTGATTGATTGAGCAATTTGTGCAGGCAGCAACTCATAAGCTTTAAAGAGGATCAGATAGTATCCTGCAGGACTTAATAGCCCAGATAATGCAAAAAGTTTCCATTCTTTGCAGCTAATCGTTTTGAATAAATGCCACTTTCCTTGGAAACTAATTATCAGAGCAAACACTAACATTGCAGTAATCGCTGCTACTAGCAAAAGCTCATAATAGGAGTAATGACATAAACCTATTTTGAAAGCTGTTGCCACAGTAGACCAACTTGCTACAGCAATGGCTACGTAGATGTATGATTTTGATCCATTTGTCATCCTGTCTTGCTCTAATCAATATTTCACTGTGAGTTTTTATAAAAAACCATATAATCATAAACTAACAAACCCCTGAAAATAAAGGATTTTCAGGGGTTTGTTAAAGAACTATATAAGCTGACGTATCATTTATAATTTAATAGTTTGCAACGTTCAACTTATGATAATGCAATATATAATAATGCTGCTATAAGTGCTCCAATAATAGGACCTACAACAGGAATCCAAGCATATCCCCAGTCGCTGCTTCCTTCAACTGGCAAAATAGCATGCATAATTCTTGGACCTAAATCACGCACTGGATTAATTGCGTATCCTGTTGTTCCTCCTAAAGACAAGCCAATCACCCAGATAAGAAATGCAACAGGAACTGCTCCAATCGAACCCAAACCTATCACTGCTCTTCCATCAACTGCCCCTGATTCAACAGCTTTTCCCATAAGAGATAGTTCTGGACCGGCTAAATAAAAGACCACAAACACTAAAACAAAGGTTCCTATAATTTCACTTGTTAAGTTTGAAAATGTATTTCGAATATTGGGTACAGTACAAAAACAAGCTCGCTTACCAATTTCATCTTCCGTTATTTTAAAGTGGTCTTTATAAAAAACCCATACTAAAAACCCACCAATCAAAGCTCCAAGCATTTCACCTGCTAGATACTCGGGAACTATACTCCATGAAATCTTACCAATTGCTGCTAATCCAATTGTTACAGCTGGATTTAAATGTCCTCCACTATAGGGACCAGCCACTACCACACCCACAAAAACAGCCAGAGCCCAACCCGTAGTTATCACAATCCATCCTGAATCGTTGCCTTTTGTTCCTTTCAAGACAACATTAGCCACCACTCCATTACCTAATATAATAAGTAACATGGTTCCTATTATTTCTGCTACTAAAATCGACATAATTATTACTTTATTTGATTAGTTGTTGTTTTTATTCTTCAATCCAATTTTGAGCGCATTTTACTGCTTTATGCCAGTAGTGCAAGAGGTTTTCTACTTTCTCTTTCTCCATTTCTGGATAGAACTCTTTATCAATAATCCATTGAGATTGAATATCATCCACGCTATCCCAATAACCCACTGCTAAACCTGCTAGATAAGCTGCACCTAATGCGGTTGTCTCCAATGTTTTAGGTCTAATGATTTTAAAGCCAAATAGATCTGATTGAATTTGCATTAACAAGTTACTTGCAGATGCTCCACCATCAACTCTCAACTCGATGCTTTTTTCCCCTGCATCAGCTTCCATAGCTTTCACAATGTCATATACTTGAAAAGCAATTCCTTCTAAAGTTGCACGAGCAATATGGGCATCTGTTGTACCACGAGTGATACCCATAATAGTACCGCGTGCATATTGATTCCAATAGGGGGCTCCAAGTCCAGTAAGTGCTGGAACAAAGTAAACTCCTCCGTTATCGCTTACTGTTTCAGCCAAATGATTCGTTCCTGGAGCAGTTTTCACCATTTTCAAACCATCACGTAGCCATTGAATTGCAGCACCTCCTACGAATACACCACCTTCTAAAGCATAGGTTGTTTCCCCTTTTATTTTCCATGCAACTGTGGTTAATAAATTGTTTTTTGAGTAGACTGCTTTCTCACCTGTGTTCATTAACAGGAAGCATCCTGTTCCATAAGTATTTTTTATCATTCCGGGTTTAGTGCACATTTGTCCGAACAAAGCAGCTTGCTGATCGCCAGCAATGCCTGCAATTGGAATCTTAGTGGATAGCAGCGCAGTAGCAGAAGTACCATAAATTTCACTACTCTCCTTAACCGTTGGCAAAATTGCTCTTGGGATATTAAATAATTCCAATAGCTCTGTATCCCATTCTAGCGTATGAATGTTAAGCAGCATTGTTCTACTTGCATTAGAAACATCAGTAATAAACATTTCTCCCCCAGTGAGCTTCCATACCAACCAAGTATCAACAGTTCCAAAACACAATTTCCCAGCTTCAGCTTTTTCTCTTGCGCCTTCCACATTATCAAGAATCCACTTTAATTTAGTGGCAGAAAAATAGGCATCTATCACTAATCCAGTTTTCTTTTTAATTAAATCAGTGTGCCCCGACGCTTTTAGTTCATCGCAATATCTTGCAGTTCTTCTATCTTGCCATACAATAGCATTGTAGATGGGCTCACTGGTTTCGCGATCCCAAACTATAGTTGTTTCTCTTTGATTGGTAATACCAATAGCTGCAATCTCCTCACCAGAAGCCCCTTCCTTAGCAATCACCTCAGCCGCAACAGAAATTTGTGATGACCAAATTTCATTAGGGTTATGCTCCACCCATCCTGGTTTTGGGAAAATTTGCTCGAAAGGTTTTTGCGATACTCTTGCAATCTCTCCATTGTGATTAAATAAAATTGCTTTAGAAGACGTAGTACCTTGATCTAAAGCTAAAATAAACTTGTTCTTCATAATGCTTAACTCTGTTTAAATTAATTAGTGACTACTTTTAATCGGAAGTAAAGTATAAATCAATGTCGCTTGTGCATTTTCTTTTACTGGTCCATAATGGTAAAGAATATGTGTTTAGATTCAAGTATTATATAACTTGTGAGAATCTCTTTTCTTCTATCAGTCATAAAACTTAACTCCCAATGCTCTGACATCTTCATCTTTTAACTCCTCTTACTGTGAACTAGCAAATCAGTTTGCAAGTTAAAAATAATTTCTAGTAATTTCTCATATTTTTTTACTTTTGATAATTCTATTTGCTCCATATCTTAAAGCAGAGGCTGCAAAACCAATGGATTGGGTTTTAAATAGACTCACTTCTTCTCAAAATGATGGTCATCCCAGTACTTAGTAAAAGTATGCCCCCATCGAAAACCTCGTTTCCGAAATTCTTTTACTACGGGATGATTGGGATGTAATGTTCCATTCACTGTTGTATCTAAAACAGCTCCAAGGGGTTTGTTGGGCAGGTCTTTGTTTTTCCATCGCAAGGGATTGAAGCGTGGATTGATATCTATTGCCAATCCCTTTGCATGATTGGAGTAGGTGATGTTGCGATAGCAAAAACTGTAAGAGTTGTTGTTTGCCATGGAAAGACTATCACTCCAGTTGTATGCTACAATGGGGATGGCTCTTTCTATTACGAATCCTTGTTCGAGCATAAACTGGAAAATTTCTTTGATATCCTCTGCTAATCGTTTGTTGGTTAATATTTGTCCTTGATGTTGTTTTTCGTCTGTTGATAAGTAGGTAACATCAATCAATTCTAATTCGTCAATCACTGTTTGAGGAGCATTTGAACCCTCAATTGCTTCTGCAAATGTGTAGCGACTATCTATTATTATGGTGTCTGGTTCTTGAGGAATCTCTTTTGCAACACTATCTTCTACTGTATGCACATTCTCTTGCTTGCTTTGCTTCGGATGGCATGCATATAAAAGGGTAAGTATAATGAAGCTTAGTAGAAAATAGCGCATAAATTATCAAATTATTGACATCTACAAATATAATGTTTTCTATCCATCATCTAAAAAGGAGCACAATTTACTTTTTGTTTTTCATTACTTTAGGTGAGGGATCTTTCAAGTTGCAAGCTCCCGATGAAATCTCCCAAAGATATAGTGAGGCAACAGACGCATAAGGCGAATATCTTCGTTTGTATTTTTCGAACAGCTTTCTATCTATTTTCCGATGACGATAGAGCATCCGTAATCCACGTTGAATAGCCAAATCACCCCAACTCATTATATTGGGGCGTTGCATACAAAAAATCATAATCATTTCTGCAGTCCAAATACCTACACCATGAAGTGATGACAGTTTTTCGATTACCTCTTCATCGGATAGTGTATAGAGTTCATCGATATCCAACTCACCAGAAACAATTTTTGATGCAGCTTCTTTGATGTAGTTTGCTTTTCGCATCGACATACCACATTGTTGTATCTCCTCCAAAGTAGCTCTGTCCAATGTGTCAGGTTTAATCAGAGGAAAGCGTTCCTCAAAACGCCCCCACACTGTATCCATTGCTTTTGACGATATTTGTTGTCCAACAATTGAATTAACTAAAGAAGTAAACAAATCAGGAATGACTGTTCGTTCAATCATCCCTATTTCATCGATGATTGCTCCAAGCGCGGAATCTCTATCTTTTAGATATTCGATTTCTTTTTCTCCATAAATGAATATTTTTGCCATGCTCTTTCTACATTTAAAATGAACTACAAACATACTGATTCACAAAGTGAAAAACAATCTGTTTGTTGCTAATATATTCTCGGTATGTATTGTCTGTTTTAAGTTAATTTGCTATGTTTGTTTTTCAATTTTTAGCACACTCTTTGATTTAATTAATCGGTCTACACTCTTTATTATTACCATGTAAAATAGTTTCAAAAATGAGTCGTTCGCTTTCACTTGGATTTATTGTTTTTGTATCGTTGATAACGATACGAAGCCTGCAAGCACAATCAAATGATTGGCGCACCTATATTGAGCACCTTGCAGAAGAAGGAATGGATGAAATATCTATCGAAAACTTATATGAAGAGTTGAGTCAGTTGGAGCAAAATCCAATAAATCTCAACTCGGTGAATCGTGAAGAGTTAGAGATGTTCCCGCTGCTCACAACGAATCAAGCCAATTCAATTGCTGATTTTCTTGACAAAAATAGACCTATTTACACAGTGTTTGAGTTACGCAATGTATATATGCTCGACTACGCTACTGTAGCATTAATATTGCCTTTCTTTTATGTAGGCGAATTGGTGAAAAAGAAAGAACCTTTTAATCTGGGAGAGGTTGTCAAATATTCACGTCACAATGTTCAATTACGATTTGACAAAACCTTGAGTAAAAGAGCAGGTTACGGTGATTTTTCAGATTCCATTTTATCTAAATATCCCAACCGGAAGTATGTAGGAGAAGACTTTTACCACTCTTTGAAGTATTCAATTTCATATCGTGATAAGTTCCAAATCGGTGTTGTAGGTGAGAAAGATGCAGGTGAACCCTTTTGGCAAGACGGATATAAAAAAGGGTATGACCATTATGGGTTTCATTTGGTGTTGCGCAATGTTGGTAAATTAAGAACTTTAGCTCTTGGAGATTATCGATTGTCTTTTGGGCAGGGATTGGTGTTGAATAATGATTTTATGTTGGGAAAGGGTTTTTTCTCAAACAACATTGTGAGGCAAACAAACGCACCCAAGCGACACTTCTCTACAGCCGAAAGTGGTTTCTTTAGAGGAGCTGCCGCAACTGTACGATTGCAAAATATAGATATTACAACTTTTTATTCTAATAAGCTGATTGATGCCAATGTTTCATCCGATGGAGAAATCACATCATTTAAGACAGATGGATATCATCGTGTACCTCTCGATTTTGTGAAGCGTAACAATACACGTGAGCAGGTGATGGGCGTAAATGTGAATTACCGTATCAATACGCTTCAGATTGGGGCGAGTGGTTTACATCACGCATTCAACAGGGTTTATAATCCAACTCTTCGCTATTATAATGCTGATTATTGGCGAGGGAGTGAAGCTTTTAATTTGGGGATAGATTATTCTTATCGCTTTTCAAAACTGAATTTTGCAGGAGAGACTGCCCGTTCTAAGAATGGCACATTTGCCCATATTCACATTTTGGAATACCTCCCTTCATCCTTAGCCAACTTTACATTGTTATATCGCAACTACCCCTCTACTTATCAAGCAATGTATGCCAAGGCTTTTGGTGATGGGAGTAGAGTTCAAAATGAACGTGGAGTCTATTTGGGAACTACTTTTCATCCGTTAGCTAAAGTTACTGTGTCTATGTTTGGAGATTTTGTCAAGTTTCCAACTCCCAAATATAATACCCAAGAACCATCATCAGCAATTGATTTTTATGCTTTGTCAAGTTATAACTTTAAACGAGAAACTTTTTTGGAAGTACGATATAAATTTAAGCGTAAAGATAAGAACACAAAATACCCCGATGATAAAACCACCAATGTCCTACCCTATCAGACACATAAACTACGATTGAGATACCTCAACACGTTAGGGAGCGGCTGGTATTTCAGAACAACCGTCGATTTTGCCAACTACCAAGTGCTATATTTTCCCAACGAATTTGGGTATATGATTTCTCAAAACTTTGGACATCGCGGGAATAAGAAAATACATGGTGATGGATTCATAGGATACTTTAATTCCGATACTTACAATGCGAGACTTTACTCCTACGAACGCAATATATTGAGCACTTTCTATATGCCCTCATTTTATGGAGAAGGTATGCGACTTGCCTTATCTGCACGTTGGAATATTAAAAACAGTTTATCGGTTTCGGTAAAGGCTTCACAAACACGTTATTTTAATCGTGACGTTATAAGTTCGGGTACTGA
>CAZXGV010000081.1:0-9985 GCA_964640575.1 uncultured Dysgonomonadaceae bacterium
CATTTTAAATTAAGATAATATCTAAATTATTTATTTTTTCTTTTTACGATCACCATAACGGCTCATAAATTTGTCAACACGTCCTGCTGTATCTACTAGCGTTTGCTTACCAGTGTAGAAAGGATGTGATGTGTTGGTAATTTCAAGTTTTACAAGTGGATATGTTACGCCATCTACTTCGATGGTTTCTCTTGAATTGACTGTGGAACGAGAAATAAAAATTTCGTCGTTGGACATATCTTTGAAAACTACTGGACGGTAATTTGAAGGATGAATGTCTTTTTTCATATTGTTGTTCTCTTTATAAAGATTATAATTTGCTGTACAAGCCTTAATTAATTTCAGTGTGCAAAGATACAACATTTTATGAAATCATGAAATTATTTAATTGAGAATATGAGTTTTTAGAAACATATTTAGTAATTTGCAGTTTAAAACAGACTAAATGAACATAGAAATCATCACTATTGGCGACGAATTGCTTATTGGTCAAGTGGTTGACACCAATTCGGCGTGGATATCAAAAAAGATTAGCGACGCAGGCTTCGATGTGGTTTACATAACATCTATAAAGGATCAGTACAACGCTATTTACACCGCAATTGAAGATGGTTTTGCAAGAGCCGACATATTGTTGATCACTGGAGGAAATGGTCCTACAAAAGATGATATTACAAAAAACACACTGTGTGAATACTTTAACGATCAACTTGTTTTTGACAATGAGGTGTTGGAAAACATCAAAACACTTTTTAAAGATAGAGACATTGAACTAAACGAATTAACACGCAATCAAGCTTTAGTTCCACAAAAATGCACCGTTATACAAAACAGGGTTGGTACTGCACCTATCTTATGGTTCGAGAAGAATGGTAAAATTCTTGTTTCTATGGCAGGAGTACCTTTCGAGATGCGTTGGGCAATGAACGAAGAGATTATACCCCGTTTGACTACTCGGTTTCAAACCAAAACATTTCTCAAACATGTGTTTTATACACAAGGTATATCTGAATCGGCTCTGGCAATACACTTAAATAACTTTGAAGAGGAGCTACCCAAGGGATTTAGCTTAGCCTATCTACCAGGGGGCGGAGTCATTCGTTTGCGTTTATCTGTGAAAGGTGATGAGCATGCCATAGAAATGAAAAAACAGGTCGACAAGCTGAAGAATCTACTAGGTGATTACCTGTTGGCGCAATCTCAAGAGACACTACAGCAACTACTGGGCAACATGCTGAGAAATAGAGAAATGACCATCTCTCTTGCCGAGAGCTGTTCGGGTGGATATGTTGCACATTTGCTCACCAGTATTCCTGGATCGTCTGCTTATTTTAAGGGTGGAGTTGTGAGTTATGCCAATAGCGCAAAAAAGAATTTGCTGAATGTAAGGCAAAGTACTTTAGATAGGCATGGTGCTGTGAGCCAACAAGTAGTAGAAGAAATGGCAAAAGGTGCAATTGATGCTTTCGATACAGATTGTGCAATAGCCATCTCGGGCGTTGCAGGACCTGATGGTGGAACAACAGAAAAGCCTGTTGGAACAGTGTGGATTTGCACTATATGTGGAGAATCTATTGTGAGCAAACAGTATGCATTTGGGAAAACGCGTGACAATAATATCCGTCGTTCTGCGGTGATGGCTATGGTCCAAATGTTGCGTTGTATGCAGTAACTTGCACAATTCAGATTGTTAGATTTACGTAGAACAATAGGATAAACAATCTAGAATAAAATCGAATAAAGAAATAGCCGCTGTAAGAAATTTAGACTTACAACGGCTATTTTTATTTATTGTAGATAACCCACAGAAATATAAATACTTGTGTGCTATATATCAACTTTTAGTCTATTATATCAAACCCTGTGTAAGGCACTAACACTCTTGGAATGCGAATACCTCCGGGTGTTTGATTGTTTTCAAGCAATGCAGCTAAAATTCTTGGTAATGCCAATGCGCTACCATTTAATGTATGGCATAGTTGAGTTTTTCTATTATCGTCACGATAACGACATTTTAATCTATTTGCCTGATAGCTTTCAAAATTAGAGACAGAGCTCACTTCCAACCAACGACCTTGCGCAGCAGAAAACACCTCAAAGTCGAAAGTCAAAGCAGATGTAAAGCCCAAATCACCACCACAAAGGCGTAGTATGCGCCATGGTAGTTCTAGTTTTTCAACCAACGACTGAACATAGTTAACCATTTCATCTAAACGTTCGTATGAATTTTCAGGTAAATCGATACACACAATCTCCACTTTGTCAAATTGATGCAATCTATTCAAACCTCTTACATCTTTTCCATACGAACCAGCTTCACGTCGGAAGCAAGCAGAGTATGCTGTATTTTTGATCGGAAAATCTTTTTTATCTAATATCACATCTCTGTACATATTAGTAACAGGCACTTCGGATGTGGGTATGAGGTAAAGGTCGTCTACCTCCGCATGATACATCTGACCTTCCTTGTCGGGCAACTGTCCCGTGCCAAATCCTGAATCTGCATTCACCAAATAAGGTGGCTGAACTTCTAAGTAGCCATTATCCCTAGCATTGTCTAAAAAGAAATTGATGAGTGCGCGTTGCAAACGTGCCCCTTTTCCTTTATAAAGTGGAAACCCTGCTCCAGTTATTTTAACACCCAATTCAAAATCAATAATGTCATATTGTTTTGCCAAATCCCAATGTGGTACTGCATTTTCAGGTAGTGATGGCATATTCCCGCCCGAACGTTCGACAAGGTTGTCATCTTCTCCTTTTCCTTTGGGAACTGAAGTGTGTGGAACATTTGGAATATTTACAAGAGTTTCTTGAAGTTTTGTTTCAGTTTCTGCTAAGACCGATTCCAATGACTTAGAATCCTCTTTTAGCTTTGTAACGTGGATACGTGACTTCTCTGCTTCTTCTTTCTTTCCTTCTTTAAAATAATTTCCTATTTGTTTTGAAATAGAATTAACTTCAGCCAGAACATTATCTAATTGAGTTTGAGTACTTCTCCTTTTCTCATCAAGATTCAGTACTTCATTTATCATGCCGGCGGCATCGAAATTCCTTTTACATAAACCATCGATAATCGCTTGAGGATTATCGTAAATTTTTTTTACTGTTAGCATTGAAAATATTATTTACAACTTTTTATCTGACACAAAGGTAATAAAAAGTTATAGGTCAAAGATTAGATTGTGCTGTAAATTTATGAGATGCTAGAAGAAGCTGAATTAAAACAGTTGGAAGTGAAGGAATTCAAGTGCTTCACGCTCCTTTTCTTTTCTTTGTTTATAGCTGCGCACCACTAAATAGGCAAATCCAGCAAAGGTGGCTACCAAAAGTACATCTTTTACTACACTTGTTTTCATATTATTATTTTGTTTTATTTGTTTTTGAATTTTAAATTTCTAATTTTCAATTATCTACTATTGACTCTATACTATATAGACGACTAAACGGTTAATTAGTTGCATGAAAGTAGTAATTAATTACACATCAACAAACGGTTTTAACTTTATTTAGTTAAAATGAATGTATAAACTGTTTTTGTAGCCTCGTCTATTTTAAATCGGTTGTCTGATCTATGATTTACTATCCACACAATATCATCCCCAGAAAGCAATATCCATGCCTCTTCTTTTTCAAACAAAGAAAATTTATTGTCGGTAAAGAAGTCACTTAATTTCTTTTTTCCTTTCATTCCAAATGGAACAAACCAATCGCCTTTTCTCCATTTTCGTAAAATAAGTGGAAATGATAGTTTATCGAAATCTGCATGTAAAACAGCAGTCTCTTTTTTTATTTCAAAAAGTGGTGAATACTCTTCTTTTTTAAGTATTAACTTAAAGGGTTCATCTATTTTTTTAGTTTCTGGATAAATTAGATACTCCTTTTCTCCGTGATTTTCTGCATTGTTTTTAGAGATTACCAAATAATCCCTATCTTTCAATACTCTATAATCGACTGATAAATAGATTTTACCAGGAGTTGAATCTAGGTTATTTGAAATGTCTTCTATTACAGATGGAGTAAATCCTAAGGGTGATAATATCTCAAACAATAAAGATTGAGGCGAATAAGTCTTTTCTAGTTTTGCGATATCGATCAGATTATCAATTAATACCGTTTTGATAGCATTTTTGATGTAGCCATCATATATTTTCTCCACTTCTCTCAAATTGCGAGAGGTAGTATTGATAGAGTCTTTAACTGATGGGTTTATCTTTCCTAATATAGGCAACACACTTAATCTAAGGGTGTTGCGAATATACATTTCCTCCTCATTTGTATGATCAATTACATAAGGTACTTCATTGAGTGACAAATACTCCATTATTTCGCGACGAGAAACAGATAAAAGAGGACGCACAATGTGTTTATTGATGATGGGTATCCCGGTCAGTCCTTTTATTCCAGTTCCTCTAATTAAATTAATAAGCACAGTTTCTACAGAATCGTCTTTGTGATGCCCTATAGCAATAGCATCTGCATTTTGATCCGCTCTTAATCTTTCGAACCAATTGTATCGTAGTTCACGTGCAGCCATTTCGATAGATATTTTCTTTGAGGCAGCATAACTATGAGTATTAAAGTTTATTGCAAACAATGGGATATTATTTTCACGACACCATTTGCTTACAAATGCAGCATCGTTATCAGAGTCTTCACCCCGCAAATGAAAGTTGCAATGTGCAGCAATACATTCATAACCCAATCGCATCAAAATATGAATTAAAGCCATCGAGTCGGGTCCACCACTCAAACCAACAAGCACTTTGCTTTGTTTAGTGAGAAGTTTATGGTGAGAAATGTATTTTTGTACTTGAGTAGTCATATTTCTGATATTACATTTATTGTTTAATAAACGCCTTCCATAGCTGAAAGTTAAACGACAAGCATCAATAAGTTTTCCAACTGATATGCTTGTGGCAAAAAACAAATTTACAATTACTTTCTCATTCAAAAAAGAGGGTTGTGTATATAATTATCAATTCTTTTAAATTAAAATGTGGCAAATAGCTCAGAAAAGTGTAGTTTTGTAGTTAAATATCGAACTAAAGAAAAGTAAAGACAAAGAATGATAGATAGAATAATTAGACTCCTTTCCGAAATAGATAATCTGAAAGCAAACAACCCTGAAGAGTACGAAGCACTTCGTATTAAGTATTTAAGTAAAAAAGGAGTTATAAGCTCACTTATGAGTGAGTTTAGAAATGTGCCTCCAGAACAGAAAAAAGAAGTAGGGAAAAAGTTAAACCTACTCAAGAAATCATTTCAAGAAAGAATAAGCGAACTCAAGAGAGAAATTGATAATTCTCTTGAACAATCGGCTGACTATGACTTGTCACGCACTTCCTATCCAATAGCATTGGGTACACGCCATCCAATTTCGTTGATAAAAGAAGAAATATGCTCTATTTTTAGAAGAATAGGATTTTCTATTGCTGAAGGTCCCGAGATTGAAGATGATTGGCATGTTTTCTCATCATTGAACTTTCCAGACGATCATCCAGCACGTGATATGCAGGATACCT
The DNA here is from genome assembly GCA_964640575.1 of uncultured Dysgonomonadaceae bacterium. Classification (GTDB taxonomy): domain Bacteria; phylum Bacteroidota; class Bacteroidia; order Bacteroidales; family Dysgonomonadaceae; genus UBA2632. The sequence goes on from CAZXGV010000081.1 coordinate 5,523, forward strand.
TTTTTATTCAGAGCGATCCCGAAATTGTTTTACGCACACACACTTCTTCGGTGCAAACTCGTGTGATGGAAAAAACAGAGCCACCCATTCGAATTACTTGTCCAGGTCGTGTTTTCAGAAACGAGGCTATTTCGGCAAGAGCACACTGTCTCTTCCATCAAGTGGAAGGACTCTATATAGACAAAGATGTTTCGTTTGCCGACTTGAAGCAAGCGCTACTCTTCTTTACAAAGGAACTTTTTGGTAAAGAGACACAAATTCGTCTCCGACCATCCTATTTCCCTTTTACTGAACCCAGTGCCGAAATGGATATTTCGTGTCACATTTGCGGGGGCAAGGGATGCAATATTTGCAAACACACTGGCTGGGTAGAAATTCTTGGTTGCGGTATGGTTGATCCTGCAGTATTAGAAAATTGTGGCATAGATAGCAAAATATACTCAGGCTATGCTTTCGGCATGGGAGTTGAACGCATTGCTATGCTAAAGTATCAGATAAACGATATTCGTTTGTTTTTTGAAAATGATGTGAACTTTTTACATCAGTTCCAATCAGCGTTTTAATTATTATCTAACTGACAATGAACACAAAAATAAAAATCGTTGCAATCACATTACTTTTAATTGGTTTATCTTTGAAAGCTCAGATTCCAATTAGGCACAATGCCTTGAAAAGTAATAATTATGGGGTAGTATATTCTCTACCCGTTACACAACTCGACTTTGAACTAAAAATAACGAAAACCACTTATAAAAGAGGTGAATACTATCCGTATGCTAAGCAATATTTGAGCATTGACAATCCAATTTTAGAAGATAAAGTTGTTTACAAGCTTGAAAGTGTAGGTGTTCAAAATAAAGGAGTCCCCAATAAACACACCTCGTATCTGATTGAGTTTAAGTCCAACTCGGCAGAACCTTTTGTTTATTTGACAAAAGAGGGTTTGCTTTGTTCCATTAATCATGAAGCTCCAATAATTGAAGAAGCTCACATTCCTGAAAAAACAATTGAATCTTCGCCTCATGTTAATGCACAATCTTTATTGACGGAAGAGATACTTCTTGCAGGATCGAGTGCTAAACAAGCTGAGTTAATAGCCAAACAAATATTTGCTTTGCGACTAAGCCGCACCGACATCCTTACTGGCGAAGCCGACAATATGCCACCCGATGGAGCTGCCTATCAATTAGTAATGGATCAAATAAATATGCAAGAAAAAGCATTGGTCGAATTGTTTTCTGGAAGTGTCAAAACTGAAGATATTACTTCATCAGTCTCGATCCTTCCAAATCTAGAAAATATTAGCAGAGATGTTCTTTTTCGATTTTCCGAAAAGTTAGGACAAGTAGATGCTGATGATTTGGCAGGTGAACCTGTTTATTTGAGTTTAATTAATAAAACTCCACAACCAGAGGTAGAGCTTTCAGATAGAGACTTGCGTAGATTAGAAAAGAAATTTTCAGAAGGTGTAATTTACAATATTCCTAGCAAAGCTACCTTAACTCTTGGATATCACAATAAAACTATACTTAACACCGAAGTTGATATTGTTCAATATGGTACACAAGATGTACTCACAAGACAAATGTTTGATAGTAGGAAAAAACCAATAAAGGTGGAGTTTTATCCTCATTTAGGTGCTATCAAACAAATCACTCAATAAAAACGACAATCATCACACTATGAGAAAGAATATATTAGTTATTATCACATCGTTATTAGTACTTGTAGGACTATCTATAACTTCATGCATAAATAGAAGCAATGAAATAAAGTTTGATACTATTTCTCTGAATGATAAAATCTACTTGTTTCCAGAAAACGATTCCACTAAACCATTTGCTAATGTAGAGATAGACTTCACGTTTCCACAAAGCTTTAAGGACAGAGAAAGTCTAGCACGACTGCAAGAAATATTCAACGGCACCTTCTTTAACGATGAATCTTATGGCTCTCTTTTACCAAAAGAAGCTCTAAGTATATATTTAGAAAATTATGCTGAAGAGTATAGAGAACTAGGCAATCAGTATTATGAGGATATGGGAAATCTGAAAGGAGACAATCAACCCTCTTGGTACTGGTATCAACTGCATAAAGATAATGAGATATTGTTTGAAGATGAAAATATCTTGAGTTACTCTGTTAGTCACGCTACCTACACAGGTGGAGCACATGGAGCATTGCAAGTGTTGTACTATACAATCGACCTAAATAGCCTGACAACAATTACAGAAGAAGATATATTCGTTCCCAACTATCACAACTTCTTAACAACCAATATCATTAACAATTTAATGAAAAAGCACGGAGTAGATACTCCAGAAAAATTAATTAATGAGGGCTTTTTCAATATAGAAGAAATTGCTCCCAATAATAACTTTTGGATAGATGATAAAGGAGTACACTACGTTTACAATCAATACGAAATAGCTCCCTATTCAATGGGACCCATTGAAGTAACTATTCCTTACGAAGATATTAAGTCAATTATTATTTCTGAAAGTGTTGCAGGCGACTATCTCAATTAGCTTGCTTGTAAGCAGATATTGGATATTCTTAATAATGGAATCCATTTTTCACCTTATAGATAATAATAATTAAATTATGTATCGTTTGATTTTGATATAAACAAATCAAACCTTATTACTGTTATTAGTGCTGCTATTGAATAAATGCAACACCCTCATTTTACAATAGCAGTAAGTTATTTTGTAAAAACAAAACATTATGCAAGAATTAGATCAAGATAAAATATTAGAAGATTTAACTTCATCCGATTATAAGTTCGGATTTACAACTGATGTCGATACTCACCTTATAGATAAAGGTCTTAACGAAGATGTAATAAGACTTATTTCTTCAAAAAAAGATGAACCTGAATGGTTATTAGAGTTCCGACTAAGGGCATACAGACACTGGTTAACAATCAAACAACCCGAATGGGCACAGTTAAATATTCCTGAAATAGATTTTCAAGAAATTATTTATTATGCCGACCCTCGTGGTAAGAAGGATGGACCAACAAGCTTAGATGAGATTGATCCAGAACTTCTTAAAACATTCGAACGATTAGGAATCCCTTTAGATGAGCAAAAACAGTTGACAGGAGTAGCTGTAGATGCAGTTATGGATAGTGTATCGGTAAAGACCACTTTCACCGAAGTATTAGCCGAAAAAGGAATCATCTTTAGTTCGTTTAGCGAAGCTGTAAAGCACCATCCCGATTTAGTGAAAAAATATTTAGGAACTGTTGTTCCTTACAAAGACAATTTCTATGCTGCACTTAACTCGGCAGTATTTAGCGATGGTTCATTTGTATATATACCTAAGGGAGTTCGCTGCCCAATGGAGTTATCTACCTATTTCCGAATAAATGCTGCAAATACTGGACAGTTTGAGCGTACACTTATTGTTGCTGATGACGATTCGTATGTTAGTTATCTAGAAGGATGTACAGCTCCAATGCGCGATGAGAATCAATTGCATGCTGCAATTGTCGAAATTATTGCAATGGACAATGCAGAAGTAAAATACTCTACTGTTCAAAACTGGTATCCAGGCAATAAAGATGGTGTAGGCGGTGTTTACAATTTTGTTACAAAACGTGGAATTTGTAAAGGAGTAAATTCCAAAATATCGTGGACTCAAGTTGAAACAGGTTCTGCAATTACATGGAAGTATCCATCGTGTATTCTTGTAGGTGATGGTTCGGTAGGTGAGTTCTACTCAGTAGCTGTCACAAACAATTGGCAGCAGGCTGACACAGGAACGAAAATGATACATATAGGTAAAAACACTAAAAGTCGTATTGTAAGTAAAGGTATTTCTGCTGGACACAGTCAAAATAGTTATAGAGGATTAGTGAAAATCACAAAAAAAGCAGACAATGCTCGCAATCACTCACAGTGTGATAGTTTATTACTCACAGACTATTCTGGTGCACACACATTTCCATATACTGACATACAAAACCCTTCAGCAATGTTGGAACACGAAGCAACTACTTCAAAAATTAGTGAAGATCAAATTTTCTATTGCAATCAACGGGGTTTAGGTGAAGAAGAGGCAATAGGGCTTATTGTAAACGGTTATGTAAAAGAGGTGGTAAATAAACTCCCGATGGAATTTGCAGTCGAAGCACAGAAATTACTTCAAATAACTTTAGAAGGTAGTGTTGGATAATTTATTTATAAACAACGAGGAAATGTCGAAAACAGTTGAATATTGCTTTCTACGTGGTGGAAATGACTTTCAAAAGATGAAACTTAAATCCTACACCACGGAAATGATTTTCAAAAGATAAAATCCAAATCCTACACGGTGGAAATGTTTTGAAAAAGTTGATTCATTTATTAGATGTAGGGAAATATTAGGAAGCATTGATTTTACATTCTCTCTCGGTGAGCAAAATTAAAATGTGAATAATGAGGGCTAATTTTAGCCAACTACTCAACAAATACAAA
>CAZXGV010000082.1:0-9803 GCA_964640575.1 uncultured Dysgonomonadaceae bacterium
TTGGCTGTGTTACAGTCCGCATCTACGAAGCTTGTGGTAGTGTGGCTCTAAGTTTTCTACAGACGGTGCTGCATCTACGATGCGCTGGTTTGCAATATATTTAAAAGGTGCATTGCTCTTTATAACCAAAGAGTGTCAATTAATAGATTGATATTACTATTAGCATTTCAAGCCTCGAAAGGCTGGCATAATTCAGTCTAACCTAAAGGCAAGGCAAAGCTTTGGGGTAATAATTGTAGTTAATAATCTTAAGGGTTCGTAATCTTGGTTTAATTGCGTCGTACCTATCTTTATGTCAGGCTTTCAGCCCTCGATTAATGGCTCATTGAATTTACCCCCAACCCTTGCTGATTGGGCTGAATTATATTGGGATTTTCAGCCCTAATCCATACTTCATTAGTGCACACCACACTGTTTGTCATGCAAGTCCAAAATGTTCCGCTTTGTGTAACATGTAAAATTATCAACTTTAGCATAAAACATTCTATCAATCAGATGCTTAACTCTTAACTTAATGACATTGGGCTTGCGTCAGCAGAATCCGATTCACAATTATTGTGAGCCGACCATCGGAACCTACAAACTTGTTCAATTTGTAGGTTTCCAATCTTCGGTTAAAATAAGAGTAATGATATATTTAGTCTCAAGACGGAAAGCATTCCGTCTCCACGCATTCTATTCTTACAATCCTAGTAGTTTCCTCCCCTCATCCTTCCCGCCATGCAACATTGAGCTCGGATTCTCAATCATCTTCTTCACATCTACCAAGAAGTTTACTGCATTTTTCCCATCAATAATGCGATGGTCGTAGCTAAGAGCAATATACATCATAGGGCGTATTTGCACTTGTCCGTTCACTGCCATGGGGCGGTCAACTATATTGTGCATACCAATGATGGCAGATTGTGGAGGGTTGATAAGTGGTGTGGACATCATAGAACCAAACACACCACCATTGGTGAGGGTGAATGTCCCTCCCGCCATTTCGTCCATAGATATTCTGCCTGATAGTGCCTTGTCGGCAAGACGCTTGAGTTCCGACTCAATTTCGGCAAGGCTAAGAGTGTCAACATTGCGAATAACAGGAACCATCAATCCTTTGGGTGCCTGTACTGCCACAGAAATATCCACATACGATGGGTGAAGAATCTCTTCTCCTTCCAATTGGCTGTTTATCTTTGGGTGAAGTTTTAATGCCAGGGCAGATGCTTTCAAGAAAAAGGAGATAAGTCCAATCTTGTAACCATACTTCTTTACAAATTCGGCTTGGTATTGCTTCCTGAGTCCCATCAAGTTTTGCATATCCACTTCGTTGAAAGTGGTGAGCATGGCTGTCTCGTTTTTCACTTGCACCAAGCGTTGGCTAAGGTGTTTGCGTAGCTGGCTCATCTTTTCCCGTTCAATAGTTCGTTCGCCAGGTGCAGAGGATAGTGGTTGTTCTGTTTCACCGCTAGTTTTTTGTGTTCCTTTGCTTAATACAGCATCTACATCGCCAGAGGATATTCTTCGCAATCCATTGATAACATCTTCTACATTTATTTTTTCAGCTTCCATGATTTTGCGTGCCAATGGGGTGGTGCGCACTTGCGATAGGGTGTCGGATGTGCTTTTTATATCCTTTTCTTCCATTTCGGTGTCTGCACCCGATGGACCACTTTTATCGTCTTCTTTGGCATCGGCTTCCACCTCTTTCTCTTTGACTTCTATCTTTTCGTTCTCAATTTTCTTATCCACTGCATCTGGATCTGTTGCACCTTTGCTGTCGGGAACTTCCACCGATGTGTCTATTTTGCAAGCCACCGCATCCACTTTCACCATTTCGCCTTCGGGTACTATTATCTCTATCTTTCCTGCTTCGGGAGCCATTAGTGGAAGCGTAGCTTTGTCCGATTCTATTAGTGCCAACTCTTGGTCTTTGTGTACAAGATCGCCTGTTTCAACTGTCCATGTTGCCAATTCAACTTCAGTAATCGATTCTCCTGGTGATGGTACTCTTACTTCTATAATCATATCGTTTCTAGTTAACTTGAGTTGTGATTTTAATTATTTTTGTTTATTGTGAGCAAATTGCACTAAATTGAAAAACGTGTGGGATTCTCAAAGTAATGGTGTTGCTTCAATATCTCTTCGCGGCTTTTCCCCTCCACACAATCTAGATTGCAATAGGGCAGTTTTCTGTCGCAGTGGCATGCTTTAAATACTTTGTCGATAATCTCTTTTTGTCCCAATGAGTGCAGTTCTGAAAGTCCTGTTGCAGGGCTGGCACTAGTCAATCGGGCAAGTGGTACAATGTGATGATTTTTCATCATGTTATGGATGTAGGTCCAAGCTCCCATGTTTTCGGGTTCTTCTTGTACCCACAAGGTTAATAATGCCGAAGAGTATTTTTCGATAATGGCTTCCACTTTTTCTTTTGGGAAAGGATGTAACTGCTCTATGCGAACGATTGCTACATTCTGTGCTTTCAGCTCTTCTTTTCGCTCCAATAGTTCGTAGTATATTTTGCCAGTGCAAAACACCAATCGGGTCACTGAATCTATGGCTACATCATTATCGTCAATCACCTCTTCGAACTGTCCGTTTTCTAAATCATCCAAGCTTGAGATGCATCGAGGATGGCGTAGCAGACTCTTTGGGGTGAAGATAATCATTGGCACCCTAATTTCACGTTTCAAGTGTCTACGCAGTGCATGAAAAAGATTGGCGGGAGTGGTTAGGTTCATTACTAGCATATTGTTTCGTGCCGACAAGGTGAGGAATCGTTCGATGCGACCACTGGAATGTTCTGGACCTTGTCCTTCGTATCCATGAGGAAGGTATAACACTAATCCATTGAGCAACCCCCATTTTTCTTCGCCCGAGCTTATGTATTGGTCTACTATCACTTGTGCCACGTTGTGGAAGTCACCAAATTGTGCCTCCCAGATAGTCAATCCATTGGGTGCGCCTAGTGCATAGCCATACTCAAATCCCATTACTCCATACTCCGAAAGGGGAGAGTTGTAGGCATTGAACGATGCTTCGAATTTGGAGGAGTCACGTAGTGGCATATAGCGCTCGCGCACATCTTCTTGGGCAAAACTGGCATGACGATGGGCAAATGTGCCTCGTTCAGAGTCTTGTCCACTCAGTCGGACGGGGTATCCATCATTGATGAGAGTGGCATAAGCCAAAAGTTCGCCCATTGCCCAATCGACCTTTCCTTGGTCGAACATTTTTTGGCGGTTTTCAAATATTCTGTGCACTCTAGAGAAAAACTTTTTATTCTCGGGCAAGTAGTTCATGTGTCCCCATAGCTTGTCTATTGTTTTTCGGCTTACCCCTGTTTCCACTTTCACATCGAAGTCTTTGTCTTCGGGAAAAGGGAACGGCGACCACAATTCAGGTAAGAAGCGAGGAATAGTCTGTTTATTTATATCTTTTGATGCTGTGAGCTCTTCTTCCAAGTGTTCAGTGAATTTGCTAATGTGTTTGTTTACTTCTGCAGCAGTCATCACATTCTCTTTTTGCAACTGTGCTGCATATATTTGCAATGGGTTGGGATGCTTGGCAATCGTTTTGTAGAGTAGGGGTTGAGTGAAACGTGGTTCATCGCCCTCGTTGTGTCCATACTTGCGATAGCCGAGTATGTCAATAAACACGTCAGTGTTAAATTTTTGTCGATACTCCATGGCTAACTCAAACACATAAGCTACCGCTTCAGTGTCGTCGCCATTGACGTGAAAAACAGGATTGATGGTTACTTTTGCAATGTCTGTACAGTAAGTGCTAGAGCGAGCCTCGATATAGTTGGTTGTAAACCCTACTTGGTTGTTCACAACAATATGAATAGTTCCTCCAGTTTTATATCCATCCAATTTAGCCATTTGTACCACTTCGTACACCACACCTTGTGAGGCAATTGCTGCATCACCATGAATGATAATGGGTACTACTTTCTTGAAGTCAGAGTTGTGGGCATGTTCTGCTCGCGAGCGTGCAAGTCCAACCGCAACGGGAGTCACAGCCTCAAGGTGCGATGGATTGGGAAGAAGTGCTAGGTTGACCTCTTTGCCATCTTCTAATGTGACACGCTTATTGAATCCTAGATGATACTTTACATCGCCTAGGGTGACACTTTCGTCATAGTCTTGTGCAACAAACTCTTGGAAAACATTGCGATAGGGTTTTTCTAATACATTGGTGAGCACGTTGAGGCGACCTCGGTGCGCCATGCCAATTATAAACTCTTCTGCACCCAGCGATGAGCCTTTGCGGATGGTAGAATATAAGCCAGTTATCAACGATTCACCACCTTCGAGAGAGAACCGTTTTTGTCCCACAAATTTTTTGTGGATAAAGTCCTCGAAGTTGACTGCTCGTTTCAATTGATGAAAGAAACTCTTTTTCTGATTTATATCATAAGTGGGTTCGTTGCGAGTCGACTCCATTCTTTCTCTCAACCACTTCACCACTTCAGGTCGTCTTACATATAGGTATTCCACCCCAATCGATTGGCAATAGGTAGCTTCCAAATGCTCAATGATATCTTTCAACTTGGCGGGCCCAATTCCTATTTGAGTGCCAGCTTCGAAGACAGTGTTGAGGTCGTTCTCTTCTAGTCCAAAGTTTTCGATGGCTAGTGTGGGTGAGTATTGCCTGCGAGCACGCACCGGATTGGTCTTTGTGAAGAAATGTCCCCTTTGTCGATAGCCATGTATAAGATTGATGACATTGAACTCTTTGCTGATTACCTGTCCCGGTAGGGATTGAAAGTTCTTCATGGCAAAGTCGAATCCTTTGAAGAAGGAAGCAAAACTTGAATCTACTGATTCTGGATTTTCTGTGTATTGGCGATATAGCTCTTCTATCGAAGATATATCGCTATTGGTAACAAATGAAAAATCGTCCATAGTATGCATGAAATTTTTAGCTGCAACAATGTTTATTTTTAGTAGAACTTAGTGTAGTGTTCGCAGAAGTCTATCACTTTATTAAAGTCTTCCGCAATGGGTGACTCGAAAAGAGAAGATGTGCAAAAACTCTATACTATTATGTAACAATTTAGCGGGTGCGAAGTTCGATTTGTAAGATAGAAACAATTTAATAGGGATAGGGAGTATGTTTTTAATAGCTCAAAATTACTCCCCTCTCTCAATCTTTCTTATTTTAATATTTTCCGCCTCCACATATTTCTTAAGTACATAGTTAGAATATTCAATTGCTTCTTCTAGCCCCTCTTTTCCTGAGTAGGCATTCAAAAGCATCAATAGCTTATTGGTGTTCAGTCCAATTTTGGTGCGCTCTTCATCGCTAGTAGGAGTGCCAATTCCTCCGATAAAATCGCGATAGACTGGCAACCCTTCGATATTTAAAAAACCACGGGCAATGGCTTCAAATTTCTCATCTTTTTGCCCAACCCCCAATTCTAAATTACCTTGAATGAGGTTAGCGTCAAATCCTCCAATTGAATAGCCTGTTTTTAGAGATATTAAGTTGATGGTATCTACCAAAGTGCTTATTTTGTATAGGTCCACATTTTTCAATATTCTTCTGCGCAATGCTTCACCCGATGGTCGATATCGATTGGGGTCTTTCCCAAGTTTTTTGTAGGTGTTTCGTGTGGCTAATATAGGTGGAAACTTGTTGATGTCTCTTATTTTGTTGTGTTTTCGAAAGTCATTTGTAAAGCTTTTAATTTCACTCCATAGTTGTTCGTTATAGTTGCTGTTTTTTACATCACATTCGAATTGGACTGATACAAATTGTGGACAAGCATCGTAGATAAGGTTGCTAATAGAAATAGGAATCATTTTAGTAGAGCAATTTTTGTTTTTTTTGATTTGAAAACGATAAAGATATAAAATATAAAGTGTAAAATTAATTTATTGCCATTGTAATTTAGCATTAATAATTTTGGCAACCCGTTTTCTATGATTATATTTGCGTGAATTTTTGTTTCATTATGACTGAAGATCGAGACAGGTTACTTGTTAACTTAGAGGTGCGTGTTAAACAGGTTTTACTCTTGTGTGACAAGCTTAAACGAGAGAAAAGCCAGCTGAAAGATGAGCTTATTTTGAAAGATGAACAAATAAGAAAAGCTGCACAAGAGATGGAAGAACTGAAACAAAAATACGATAGTTTAAAAACAGCACGTACCATAACAGCAGCGAGTGTGGATGTGGATACTGCTAAATTGAAATTATCGAAATTGGTGCGAGAAGTAGATAAATGCATTGGTTTGTTAACAAAATAACTGGTGGATAAACTATGGGAAACGAAGATAGACTTTCATTGACATTAGTGATTGATGGGCGCAAGTATCCGATTAAGATAGATAGAAAGGAAGAAGAAGCCTACCGTAGTGCCGCCAAAATTATAAATAATAGAATAAATCAATATAGACTCACCTATGGTGATTCTCCAAATTTAATAACACAGGATTTTATAGCTATGACTGCTATACAAGTATTGGTTGAAAACTTTACGTTAGGTGCAAAAAATCATACACAACCTTACGAAGAGAAGATAAGTTCGCTTATTGATGAATTAGATCATTATTTGGAAAAATAATAGTTTTTCGTTTTCTGTTTTACAATAGATAAGGCTACAGATTCGCACCCGTTCTGCATTTGAGAGAAATGCAGGCGTGTGCTTTTTTTATTTTAAAGTGGTTACAGTTAATTGAATTATAAAACAGAAGGTATTAGCACTTTATCTAAATAATAAGTGCCTTAAATAAATTATTAAAAACTAGAATATGGAAATAGTAATAGCAATTGTCGGCTTACTTATTGGAGCGGCAATTATGTGGTACTTTGCTGTCCGTTCTGCTAATTCGCGCTACAAGCAAATAGTGAATGATGCAATAAAGGACTCCGAAGTTATATTGAAAAACAAGCTTGTTGAAGCAAAGGAGGAAACTCTTAAAATGAAATCGGAGGCTGAGAAACAGATTAATAGTAAAACTAGTCGTCTACAAAGCACCGAAAACAAGTTGAAGCAACGCGAAATAACGTTGAATCAACGACAAGAAGAACTCAACAAAAGAAGATCGGAAACTGATTCATTAAAATCGAATCTGGATAATCAATTGAGCTTGTATGAGAGACGCAGTGCTGAGCTCGACAAAGCACATCGTCAAGCTGTAGAGAAGTTAGAGGCGGTGTCGGGTCTTTCAGCAGATGAGGCAAAAGAATTGTTGTTAGAGTCATTGAAAGATGAGGCTAAAGTGGATGCACAGTCATTCATCGACGATATTATAGAAGAGGCAAAGCTTACAGCAAACAGAGAGGCAAAGCGTATTGTAATACAATCGATACAGCGTGTAGCTACTGAAACTGCTATTGAAAACGCCATTACCGTGTTTCACATAGATTCTGATGAGATAAAAGGTCGTATCATTGGTCGAGAAGGACGAAACATTCGTGCACTAGAAGCTGCAACAGGGGTTGAAATTATAGTAGATGACACTCCCGAAGCAATTGTTTTATCGGCATTTGATCCGGTTCGTCGCGAAATTGCACGACTTTCATTGCATCAATTAGTTTCAGACGGACGTATCCATCCTGCAAGGATTGAGGAGGTGGTATCGAAAGTGAGAAAACAAATAGGAGAAGAGATTGTAGAAACAGGAAAGCGTACCGCCATTGATTTGGGCATTCACGGATTGCATCCTGAATTGATACGCATGGTGGGGAAAATGAAATATCGTTCTTCTTATGGTCAAAACTTGTTGCAACACTCAAAAGAGACTGCCAATCTCTGTGCAATTATGGCAGCTGAGCTAGGTCTTAATCCTAAAAGAGCAAAACGCGCAGGATTGCTTCACGATTTAGGCAAAGTACCTGATGATGAGCCAGAGTTGCCACACGCAATTCTTGGTATGAAACTTGCCGAAAAGTACAAAGAAAAACCAGATATTTGCAATGCCATAGGTGCCCATCATGATGAGGTGGAAATGACAACGTTGTTGGCTCCAATCGTTCAGGTGTGCGACGCAATATCAGGTGCAAGACCTGGTGCGAGAAGAGAAATAGTGGAAGCATACATCAAACGTTTGAATAATCTTGAGCAATTGGCTCTTTCCTATCCAGGTGTTCTCAAAACTTATGCCATACAGGCAGGTCGCGAACTGCGAGTTATTGTAGGAGCAGAAAAGATTGGCGACAAAGATACAGAAAGACTGTCAAATGAGATAGCCCACAAAATTCAAACAGAAATGACCTATCCGGGTCAGGTGAAAGTGACGGTGATTCGCGAAACGCGTGCTGTTAGCTATGCTAAATAAGTTTGACGATGTGACCAACGCTATATAATAAGCACACAAACAAGTATAAAAAAGAGGGTGTCTATTTTAATTAATAGATACCCTCTTTTACTTTATATATTGCTTATCTTCTATCTTCCTCTACCACTTCTTGTTGATGAGCTACGAGTTGAATTTGTAGTAGCGCTATTATTGCTTTCTCGTGTATTGCTTGTGGAACTTCTACTGGTAGATTGTTGCGGCGTAGAGCTCCTGCTTGATGATGAAGATACATTCGCATTGCTTCTTGTGGTCGTCGTTGTGCTACTTCTACTAGGTGTTGCAGCTTGCCTCGTATTAGTGTTTGTTGTCGGGCTATTTACACTTCTGTTAGAGGTACTACTCGAGTTTTGACGGCCCGAAGTAGTTCTATTCTCATTTCCACTACTTCTCTGACTCGAGCTGCTACTCCTGTTTACAGTTCCTGAAGTGTTTCGAGTTGGAGGCGTTTCTCGTTCTGACGAACGGCTCACGTTACTGCTTCTATTGCTTGTAGATGTGCGTGTAGGCTCTCGCGATGTGCTCGATTGATTGACTGTTCCACTAGTTCGCCCACTTTGAGTTTGAGTCGAAGTCCTATTCGTATTTACACTTGAACTTCTATTTGATGGACTTGTAGTTCTGCCAGTGGTTGTTGTGCTTCTGTTTGTGCTAGTCCTGTCCAAAGCACTTGCAGGTCGTGCGCTCCTTTCTGAGGTTCTAACAACTTCTGGTCGATAAACACTTACCGAACGATCACTTACGCTTGTTCTGCCCGCTCTTCCCGAGTTGGTTACATTTCTTACCGAAACTCTTCTTCCCGTCGAACGCTCCACATCTCTAGCATTTGGTCCACTATAATAGGTGTTGTTGTTATATATGTTCGTGTTGTTTATTATAGTTGTTTGCTGATAATAGTTTCTGTTTCCTCTGTTGTAATATCTGTGCATGTTGTGCTGATACATATATCTTTGAGGCAAAAATGTCCAATGCCTCCATGGTATATTTATATTTACGTTCACACGCATTCTAGGTCCTAATGGAGCCCAGCCATAATATCCACCACCACTTCTCCAACTAACCCAAGCAGGTGCCCACTCGTATCCTGGAATCCATGCCCAACCCAAGAAGTCGTCGTGAAACCAACGTCCGTAATGGAAAGGAGCCCAACCCCAAGAGTAGTTCGATACCCATGTGTTTCCGTAATTGGTCATTGTCCAATATCCATCCGATGCATAAGGTTGGAAATTTCTGTTTACGTGAGGTATCCAAACGTATCCATAATTGTAATCTTCAATCCACTGTCCATAAGGAGACAACTCGTCGTAGAAAGTTTGAAAACTAATTTGTTGACTTCCTTGTGCACTCACCATCCTTCTTTCGGTGTAGCATGATGTTAGTCCTACTAACAACATTATAATACTGAGTTTCATTATTGTTTTCATATCTGTAGGGTTTTAAGTGGTTTATCGTTTCCGTTTACTCATTTGACGGCATTGTTTGAGAATGGTTTAACAATTGAGGAGAATTGTTT
>CAZXGV010000083.1:0-9742 GCA_964640575.1 uncultured Dysgonomonadaceae bacterium
CTTATAATTAATGAGCGATAGAATGGAAGACTTAGCAAAAATAACCTTAGCAGATATTTTAAAAGATACGAATTATCAACTGACTCAGTTCAGCGATAAAAATATAATCGAACTAGAAAATGGCAAGGAGCAACTCAAACATTGATTTTTTATCCGTCAAATAATATAGTATTTTTGCATATACAAAATAATACACTTTCATGAGAGATATTCAAGATTTAGAAAATAATGCCCTTAAGTTTTGGCCAGACGAAATATCAAAGAAAGAGAAAAATTCAAGTGTCATCCCCAAACTCATTGAAACGCAAGATAAATTTATTAGCCTTTTAAATATATCAGATGCTAGTCCCTTTAAGTGGAAAGACACGCTGTTTAATACAAAAACTTTGTCAGCTAATTTGTTTTTAAAACATTTAATTGTTCTTTCAGATATTGGAGGTGAAAAATTAATGCGCTTTAAAAAAGAACTTCCTCGTGTGTTTAAAGATGGAATGACCTTTATTTGGAACAACAGAAACTATACATACGAATTCCAAACACTATCAAGTAAATTAAATTGGAACAATAAAAACTTATCAGTTGATGGAAAAGGATTAATTGAATCTGTTGAGATACATCCAATAATGGAAGATGTTTGTATGTTGTTACTTTTTGGTGGTTCCGCAATTAATGATAATATTCCAAACGATATTGCTGAGAAATGTATAATTGGAACAATGCTCGGAAAGAAAAACGAGTTAGATACATTTGTTAAACAAAGATATATATGGGTAAGTAGAATAACTGGAGGAGCTGAAGCAAACAGATTAGGACAAATAGCTGAAAATTATGTGAAGGAATATTTAAAAGAAAGACTCCCCGATTGGCGAATCAATAGAGACCAATTGCCAAAAGTAAGTCATAATGAAAGAACTTCTTTATCAGTTGATATTGTTGCAAAATCTCCAAGTGGCAATTTTTGCGCCGTTGAAGTAAGTTTTCAAGTTACTACTAATTCGACAATTGAAAGAAAAGCAGGGCAAGCCAAAGCAAGACAGGAGCTGCTACATGATCAAGGACATAAAATTGCGTATGTAATTGACGGCGCAGGCAACTTTGATAGACAATCTGCATTAAAAACAATTTGCCAATACAGTGATTGCACTGTTTCTTTTAGGGACAGTGAGTTAGATGCACTAGTTAGATTTTTAAAAACAATAAAATAAAACATGTCACACTTAAGTGAAACAGATATAAAATTACAATTAGTTGATGCTGGTGAAAGCACTTTGCAAAGCTTCACAGAAAATGATGTTTGGTTTATCAAGCTCCCATATTATATTTCTGAATCAGAAATTCCTGATATAGAAAGTATTACAAAGGAGTTAAATTCATTTGTGGAAAGTTCAAGTAAAAACTCTACTATTGCAATTTTGACTTCTCCAGTTTTTGCAGCACATTTTCTATCAGAGCTAACCCCCCTAGCCCATCTCAAATTATGGGTAGGTGTAAAGTTAAGCAATCCTATAAAAACCGACTTCAGCTTAGACCAACATCATGCTGCACTTATTATCCTTACACGATACTCAAAAACTCTTCAACACACAAAAACTAGAATTGGATACACTTTTTGTCCAAGCTGTGAAAGAACGACTAAAGATTATGGTGGGAAAAAACATCTTTATAACAGTTTTGGAACATTAATGTCAGATGTTTGGAGAGACATTGAGATTAACTATAACGAAGACACTAATGTTATTACAGATAGACTGCAAGACTTATTTGCCTTTAAGCCATACAAGTATTTAAAAACAATTAATCTAACAAACAAATATCCTCCACTATTAGAAAACAGTTTGGTAGAGCAAAACGTCTTTGAAGTAAATGACTTTAATTATTTGGGAGATAGTAATTCATTAATTATAAACGATGATTGTTTAAAAGGCTTAGAGAAAATACCTTCAAACAGTATTGATTTTTGTTTTGCCGACCCACCATATAATGTCAATAAAAAATATGATACTTGGAACGATGATAAAGATATTATTAAATATTTTGATTGGTGCGATCAATGGATCTCAGAGTTAGCTAGGGTTATTAAGCCAGGAAAAACAGTTGCAATTTTAAATATTCCGCAATGGACAGTACGATATTTTAAACATCTAAAAAACATTCTTTCATTTCAAGACTGGATAATCTGGGAGGGTTTAAGCCTTCCTGTTAGAATGATAATGCCGGCTCATTATTCAATTCTTTGTTTTACAAAGGGTAAGCCTGACAATATTCCAGGTTTGACACAGAGAAAACATTCCGTTGATGAATTAGAGAGTCTGACAACGACGAAGGAGTTTTATTGCAATAGAAGAAGTTGTATCAATAAGAGAAAAAGGGACTCTGTAAATGATAAGGAAACAAGCACTAATCTTTGGTGGGATATTCATAGACTTAAACATAACAGTAGGCGGGTTGACCACCCTACACAGCTACCTCCAAAGTTTATGAATCGCTTAATTTCGCTATTCACAAATGAAGGTGACGTTGTACTAGATCCTTTTAATGGTTCAGGCACAACCTCTTTATGTGCTTCTAAAATGAACCGAAAATATTTTGGTATAGAATTATCAGAGAAATATTATAAGTTATCATTAGAAAGACATAAAGAGTTGGAAAATGGTCTTGACCCTTTTAGAAAGCAGGACTCTACACCAAAAGCCAAAAACAGTTATGTGAAAAGACTCAAAAAACAAAAGTATGAAGTTAGTAAAAAAACACTCCAACTATATGTCAAAGACTTAACACTGAAATTGGGAAAAATTCCTGCAAGAGAAGATATTATCAAGTTTAACCACTATCCAATAGAGTATTTTGACAACTATTTTATTAATTGGGGAGAAGTCACAGCCGCTGCAAGGGCAACAGGTATGGAAAATGTTGAAAATAAATCAAACTACAAGATAGAACAACAATTAAGATTATTTGAGGAGAAGAAGAATAAGTATGATACACTAAATGCTGAGCAAGAGGAAAAAAGCAAGAAACTCCCTAAAAATAAAGAGGGTTTCTAATTAGTATCTGCCAGAAAACAGCTGCTTTTTGATTCTTTGCTAAGAAAACGACAAAGACAAGGCTTTCGTGTGGGTTGATTTATCAAAAAAAAAAGCCGATATAATGCAATTGGCAGTGAGCAATGATTTAATAAAACAAGAAGAACAATGAGTCCCATGCTGGTAGATATCCATCCGTGCCATTGAAGATAGTAAAAAGATGAAAGAGACACAGACAAATGTATGCGCAACTATTCCCTAGCATGGGTTGTAGAAAAGTACAAGCGAGTATAAACATCCACACCAACTGCCGAGACGCAATGCATTGCGTCTCGGCAGTACAAAACGGTACAACACAACACAAAGCACACCATAAATTGACACACAATGAGCAAAACAATACACAAATTTGACAATTTTGAATGGATTGACCTTGAGAATCCAACTGAAGATGAAATAAAGTCAACATCGTTCCCATTTCAGATAGATGAAAACTTTGTGGAGGATGCGCTAGAGTTGGGGCATTTACCCAAAATAGAGAAAACACCAGAGTATCTGTTCATTATACTTAGGGCATACACTGCTACCGAAAGTGAGAAGACGATAGGAGTGCAGCAAATAAGTAATAAGGTTGCTTTTTTTATTGACGACAAAACGCTAATCACTATTCATAGACCCTCTTTTAAATTCATTGAAAACACGCCTAGCAATTTTAAAAGTCCTCAGGAAATTGCACTCTATTTGTTCAACGAGTTGCTACTGACTTACGAAGAGCCGATACTAAGTCAGGCTGATAAAATGGACCAACTTGAACAAGATGTTTTCTTAAAAGGAGGCAGCAATCTATCTATCGAAAAGTTATACTTCGAGAAATCGATGGCTCGACTTACAAAGAAAATACTACTTATTACGCAAAGCGTATTTGATCAACTTAGAGTAGACAAAGAGTTATCTTCTACTTTAGAAGATTTGAAAGACACAGTTTTGCATCTTATACTTAGGTCGGAAGAGGTGATTGATGACGCCACCTCATTGTTGAATTCGTATATGACATTTACGGCTCAGAAAAGCAACGATGTAATGAAATTGTTGACGGTTTTTGCTGCATTCTTCCTGCCCTTGACTTTTATTGCTGGGATATATGGAATGAATTTCAAGTTCATGCCCGAACTAGAATCGAAATATGGGTATTTCATTGCACTGTGTGTGATGTGTGTGATTGCAATAGCAATCTACATCTGGTTTAAGCGGAAGAAAATACTGTAGGTATATGTGGTTGTTTGGGGCATTGAGGATTGTGAAAGGTGAAAATAGACAGAGACAAATGTCTGCGTCACCTGGGTGCCAACATTGATTACGGAACAATGCGTGGCAGGGTGGAAATACAATACAAGGTGTCGGGCAAAAACGTAATGCGGGGTGCGATGTATCGCGGGGTGCGATGTAGAGACGCAATGCATTGCGTCTCTACGGTACAAAACACGGTACAAACCACAATTAATAACAATGAGAATCTACATCTGATTTAAGTTTCGCCTACGCAACATTATCACAATCTGCCCATGTGTTTTTTTGTAAGCAACGACCTGAGATGATGCCTAATAGGAGCGTCTATAAACTCTGACACGACGTAGGCAAATGCAACAAGTACGATTGTTGAAACAGGAATTATCCATGCTAGCTCTGCCATTGTTGGTTGTTCAACTACTACATAGTTGGCGAAAACCCACATAAACGGATAGTGCGTCATGAAAAGCGGATAAGAGATATCGCCCGAAAACTTATTTATTTTATGGTGCTTGCTTGATAGACTTGCCCCTGCACCCAATGACACCAGGAGTGGGAAATAAAACACAACTATTAATGGTTCTACAATCCAACTCGATTGTTCGCTGTAGGGAGTTAAGAATGCAAGCATAAGTAAAACCGTCATGCCAAGCAAACCCAATTTGTTTTTAATGATCCATCCAGAACGTTGTACTATCATCCCCATAGAGAAGGAGAAAGAGATACGTGCCATACCATGGAAGAAAGTTTCACCGTTCCATCCTCCTAAAATGTTGCCATATTGCCAACCGACATAGAAGAGAGCTGCTGCTCCGATGAGAGCCACAGTGGCTAATATTTTCCTGCTTGCTCTAAACAGTATAGTAGCATAGACAAGGTTGGCAACATATTCCCAAAATAGCGACCAGCTAGGAGCATTCAGATTGAACAGATTGAAATATCGCTCGGACACTACAGGATATGGAATCATAAACAGAGAAGTGATAAAAAGCATGGCAGTTCCTTTGAAACCATATACAGCATAGAGATTAGTATATGGGTCGAAAAGGAAAGTGAGCAACCCTAATATTGAGCCTATCACAACTAGGGGTTGTAAACGAATAAGTCTTAGCTTTATAAAAGTTTTTAACCCCATGTTTGATACACGGTTGTCATAAGCATAAGAAATAACAAAGCCAGATAGCACAAAAAAGAAATCGACAGCCAAAAACCCGTGTGCAATAAAGATTTGACTGAAATCTGTAATAATAATTTCCATGAAATGGAACACGACTATCACTAGGGCAGCCAATCCTCTCATCCCGTTTAGGATTTCGAAATGTGGTCTGGTTTTAAGAATCTTGGGGACAGTAGTTTTATTTTGCATTACTCTTAATCTTGAAATGTGTAGACAGCATGAATTCTGTTTTTTTTAAAAGCTCAAAAATACAATATTTTATTATCAAAAGGTGCATATAATTGAAGGAGCAGTCATGATTTATATAAATACGTGTACTCACGACGATTTGCAATTGTTGTATTGCTTAGCAAAAAAGGGTGCATAAGTAAAAGTTAGTTTTCGCCACAAACGGATTGAATACGTGCGATACACATATCAGATTGGTGCACCTAAATTATAACTTGATCTTTTGTATATTGAAGGTGATTATTACCTTTGTGAGAAATTGATATTGTTACGCAGATCGCATAAATAAAAACAGAGAAACGATGATACACAACTTAGAAAGACAAGTGGCTTTTATAAAAGAGATTGATAAGGTAAAATACATTCAACGAAAAACCAGGTTGTTTAATAGCGACAGAAGAGAGAACGATGCAGAGCATAGTTGGCATTTAGCAGCGATGGCAATTGTGTTGGTAGAACACTCTGATAAGCCAATAGATTTATTGAAGGTGTTGAAAATGGTGTTGATTCACGATATTGTGGAGATTGATGCTGGGGATACTTTTATTTATAGTACTACAAAAGATCACAACAATACGGAAGAGGAACTGGCTGCCGCAAAACGCATTTTTGGGATATTACCTGAAGAGCAAGCCAAAGAGATGATTGGAATATGGAAAGAGTTTGAAGAGGGCGAAACGGATGAGGCTAAATTTGCCAAGTCGTTGGATAGGTTAGAACCTTTATTGCAAAATGCCTCAAACAGTGGTGGCACTTGGGTGGAGTATGATGTGCCTTATCAAAAAGTATATGAAAAGAAAAAGGAGATAAAAGAGAGTTCGACAACTTTATGGAAATATGCTGAGAGTTTGATAGATGAAGGAGTGGAAAAAGGATTTTTGAAAAGATAAACTGATTGCGTCAACTGGGTCTCAAAATTGATTGCGGAACAATGCATGGCGGGGTGGAAATGCAACGCAGGGTGTCGGGTGAAAAATGTAATGCGGGGTGTGAGGTATCGCGGGGTGTGAGGTAGAGACGCAATGCATTGCGTCTCTACGGTACAATACAAACAGTACAGTACAGTACAGTACAGCACAAACCACACCACAAACTACAATTGATATCACAAAGCAATCTACACTTGGCTTATCCAAATTTATTGAAACTGTGAGATGTGGCTAAAGCCCAATTCTGACTATCATATCTCTTACCCGTCGGTTAAAACCAACGGCAAGATAGTATCTCATATAGTAAAGCAAAGACAAGTCTATAGATTTGAGCATATAATTTAAATTGCGCGGAAGCACTTTTCGTAGAACAGGGAGCTCGATTGATGGTTTACTTATATCTGAGGTTTATGGTTTTTATTGAATCCAATTTTTTAAATATCGACATACAAGCAACAACTCATTTTCTATTTCATAATCACCCATTTCGGGATACAAATCTGTTGTTGGAAAGCCATTTTGCACTTCATGAGAAAACTGCTCCAATGAGCCTCTAAATATTTTCTTCACATCGTTGCTCCATGAATATGGTTTCCACCAAACGGTATCAGAGTCGATAGCATAAATCACTTTGCTGTGAGTGTTTTCTACATCGGTAAATCTTTCGTTATCTTTAAACTGAATGTTGCGAATGTTTGTGTCCCAAAAGTATAACAACGAAATGTCATCGACATAACTCATGTTACATTCTACTGAACAATTAATAAAATAAGTGTCCTTCATCCACATCTTGCTTGGTTTGGTGTGAATAAAATCTGTTGCATCGAGACAACAAGTTTGAAAAACAGTATCGGAGAGAATGCTTGAATGAAAACAGGTGTTTTCAATATTGCTTTGATAAAATGAGGAGTTGGAGCAGTTGGTATCTAATATAAAAGAGTTCTTTGAACAAGAATCTCTAAAACTTAACTGTATTAAATTGCTATCACGTATATGTAGCCCATTAAGCTCCGACTTTTTGACTTTCAGCCCTGTTAAGTCGCAAGAGTCAAAACTCAAACTGTCTCCATAACATTCAATAAGTTTTGCTCGCTGCATCGAACAGTTTTTTATTGTTATACCTTCCATGTTTGTTCCTCTCCAAACAATATCATCAATGCATTCAGATTCAATATGCAATCCTACAAGGTCAACGTTATAAGCAATTGCTTCTATTAGCACTGAGCGATAATCGGGGAATAGCTCCGATTTATCGAGTTCGTAAAGCACTTTTTCTTGTTTGGTGAGTAACTGGATTTTCATTGTTTATATTTAGTTACTTTGTTACTTTAGTTATCATACTTCTCCCATCTTTCTATTTAATTTGAGTTTCAGACAATGACAACTCCTCGTTCACTAATCCATACAATTCGTTTATACTTATCAAATATACGAAAGTTTTTTACAACTTGGTGAAACAGGTTTATATTTCCCCCTTCTCTATCAAGCTGTTGTATCTGCAAAACTAGTGCTTAGATGTAAAGGCAGTACAAGAATAATACTCCACCTCATACTTGTAACGATTTGTAATTAGCACCTAACACTATCACACGTAGCGAAGATTCAAAAATTTATCTACATCAATGAAACACATACTCAAACTTTTGGATTGCGTATCCGATGGTATTAGCTAGCCTCGATCTCCTCCATCAACATCCTCATCCTCTCATTAGGAGACAACCAACCCAGTTGCCTGTATGGTACACTATTAATATGTGAATTAAGAATCCTGAAGTTCCAATTTTCAATCGACCCATATTTAGACTTCCAAAAATCGACATATCCCAGTAGATAATTCTGTGTTCCAATTATGGCTTTATCATTGTCAGTTCTGTGGAATACAATTTCCCCAACCAACTCTCTTAAAGTAGATTCGTTAAATGATATACTCTCTATCCTCAATTGATCAATAAAAGTGGTGATAAAAGTTTCTGAAAAGTGGGCATAATCCGATTTCTGTATATCGGACAACATCAACGACCACCTTGCAATAGAGTTAGTTAGTAAAAGACACTTCTTCCGACTCACAAAGAAAACAGTGGCAGTCCATTTTCCTAGCGGATTAAGATTTGTGAAAGAGTCATTTTGTATTAACGACTTTGGGATAATTGATTCTAGTTTCCTTGAAGTGTATATATCTGTTATATTCATAGATGTGATGCTTTTACATTCCTTTTTTGCTAAGCGATGAAAACCTTCTTTGAAATATCAAATGTATAAAAATCCTTTCTATTATAAGAGATGAAGGGTGGAAGATTTATGTAGAGATGCGAGATGAGGTATAGACGCAGGGTTATGTAGAGACGCAATGCATTGCGTCTCTACGGTACAAAACACAAAAGCGTAATGAAAGCAACTAATCTCTCACACAACGAATAGACATACCCGTCTCTTTATCCCTTTCGTCCGACTTCAAGGGGCATGTGGTAGCAGAATAGTAATGTATTTGACGACACTTAGCCTCGGAAAATAGGTATCCGTACTCGTCAGTCGACCACCAATTGCCACTATGTTTGAACCATAAGTATCTTCCATCCTTTAAACGCAGACCACCTGCACGTGCTGAAAAGCCAACCTCGTTGGTTGCAGCCGAGTTTGGCGATAGCCAATAGGCATATCCTGTCTCTTTGAGTTTGCTCCCTGCAACCCATTCACCTCCCATTTCGTCAGCCAGGATTGTCCATTCGGCATCAGAGGGCACATGCCATCCTTCGGGACATAACTTACCCCTATTTACTGTATACCAATTATATAACACGCCATAGTCTTCGTCAAATTCTTCTTTGTTGTTATTATACCAACAATAGGCAGGAGCAGTTGTTTTTCCCCATGCTTCACTATCAGCTACATGAGTAATATCTGTATCATCGTTAAACTTAGTGGTTTTCAGGTTTTCTGCCATCCAAGTTTGTGTGCCTATAGTTACAATTTTGTACACATTGCCTTCTATATCTGTTATTGTCGCAAAATCTTGCTTAGTGGTAAAGGAGATAGCGTTGCCATAGCTTGTGCCCTTACTATTAGTAGCATACACCCTTACATAGTAGGTTGTGTTTGGT
>CAZXGV010000084.1:0-9528 GCA_964640575.1 uncultured Dysgonomonadaceae bacterium
ATCCGCCAGGAAAACCATGCTTGCAACCCTGCAAGACTACTTATCCGCCAGGATAACCATGCTTGCACAGTTGCAAGGGTACTCATCCAGCAGGATAACCATGCTTGCAACACCAGATGCCCCTTTTTCCGCTAGGAAAACTATGGTGCTATAACATCTCTGTAGATAAATCTTTTAGAAAGGTGCAATTCTTTTTACGTAATGGCTGTTTTATTCATGAATATTATATATATTTGTGAGCAGAACCTTCATGAACAATAAAAAATAACACATTCTCTTGCTATTACTCTTAATAATCACAAATACAATCTTCTGTACCTGTAAAAACGCAGAATGAAATAAACATTTTTAAATATGAAAGTATCATACTCTAATTTAAGTAGATTGACTCGCTGGGATAACTTTTCGATTTTGCTATCTTTACACTCATTTTAAAAGACAGACCGTAGGAAACTGGAAAAAACATCAATTATGACAGACAACATTCACTCTAATCTGCCCGGCCAACCTCGTTTTATTATTAGTGGTGGTGGTACGGGTGGGCATATATTCCCCGCATTATCTATTGCAAATGCCATTAAGGAGAGATGGGCTGAAGCCGACATCTTGTTTGTGGGTGCAGAAGACAGAATGGAGATGGAGCGAGTGCCTGCAGCAGGATACCGCATCGAGGGACTACCCGTGGCAGGATTCGATCGTAACAATATGCTGAAAAACGTAGGAGTGGGCATCAAATTGATGAGAAGCTTGCGCCGAGCCCGTCATATTGTAAAAACTTTCAAGCCCAATGTAGTCATCGGGGTGGGGGGATATGCCAGTGCGCCTGTGTTGCGTGCCGCCATTGCTCAAGAAGTCCCAACACTACTACAAGAACAAAACTCGTATGCTGGAATGACTAACAAATGGTTGGGACAAAAAGCCACTACTATATGTGTGGCGTATGAGGGCATGGATAAGTTTTTTCCCAAAGATAGAATTGTACTTACTGGCAATCCCTGCCGACAAGATTTGGAGATAACACCCCACAAAATAGCGGAGGGGTACAAGTTTTTTGATTTCGATACCACCAAAAGAACCATCTTGATGGTAGGCGGAAGCTTGGGAGCGCGTACGCTCAACGACAGTATTGTGGCTGCGCTACCCGATATTAAGGACCAAGATGTGCAAGTTATCTGGCAGTGTGGCAAGTATTATTACGAAGAGATGATGGAGCTATCGAAAGCAGGTAAGATTCCTCCCAACGTGAAGCTTTACGACTTTGTAACCCGCATGGATTTGGCGTATGCTGTTGCCGATCTTGTGATATCGCGTGCAGGTGCTGGGTCTATATCCGAATTTAGCTTGCTAGGCAAGCCTGTCATATTGGTTCCATCGCCCAATGTGGCAGAAGATCATCAAACGCAAAATGCCATGGCATTGGTAGAGAAAGATGCAGCTGTGTTGGTTGCCGATAAGGATGCAGTGCAGCAGCTTTTCGCTGTAGCACTCGAGTTAGTGCAAAATCCCTCAAAGCTTATCGAGCTCAGCGCCAACATTACGCACCATGCGCAGCATAATTCAGCTGATCGAATTGTAGATGAAATAGCAAAATTAGTAAACACTCAAAACTTAAAGTCATGACAACAACCCAACAACACAACACGCTCCCTATTGAAACAGATGCTCTGATAGACGATTTCGCCAATGTCTATTTTATAGGTATTGGAGGTATTGGCATGAGCAATTTGGCGCGCTATTTTTTGGCAAATAAGAAAATTGTGGGCGGTTACGACCGCATTTCTACTTCACTTTCTCGTCAGCTGGAGTTTGAGGGTGCTCTCATTCACTACGAAGACAATATGGAGCGAGTGCCTTCTCAGTTTTTGGATGCTCGCACCACACTCGTGGTATATACACCCGCTGTGCCAGCAACAAACACAGAGTTTGTCTATTTTAGTCAAAATGGCTTCACCATCATGAAGCGTGCGCAAGCACTAGGCGAGATTACTAAGCACAGTCGTGCCATTTGTTGTGCAGGAACACATGGCAAAACTACTGTTAGTAGCATGGTGGCACATATTTTGCGTCAGTCTAGTGTTGATTGTAGCGCATTTTTAGGTGGGATACTTAAAAACTATAAGAGCAATCTGATGATTTCCAAAACAAGCGACATCACAGTGATTGAAGCAGACGAATACGATCGCTCGTTTCATTGGTTGCACCCCTGGATTGGCATTGTTACTTCTGTAGAACCCGATCATTTGGATATTTATCACACTGCTGATATATATGGCAAGAGTTTTGAAGAGTTTACTGGACTAGTCCGTGAGGATGGTATCCTGATTATGAAAAAAGATGCTCCTATTACTCCACGCTGCCCAGCGTCTGTGAAGCAATACACCTACTCGCTCAACGAAGGCGACTTCTATGCCGAAAGCATACACATTGGCAGAGGCACTTTGCTGTTCGATTTTGTGTATCCCGAGGGTAAAATAAAGGATATTGACCTTGGTGTGCCCCTACTTATCAACGTGGAGAATGCGGTAGTAGCTGCTGCTGCTGCTTGGTTGAGTGGAGCCGAGCCGGAAGAGATAAAGAATGCATTGTCGAGCTACGAAGGGGCAAGGCGAAGGTTCGACTTAAGATACAAATCGGAAGAAGTGGTGTTTATAGACGATTATGCACATCACCCCAATGAGTTGTTGGCATCGATTAAGTCGATAAAGAAACTATATGATGGCAAAAAGGTAACGGGCATTTTCCAACCACACCTCTACAGTCGCACCCGCGACTTTGCCAGCGAGTTTGCAAAGAGTTTGTCGTTGCTCGACGAACTAATTCTCTTGGATATTTATCCTGCACGTGAAGAGCCGATTGAAGGTGTTACCTCACAAATCATTTTTGATAAAGTAACTATCAAAAACAAGACACTGTGTGAGAAAGGCGAGTTGCTCGAATTGCTGAAAGATAAACGTCCTGAAGTATTAGTTACCCTTGGAGCGGGCGATATTGAGTCATTGCTACCCGATATCGAAGAATTAGTTAGAAAGATGTAGAAGGATTGTAATATTGTGGTAAATTGTTCAACATCGATTTCTCTTTTTGGATTAGAACAGGTATATTTGTATGAATTTATCCGCTTAAAATGAAGAGATTTCTGCTAGTTTTTGTTATTCTTGTTCTATTGGGGTATTTAGCATTCACTGCTTTCTATCTCAAGGATAATACGCAGGATAAAGTATGCACTAATTTCAAGGTTTTAGTAAAGGATAGTCTCAACAAGCAATTTATTCAGGCAAGAGATATAGAGTTGCTTCTTCGTAAAGCCGATTTGTATCCAGTTGACAAACCTCTCTCATCTATCAATACCATGGAGATGGAAGAGGCGATAAGCACCAACAAACTGGTGAAGTCTGTCGAGGTGTATACTTCGCAAGATGGCAGTATTATAGCAACTGTGCGTCAGCGCAACCCTGTTTACAGGGTAATATCACATCGAGATGGCAGCTATTACATCGATTCCGAGAGAGAGAGAATGCCCATTTCTCAAAACTATACGGTATATTTGCCTGTAGCAACAGGATATATCACCGAGGAGTTTGCAAAAAACGAATTGTACGACTTTGTAATGTTCGTTTCTCGCAGTTCTACATGGGATGCGTGGATAGAACAAATTGTTGTTGATCAAAAGCAGAAAGTGCAGATTGTTCCTCGTGCAGGCGACTTCATGGTTAGATTGGGATTGCTTGATGATTATGAAGAAAAGTTGGATAAACTGAAGCTTTTTATTGATAAAGGATTAAACACAGTAGGTTGGAATCGTTACACAGAAGTAAACCTAGAGTATAATAATCAAGTGGTGTGCACATTGAAGTGACTCGCAGAGTATGACTCTCATTCGCTGTAATAGTTGCAACGTGTATAAAACAGAGACTCGCAATGCGAAATGTATCCAATCACAGTGTGATGAAAATGGACAAAGTGAATCACAAGTTGATTTGAAAAAGCCAAAGTAAGGTGCTATTTCATCTTTCTTTGAAAGAGTAGTAAACAGAAACAGCTAGTAATTGTTTCAACAAGTAAGAACAGCTCAAACACAATATATATAATGATACAATCAGGATTTATCGCCGCTATCGATTTAGGAACATTTAAAATTACCGGCGTGGTCGGTCGTAAAAATGAAGATAATGTCATTTCAGTGTTGGCATGCGAAACCATACCATCCAGTCGATGCATCCGTCGCGGATTGGTTTACAACATAGAAGAGACTGGAGCTAAGGTAAGGAAACTTATTAATATGCTCGAGAACAAGCTAAATCGGAAAATTGCTAAGGTGTATGTTTCTGTGGCAGGACAATCCTTGCATGCAGTTACTCATACGGTTAACAAACAACTCTCTTCGTCGGGGATAGTAACTGAAAATGTCATTGACCAAATGCGAAAAGAGGCTGAGAAGTTTATGCCCGATATGAGCAAACGTTACGAAATTGCTGATGTGGAGTATATAATTAATGGAAAAGCCGAATCACAACCTGTTGGAGTTACCGCCACTCAGATAGAAGCAAACTATCAAATGATTGTGGGCAGGCCAAACATCACAACTAACATTGAGAAAAGCATAATTGATAAAGCAAATCTTGAAATTGCCGGCTATGTGGTAGGTCCATTGGCATCAGCAGAGATATCTTTGAATGATAATGAGAAAGAGCTGGGTTGTGCATTCATCGATTTTGGTGCTGGCACATCATCGCTTTCTATTTATAAAGGAGGTAAGCTGCGATATATGGTGGTAATTCCTTTTGGCGGAGCCACTATTACGCAAGACATCTGCGAGCTTAACTTTATTGAAAGCGAAGCCGAACAGTATAAAGTAAAGTTTGGTAAAAGTTACGAAACTAATGATTCAGGCTTTTTTAGTTCGTTTGTTTCTAAACCAGATATTGACTTGCCTACACTCAATCATGTTATTGAAATGCGCCTCCAAGAGATTGTCGATAATATTGCACACCAAATTAAACTGTCGGGCTATGAAGATCAGTTGGGAGCAGGACTAGTCATAACAGGCGGAGCTTCGCAACTAAGAAATATTGAGCAGTTCTTGCAAGAGAATCTAAATATGGAAGTAAGAAGGGCATCTGCTAAGAAAACTTTTGTCAATAACTTTCCTGAATTAGCAAATGATCCATCGTTAACCCAAGCTTTAGGGCTGTTATTATCAGGTTGGGAGAACTGTGAGAAGCAAGTTGTAGAAGCAGAGCTTCAGGAAGAGGACGAAAAGCCAAAAGTGAAGCCAGCAAAGAGGTCTAAAAGCACAACCAAGAAGAAGGCAGAAGGGTTTTTCACTAAAGTGGAGAACATGTTTGGAGGAATTTTTGAAGATGAGGATGATGGCAGTTAACTTCGGACATCTATTTAGTGTAGTTTAATATTAAGGGAATGACAATGAGCGACGATATTTTAGAATTTGAAATAGAGAATCACACGCAAGCAATTATAAAAGTTATTGGAGTGGGTGGTGGTGGTAGTAATGCTGTGAACCACATGTTTCATGAAGGAATTCATGATGTTTCTTTTGCATTGTGCAATACGGACAATCAGGCATTATCAACATCTCCAGTTCCGGTGAAAGTGCAACTCGGTGAGGAGACAACAGGAGGTTTGGGAGCTGGTAATAAACCTGAAGTTGCGCGAAAAGCTGCCGAAGAAAGTATTGATTTAATACAGGATTTGTTGGGCGACGGCACACGCATGGTTTTTATCACTGCCGGAATGGGTGGTGGTACTGGCACAGGTGCTGCACCTGTCATTGCTCGTGTTGCAAAAGATATGGGTATACTCACTATTGGTATTGTTACTATCCCATTCGTGTTTGAAGGTCCTCGCAAGATTGTGCAAGCGTTAAAAGGTGTGGAAGAGGTTGCGAATAACGTAGATGCTCTATTGGTAATAAATAACGAGCGACTTCGCGATATATATAATGATTTAACAATGATGAACGCTTTTGCGAAAGCTGACGATACTTTGGCAACAGCAGCGAAAAGCATTGCTGAAATCATAACAATACATGGGCATGTGAATCTTGACTTCGCTGATGTGAATACTACATTGAAAGAGGGGGGAGTAGCCATCATGAGTCGTGGTATGGGCAAAGGAGAAGACCGGATAAATGAAGCCATAAAGGATGCACTGCATTCCCCTCTGCTTAATAATAATGACGTGTTTAGTGCAAAAAAGATATTGGTGAATATCTCTTATAGCGAGAGTTCGCCTTTGATGATGGAAGAGATGAATGCATTCCACGAATTCATGTCGAAGTTTGGAACCGAGATAGAGGTTATTTGGGGAGCAGCTGTTGAAGAGGAGCTTGAGGATGAAATAAAGATAACTTTACTAGCAACTGGCTTTGCTATCACTAGTGTGCCAGGCATTGAGGAGCAGAGACTGAAAGAGTCTAAAGCTGAAGAACTAGAACGTAAGATAAACGAAGATGAACGCAAGAAGCAGGAGGAAGAAGATAAGAAATTGATTGAGAAATATTATGGAAAAGAAGGCTTGCACTCAATTACTAACATAAACCATCAACCAGAACCCTTCGTTTTGTCATTAGAAGAATTGAATGATGATAAAATTATTGAAGCATTAGAGAAGAACCCTGTTTTTAAACGAACGCGAGAATTCGATCCACGCGATTTCCGCAGTGAATCGTCTGCGCCGTCATCTTCGCTTTTCGATAATTAGATTATATTATAACAGATAATACTTATATGCAATGAATTTATACGAAAAAATAGACCAAGAAATTAAAGCGGCTATGTTGGCTAAAGATAAGGTGCGCTTAGAAACACTGCGAAGTGCTAAAACTGCCTTTATGGAAGGTACAACTGCAAAAGGTGCTGCACACGAACTCTCAAAAGAACAAACCATAGCTATTTTGCAACGCATGGTGAAACAGCGTAAAGATAGTGCTGCAATTTATGAAGAGCAAAATCGATTGGATTTGTCTCAAAAAGAGCTAGAAGAGGTAGAAGTACTACAATCATACTTACCGAAACCATACACACAAGAGGAGTTGGAGAAAGCAATTGGCGAGATTATTGTGCGAACCGGGGCATCTTCCCTAAAGGACATGGGAAAAGTAATGGGTGCAGCTACTCAAGAGCTAGGTGGTAGGGCAGAAGGACGCATAATAGCGGAAACTGTGAAGAAGTTGTTGTCATAAGCCATTGTGATGCTATATTAAAAAAATGAAAACAAAGTAGGTAGAGATATGTAATGTTAGTTTAACCGTATACTCTAATCCTATTTTAAGTAACCACTTTATGAAAAAGATAATTGTTATATTTATGTTGACTGCTATTATTCAGTATTCATCTGCTCAGCATGCGACCGAACCGAATTATGATGAAGATAAAGTACCCGAATTTGTTTTGCCAGATCCTTTATTGACTTTTGGTGGAAAAGAGATAAAAACCATAGAGGCGTGGGAGAATGAACGTCGTCCTGAGTTGCTCGATTTCTTCACCCAACATGTATATGGTAAAGTCCCTAGTGAATTGGCAATATCTTCATTCAAGATTGTTGAGCAAAGTGATAATGCTATTAATGGGAAAGCCAAGCGAAAACAAGTTGAGCTTTCATTTAAGAAAAACGAGAAAGAGTTATCTTTCAACATACTGTTGTATTTACCAAAAAACGTAGAGAAAGCTCCTGTTTTTATTGGTTATAACTTCTATGGTAATCATACTGTGGGTAGTGATTCAAACATTCTTATATCGGATGCTTGGGCGAGAAATAATGCCTCTTTTGGAATTACAGAAAATAAACTTGACGAGCAGTCACGTGGAGTACAAACAAGACGATGGCCTATTGAGAAGATAATTGACTCTGGTTTTGGACTGGCAACTATATATTATGGAGAGATTGATCCTGATAAAAATGATATGACTGATGGGATTCATTCTCTTTTTTACTCGAAAGATCAACAAGATCCTGCGCAAAATGAATGGGGAAGTATTGCAGCTTGGAGTTGGGGACTGAGTCGTGCCATGGATTATCTTGAAGAAGATATGGATGTAGATGCATCCAAGGTAATTCTGTTTGGTCATTCACGATTGGGCAAAACATCGCTGTGGGCAGGCGCAACCGATCAACGTTTTGCAGCTGTTATTTCCAACAATTCTGGTTGTGGTGGTGCTGCCCTATCAAAACGCAGGTTTGGTGAAACGATTTGGCGTATCAATAACAACTTTCCTCATTGGTTTTGCGATAATTTCAACAGGTTCAGTAATAATGAAGATCTGCTACCAGTGGATCAACATGAATTGCTTGCTTTAATTGCACCACGTCCAGTATACGTGGCAAGTGCAAAAGAAGATGAA
Organism: uncultured Dysgonomonadaceae bacterium; assembly: GCA_964640575.1. Taxonomy (GTDB): domain Bacteria; phylum Bacteroidota; class Bacteroidia; order Bacteroidales; family Dysgonomonadaceae; genus UBA2632. The sequence goes on from CAZXGV010000084.1 coordinate 8,361, forward strand.
TGGGCGGATCCATACGGCGAATTTCTTTCGACTTATTATGCTTCTCCTGTTTATCAATTATATAATAAAAGTGGTGTAATAAGTAATGAGATGCCACCTGTCAACGAACCTATACAAAACAGTGTTGCGTATCATATTCGTACAGGTAAGCATGATGTAACAGACTACGACTGGGAGCAATATATAAAATGGGCTAAAGAGCAACTGTTTGAATAGTCGTAGAGTAACAATTTAATGCAAAATCAGGTGAGTTTGCTCACCTATAAATGTAGTCAATCAAATATATTTTGAGAATATCATTTAGGGGATTCATTTTTCTCAGATACCTTAAGTTTATCTAATAAAAGATGTCGATTTACTCCAATAGAATTGAAGAATACAAATACAAGGACATCTGTTATTTCCATTTACACCGAAAATAGAGGGAAAACGACTCTTTGTGAATGCAATCTTATTCTATAAGTTAAAACAGATGCTGGGATAGCTGTTAAATGAAAGATTAAATAACGATTGTGACTATGTTTATTAAAAAACACAAAGCAAAATTAGCCAATGGTCATGAATTACCGCAATATATCGATGAAATTAGAGTAACAGGTGACGTGTCATAAGAAAAAACGTAAGTAAATTAGGACAACACGTGTCATGTTATTCTTAAAAACACATGTAAATAGAAATAACATGAGACGTGTTATTCTAATTACAAAAGATAAACTAACATCTGTAGCTTATTTAATTTGCTGTTTAGTAATCTATTATAGAGATTTCTATTTGTTGTACCAAAAGAGAATTGTTTTTTACAGTGGTAAGATTGCAGTATACGAAGTTGAAAACAAGGTTCGGTTTTGCACAAAAGTAGATGAAAAAGTGATTTATTAGACAGAAGTAAGATATACAAATATTTGCATATGTATTAACGTTTGTATATTTCACATCGTCGATTTAAAACTTTATGTTCCCAAACGATAGCTCTATTATAGCATACTTTGCTTGTAGGAAAGGCCAGCCGGATGTCACAAGAAGCCATGTAGTGTGCCCTGTTGTTTTTCTGGTTTTACAATAAAAAGTTTAAGTGGTAGGTGGGTACACACATTTTTCATCTGATTCTTTCTATTCTCCTGACTTCGACACGCATCACCCTCTAAAAGTATAATTATTAGATATACAA
>CAZXGV010000085.1:0-9528 GCA_964640575.1 uncultured Dysgonomonadaceae bacterium
CCCACGAACCTTCTTTTCCATCCCAACGTGTTACATCACCCTCCGATGAAATCCACAACTTAGAAATGCCTTTATCCACATCCAACAACGACAAGTTGGCTGCATCGATGTATAGATATACTCCGTCTCCCTTTTGCGAGCCAGCCTCGGCAGGCACTTGTGTCTCATCAGTTGCTTTTACATTCACATAAAGATTTGATTCATCAATACCAAGACCTACTCTTATGTTAGCATCCGACTTTGCACCTACAAAAATGGGATATTCAGTTATTTCGGTCTCATTAATAGACAAATCATCGATTAAATGTCCTTTCATAAACCATGGAGCCGTTCCATCTTTTTTTCCAAAGTTACTGGTGGTCATAGCAATAATGGTTTTATCATCAAACTGCATCAATGAGTTGTTGATTGCGTTATTCCTATCAGGGAATGGAAAAGGCTGCGTAAATTTTTGAAAATCCATCGCTTTTTCATCGCCTATAGCCACCTCCATGGTTTCACTGTCATCAAAACGGTTGCCATCAGTTTCATAACTTAACAGTGTTTCACCTGATGACAATACTAACAGATCTGGAGAAGCCATGTAATACTCATCAGGAACAATTTCATAGAAAGCATAATGACGATCTTTGGTATCACCATTTATTGTATAAGCCCAATTGGTTTCAATTGGGGTTCGAACAGTGAAAGGTTTGAAAGTAACTGTTTTATTATCACTTATAGCCACCACAATATCATCAGCCACCACTGCAGCAGAAGGGGTTTTGTTGCTTTTCTTAGCACGAGTTGCAATTGTTTTGGCTCCTGTCCACAATTCGTCTATTCCATCAGGTCCAAACTCTTTTATATGACTCGACCATGTTAGCCCACCATCGGCAGAACTAATCATCTCAATTTTCTGCTCATGAATTTCTGTAAGCAAAGCTGTGGAACTCATCATCTCAATAGATGTTTCAGTGGGTCCATTTGTAAAATAAAGTTGAATAGTATTATCTGGCAGTTCCAATAATGATGGAGACTCGCAACCAAGATTACTAAACACCTCTATGATAGGTCGCATATATGTTCCCCCACTAATGCGTCTAAGATGGATAGCAGCTGGATATTCTATAATGTCTTTACCTATCTCATAGCTATACACAACAGCACAAGCAGCCAACAAATCACCATTCTCTAATTGAATTATAGTGGGTTGAGTCATCAAATCATCCATTGTTATTTTATAGTCTCCATCCATACCTTCGTGCGAAGATTTGGGAAATAAAACATCTGGACTACTCCATGAAAGACCATCATCTTGGCTTCGACGCATATATATATTATCACTCTCTTCGTAAACTGCCACCAAGGACGAGTCATCCAATCGAATCATACGTGGATAGCTTCCAGATTCAGCTAATCGATCGAGTGAACTATGATCCCAACCGATGCGCAGTCCGCTAATGGGAGTAACTTTGACAGGACGATAAGGCTCATCAATTACTGGACCGTTATCATCATCTTTATCCTGGCACATTGTAAAAACTGCAATAATCATTACACTTAACCAGAAAACTTTTTTGTAAATATTAAAATTAATCATTCGTTTTTTTATTTAAAAGTTGCTTAATCATTAAGTGTTTTAGACAAACGCAAATCGGCTATATATACGACTACTCGGTTATCTTCATCATATTTCCAAGTAACACTACCTTCATGACCGATATTGATCACAAAAAGACGGTGACGGAAATTAGAGTCATCCCCTCCATCATTGGCACTCATATCCACAGTATATTCACGCCAAGAGTTCTGAATTTCTGCATCAGTCATTGATGACATTGTTGGACCATTCCAGAGCTCTTGTCCATAGATACTGTTATTAGGGAAAGCCCATAATCTGTTCATAGAACGAACCCATGGTTTTCTGTAAACATCAAATCTATTACCCCCTATATTTGAGACCGTGGATATATCACTACCTATAAACATTTTAAATTTAAGGTATGGATAACGCTGATTATCATAGCGCCACTCTCTAGGAAGCGCGAAAATAATTGTTGGTCTATAATTGGTTAAAGCAATTCGATAAATATTTTGTCCGTCATCTTGAATCAACTGATCTAAATGCAAGTCAACGGGTTGTCCATTTACGATATTATTTTTAGCATCAAATCGTGTAATATCACTAAGCCCAGGTCTTGGGAGAAAATCTCCAGAATATCCAAAATCTGCATCCCATGGACCTGTTTGCGTTAATCCATGCTGAAAAAACTGTGGCTCTATGAATACAGTTTCAGGAAAAATTGGGTGATCTTTTGTGATTAATTCAACCACACCCGATTGAACATAAGGTTGTAAGAAGGCATCAAAATCAAAACCAAACGATTTGGGTATATATTGAATTTTTGTAATTTGCCCAGACTCAACCAAATCTTTCAATGTTTGCAAACTTTCTGGACTTTTGATGTCTTTTGGCTTGTCAACAGGCGACATAAATTCTTGCCATGCTCCACCTCCTAAAATACTTGTCATACCAGCTCTAGAAACAGTTAGAGTTTCTAGCATTCTGTCCAATCCCTTCCCTGTCAGATTAAGAGTACTAATATTGGGGAAGTAGAACAAATCAGCAAAAGAATTCATATTCATCGGATAAGTCAAAGAGGTAATATCTTTAACATTATCAATTGTAAATTTAGTTATACCATTGGCTCTTAAAATCGCAAGTTCTTGTGGTATAAACTCTTGCTCTAAAGTTGGCATTTGCACTATAAAGGGTTTCTCCACCTCAAGAGTATCTAATAATTTAGTGCCGTCATCAAGAATAGGGAGTACTTTGTACTTCATATTATAAGTAACTTCTTGAGCTGCAGGCATATTTCGGCTAAAAATACGCGGATTTTTATGTTGTGTTCCAGTATGGACTACACTATCATTGTCTACATACTCATAACTCAATCCGTGATATTCCATAACAATAGAATTCAAGCCTGTGGGCCATTCCATAATCATAGAAGTAGGGGTAGTAACTGTTGTAGGATCTAAAATACTTCCTCTCAACAAATCGCGATCGTACGTTGTGTACGGAACTACAGTTGTTTCCTGAGGTTTAGACCGATTACCATGTTCATCCTCTGTATAAACTTTGATACGATATAAACGTGGCTCTGTAAGCCCTGTCACATTTACCCATGAACAGACACTATCATATTTTATAACAACTGGGTCTGGAGCATCCTCATTATAAACTACTACCGTTTTTTTTGCTTTGCTAAGATTCATTTGGTTAGCTGGAATGCGTCCATCTCTTCGCAGATCAATTTCAACTCTTTCAAAACCTACTGTTGTGAAAATAGTATCAAAAGCAGCCGGATATACAGTTTCATCTTTAGCCATATCTTTAATATTATCATATATATCATTGTTATCGCATGAATTAAAAAGTAACACTGCAAAAAACAAGACAGTTGTGATACGATAGAAATAGGCAGTGAGTTTTTTATTTTCTAAAAACATTCTCATCTTTTTTATCTTTAATCAATTAATTATCTTCGACTATAGCTCCATCTTCAGCTTTACGCCCATAAAGTGTAATTTCTGATAAAACAATGGCATCCTCCCCTTTATAATTATCAGCAAATGAATTCAAAGCCTCATACCTAAACCATCGTGTCGGTTTTGTAAATTGAGGATCTCTAGGATTCATATATGCCATGTCTCCTTGTTGTCCTAGTAGTCGATATTGTCGATCTGGTAATCCCTCGGGGAAGGTTATTTTATGTGTGGTAATTGAATCCCACGCTTGAGTTTCTTCATCCCATCTCCATACAGCATAGCGACCTACATTGTTTTTTCGATAATAATCTTCGCGACCACTGTGTTCTGTAGCTCCTTGGTGTCTATATCTTTGATGTGTAATAATTCTACTCAATTCATAATAATCACCCAAATCAATTATATAGTTCCAGGGCACATTGCCATCTCTTCTGTCACCCGTTCGTCCTGCACTCCATGTATGAATGAAATTAACCGTCTTACCATCACTAATTATACCATCAATTGCCATATAATCTCGTCCTTCAAGTCCATTAAAGAATCCATGTGGTTCGCCTGTATTAACACGCTCTCCATTACGATTTACAATTGTTGAGTCATTCGTTTCTGGTATTTGCCATTTATCTTTAGGGATTAACCAGTCTTCCAACAAGTCAAAGTCGCCTAAATCAATAACATCACTGCTGTTACCATACTCATCTTCTACATGAACCTTCACATTCACAGGATCTGTAGTTGTAAATCCGGCATCGCGAATATATTGAGACTCTTCCGCATTACGTGAAGTGAAAATTTTATGCACTTGTCTTGTCTGTCCATCCTTTCCTTTGTATGAATAATCAACAAATATATTCATGCTTTTTTTAAGACCATTGGTCCAATTAATATAGAATGAACTAAACCCTGGTACGCAATACATGCTTTCTGTTACTTGCTCTACAGCGGGTTTCAGAGGTTTTACCTCTACGGGTATCTTTTCTGATCTATTCCCTGCTCTATCTACCGCAAACAATTGAATAGATTGTGGTTCTTCAGTGGAGAAGCCATACACATCAATATAATCTGAGTAATAGGATACCGAAAACCATAGCTCTTTTCCCTCTTTATTAAAATAAGTGGCATCAATAGACAAAAGATCTTTGTCGTCGGGGCGATTAAAAAAAATGCGAGCCCCTCCATAAGTAGGTTTATAATTGATGTACTCAGGTGGTGCTGGTGGAATTTTATCATCATACCCTATCTCGAAACGTTCATTCTCTTTACAGGTAATCAAAAGTAGAAAGACTACCATAATACTTGTATAGATTTTAATTTTATCTTGCATAGAAATTGATTTTAAACAGTTTTATTTATACTCATCCATTAAATTACTCCCACCCGGGGTTTTGAATCAAATTAGCATTCGTATTTAATTCACTTATGGAAATTGGCCACAAGTAATTACGATTTAAAAAACGACGAAGCTGTTTTATTTCAAGACGGAAGAAGTTTTGAGGTCCGTAAGAATTTCCTACCCAACCTGTTACTGGTGTGTTGAATTCAGAAGTGGCTTTTTTATAACGAACAACATCCCAGTAACGCGATCCTTCGAAAGCAAACTCTATACTTCGTTCGCGCAAGATTATATCGCGCATTCCATCTTTTGTTTGATGTTGATTTAAATAAACACCAATACATAAATCTGGATCAGACCAAACATCTTCCAAATCAGGAATACCAGCTCGACGACGCACTTTATTTACTTCATCATACACCCCTTGACTAGGTCCTTGCAGTTCATTCATAATCTCAGCTTTCATCAAATAGAGATCTGCCATGCGGATAATTGGATAAGGAAAGTGTATTTGACGAATAGAATATCCAGATTTTGATTCTGGATGCACAAACTTTTGTACCCCTATACCAGACCACAGAAAGTCTCCTTGACTAATACCAGGATCATACCCGCCAGGTGTTCCTCCATATATTTCTAAATCAATTCGATATTGATGACCAAGCCAATAACCACCAGTAACACCCAAATTGGCATAAAAACGTGGTTCGCGGTCCAAATACATCTTTATTGTCATAAAGTCTGGTTGCACAATACCACGCAATGGTTGATATTCTAAGGAGTCTTCTTCAGGTGTAGAAACCAAACGATGCATATTGTTTCTGTCGAATGTTCTATCTGCTTCAATAGGCAAGCCGTTTTTTGTATAATAACGAGACATCACCTGATAAGTAGCAGCGCCCCAGTTATAAGAGTTCCTTGGATCTTCTTGTACTCCATTAGTGAAAGTTGCTGGTAAACGTATATTCGAAGCATCTTGTATCGTACCTGTTTGTGATCGAGGATGAGTTCTACCCCAAATTAATTCTTTATTCCAAGGGTCAACTATTATATGACGCAATGTATAGTATCGTTGCATTACTTCATGATTTAATTCCCAGTCTTGCATATCAAATTTATAGGGCTGATCATCGTACTCATATAATCCAAATCCTTCTTGTTCGCAATGAGCAATTGCGTCATTAACTGCTTTTAATGCATCATTCCACTTCTCAGTCCAGCGGGCAGATCCTTCTGCGTCCATTGGAAAGAAGAGCTCACCATCATGATCATAAAAGTCACCAAATAGTTCTATGTTGCCATTGAAAAAAGGACTTGCCCTGAAAAGCATAATACGCGCTAATATAGCTTTAGCAGCGGATTGGTCTACCATTCCTAACTGATCATCTCTTGTATCATTGTTCAAGTCGGGGATTGCTTCATTGATAAGATTAATAACATAATCAAAAGATTCGTCAACTTTTGAACGGCTTACAAAAAGCTCTTCTGAAGTTGCATTGGGAGGAAGATTTTTATCAGCGATAACAATCGGTCCATAACGTTGAATTAGAATGAAATGATAATACGCCTTTAAGAACTTCACTTGAGCAATCCATTGATCTTTCTCTTCTTTAGCCATATCGTCCACTAAGTGAATGTATTCGAAAAAAGTATTTGCCGCCCTGATTACTTGATATAAATGTGATGCATTGTTTCTACCTTCCCAAAAAGACTGCAGGGGGCTTGTTGCAGTTTGATCGCCACCCATAATACGCGTTCCAACAAGACCACTGCGAGCTCTTGTAGCATCTCTTTGCCCAAGCCAATCATCTCCCAATAAAAACTCAGAGTGATGAACAAGATGATTTTGAGGCAGCCCTGCATAAACGTTACTTAAGGCATTGTATGCCATTTCTTTATTAGCGAAGTAGTCTTCTAAAACAATCGTATTATCTGGAACAATGTCCAAAAAGTCTGCACACGACGAAAGAAGCGTAAATCCTAATAAAAGCGCTATAAATTTACTGATATTATTTTTAGACATAAACATCTTTTTTATATTTTAAAATTAAAAACTAAGCTGTAATCCCACATTATATCTACGATTAATCGGATAAGACAAACCATTTCCACCCATTTCAGGGTCCCAAAGTTTAAAAGGGCTAAGAGTGAAAAGATTCTCACCAGACAGATACACCCTAAGATTACTCATATTTAGTTGTTTAGCATATGGAATATTATAACCTATTTCAAGGGTTTTCAGACGAATAAAACCGCCGTTACGCAACCACCACGAAGAGCGTTGTGTGTTATTACTCACTTGATAAGTTGCTAAACGAGGCCAAAATGCATGAACATCAGGATTTGTTTCGCTCCATGAATCTCTTGCGATAATTTGCGGAGCATTTCTTCGATTGACAAATGGTGCAATTCCTTCAGGATTTATATAAAATGACACACGGGCATTTCCTTGAAAAAAGAAAGATAAATCCCAATCTTTATAGCCCGACGATGCTCCAAAACCATATTGTATTTCTGGCACGGTTGGATATCCCATAGCAATACGGTCGTTGCTATTGATAACTCCATCACCATTAATATCTTGATACTTAATGTCACCACGCATATAATGACCAAATTCTTGACGAGGTGAATTATCAATTTCATTTTGATCTACATAAAGTCTTTCAGCCACCAATCCCCATGTTTGATTAATAGGATAACCAATAGTTTTTAGATATTCATCACGGTAGTTTTTTTCGTCTCTTTCAACATATTTGTTTGTTGCATAAGTAAAATTGGCTCGTGACATTAACCAAAAGTCATTGCTAAATGAATATTGAAAATCTAGAGAACCGTCTATTCCTTGCGATTCAACTTTTCCCACATTACCATGAATTGCAGTTTGAAAACCTGCTGTTTGAGGAAAGTTTTCGCGTCTCATATAAATGTTGTTCCGATAATCTTTAAAAAAATCAATTTGAAACTTTAGTGCTTCATCCTTAAAGAACCCAGTTTCTATTCCCAAATTAATTTTATCTGCTTTTTCCCAAGAGATATCGGGATTTGCATAGCGTTTAAAATTAAAGCCATTATAAGTTTGATCAAATGTGCTACCCCATTGGTAATTCCCTCCACCTGATTCAATTTGAGAAAGGTAGAAAAATCTTGAACCACGACCTGCAATAGCATCGTTCCCGACTTTTCCATAAGTGAACTTAAACTTCAACAGTCCAAAAGTATCTTTCAGGCTTTCACTCCAAAAACTTTCATTCGATGGAATCCAACCAAATCCATAAGATGGAAAGAAGCCGAACCGTTTATCTCCATAAAACTTTTCAGAGCCATTGTAACCATAAGCAAACTCAAAGAAATAGCGTCCATCGTAATCATAAGCTGCACGTCCTGAATTACCAAGGTTACGTTCTGGCAGTGTTAAATAGATAGAGCCATCTCGACCACTCGTAAGAGCTTTTTCCTCTCGGATAGCAACTGTCATCAAGGCTAAACTATGATCTCCCCATCTCCTATTCCAATTAAGTCTTCCTTCAAAATAAAAATGTGTATTCCCATTTCTATCACCTTGTGTATCCCCAAGATAAGGAACATTGTTGGGGGTAAGATTATAAAGTGTATAATCACCTGAAGCTGCATCATATTGTTCTAATCCATAAAAAACTGGCTGATATTGACGAACTCCAGAAGAGTAATTCCATGTGCTTGCTGAAGCTTTCAGTTGTAACTTCAAATTAGGAGTTATAAAAGCCAAATCTTGAGATAATGTTCCTTGAATTGTGAAAGTACTCTCATTATTTTCTCGATAACCTCTTACCATTTGAGCAAAAGGATTAGTTTTCATAGGATCTAAATTACCAAAAAGAGTCCATCGCGTTGCTTCGTTTCTTGGATCAGGTTCCCACACTGCAGGAAAGTCAACAGGGTTACTGTCCATTACTTGATTAAATAAACTAGAAGCGGTTGTATAAGGTCCGTTGTACATTTGAAAACGTCCGTAAATTCGAGTATCAAGTTTTGTGGTTTTACCAAAATTAAAGTTTACATTAGTACGTAAATGAAAACGCTTAATATCAATGTTATTATTAAAGTTATTTAGATTGTCTTGATTATCAACTTTCAATAGACCAGTTTCAGAGTCAACTCCTGCAGCTACATAGTAAGTTGACATCTTAGTTCCACCCGACAGATTAATATTTGCCTTAGTATTTATGGTTTGATTTTTCAAAAGCATATCATACCAATTAATATTAGGATAAATCATCGGATTATCTCCACGCTGCGTTGCCCTAATTTTCTCTTCGCTATAAAACGGAGGAGTAGGTATATCGTCAGCACTATGCTCGCGGTCATCATAACGCGAAATAAGAGCTTGATTATACAATTTCATATACTCAACACCATCAAGTAGGTCGAGCAACTTTGTTGGTCTAGCAATGTGAGTATCCACTCTGGCAGATATTTTCACTTTCCCTTCTACTCCACTTTTGGTATTTACAACAATAATCCCGTTTGCTCCGCGTGCTCCATAAAGCACAGTAGCCGACGCATCTTTCAATACTGAAAAACTCTCAATATTATCGGGTTGCATACTTGCCAAATCATTGGTTGTAGCCTCAAATCCATCTATAAGAATAAGTGGGTCTGACTTATAACCGAATGTAGTA
>CAZXGV010000086.1:0-9464 GCA_964640575.1 uncultured Dysgonomonadaceae bacterium
TCAATAGTGGCTAATAGTTATTTCAGTTTTTCAAAATGTAACGTCTAACCTAAACCCATATTTCAAAACCCCTGGATAATTTCGATAGGTCAACCTATGAATATACTCAACACGTAGCAATCCCAGTATATTAGTTATCCCAATCACTCCTTCCATGTAAGGAGTACTACTCATACTAATGGTTTGCTTTGGCAATACAAACAGACCATTCTCCGCATTTGGTTTATTCTTGTCACTCAAATTTCCTTGAAATCCACGAAGTATAAAAAGCTCTCTAAACCCTAAACTTTTTAATATCGGAACACGAGCAAATAATAAATTATCTGCCACATAAGTTGCCTTAATGCTATATTGTTCATCATTTATAAAATCCATTGCCCTCACCAAAAAGAAAGATTTGTTGTCAACAATAAATCCTCTGTTGGCATCGGGATACAACAACAAAGGGAATGGGGCTTTGGTCCACACCTTCTGGTAATCGGCTACTAAATCCAAGTGTCCATAGCTACCCAATTCAAATCGTTTTTGAAACGATATCTCTGTTTTATGATACAATTCATTGCCCCCAAAAATACTATTCTCACCAACAGTATGCGAAAGTATCAACAAAGGTTCTGTAAAAGAAAAAGGTGTGCGAATGCGTTTTTTTTGTATATATGCCTCGTTTGGATAATAGCGTAACAATACTCCAGCATTTTTTGATTTAAGAGCTGACAATGGATTGGGATATTTTGTTTTATCAACTGCCGAATAGGTTAAATCGGAAGCCGATTCTATCTCCGACACTCTCCCCCACACTTCATAAGACAATCCAAATAGAGTTTCCTTCTCATAGTTTAATTCTGTAAACCTTCGGTATGTCATAGCACCGCGCGAACGTCGGTAGGAAAGCAAAAGAAAATCATTGGGCAAACGTGGATGGTTTTCTCCAGGAGAAAAAATATCTTTTTCGTGTATCAACCGTATATTATTGCGAGGAAACTCATCATCGTGATAAGCTTTCTTATCGAATGACCAAGCCAACTCGCCCCTGTATTTCAATTTCTTGTCTTTAAAGCCATACCCCACATATCCCTTGGCAAACAGATTGGGATGCAAACGAGCATTAGTAGCAGCCGACAATCTTAGACGAACACCTTCTAAATGATTGTAAGCAGGGATTTCCTGTATCCTGTATAAATCTATTTTGTTAGTTTCGGGGTTGCCCAATGGAAAATTGTTGTTGATAACAATATTGGTTATTTCATATAGGTAGTATGGCAATAGATTACGACCATCATCACCCATCACACGAATTACTTCTAAAAGAGGGATATCATCTTTATGTGAAACGGGGGCTAAGTAAATCTCTAGTACATGCAGACTGTCCTGATTCAGTTTTATCTCTTGGGTATGATAGCCTGTGAACATCACTTTCAATGTGCGGCTTCGCACCACATCCTCTGTGGTTTTTATTGTAAACTTGCCTCCACTATTAGTTATATCACCATGTGCAGTACCTTCAAAAAACAAAGCTACATAGGGCAATGGAGTCTTGTTCACTGCATCGAGTACTACGCCATTAACAAAAGTTCCTGTTTGAGCAATCAAGCCCAAACAGGAACTAAGTAATAATAATATGAGAGTTATACGTTTCAATGGATATACAATTTATTGTAGTGAGATTATTATGCTGCAAAACAGTTTAAAAAACAGAAATAGCAATGTATTCTAAATTGTATGTCACATCTCTACGGTAGAGAAGTCCTAAAAAAGTTAATCATTTTCGGATTGAAAGCACTTCATTCGCATTCACTCCAAAGTCTCTTACAATTTGCGATATCTCACTCTTTTCGGCTCCACATTCCCCAGTCTCATCTTTTTGTTCTCTTCGTATTCGCTATACGAGCCTTCAAAGTAGAACACATCCGAGTTACCTTCAAATGCTAAAATGTGTGTACAGATTCTGTCTAAGAACCATCTATCATGAGATATAACAACTGCACACCCTGCAAAGTTTTCCAAACCTTCTTCAAGTGCACGTAATGTGTTCACATCGATATCATTGGTAGGCTCATCCAGCAGCAACACGTTAGCTTCAGCTTTCAATGCCAATGCCAAGTGTAAACGATTGCGCTCGCCACCCGAAAGCACACCACACAGTTTCTCCTGGTCGCCTCCCGAAAAGTTGAATCGACCTAAGTATGCACGTGAATTTATTTCACGCCCTCCTACTTTTAAAAACTCCGAATCTTCCGACACAACTTCATATACAGTTTTATTAGGATCGATAGAAGTGTGAGCTTGGTCGACATAAGCAGTTACCACAGTCTCTCCTACCTCAAAAGTTCCTTTGTCAGGAGTTTCCATACCTTCAATCAATCGAAACAATGTGGTTTTACCAGCACCATTCGGACCAATCACTCCTACAATACCATTGGGAGGAAGTGTGAAATTCAAATCGTCAAACAATAGTTTATCACCATAAGCCTTAGCTACACCATGTGCTTCAATCACTTTGTTGCCCAAGCGAGGACCATTAGGAATGAATATTTCTAGTTTTTCTTCTCTCTCTCTTTGATCTTGATTTAAAAGCTGTTCATAAGAATTCAAACGAGCCTTGCCCTTAGCGTGACGTGCTTTGGGAGCCATGCGAATCCACTCTAACTCTCGCTCCAAAGTTTTGCGACGTTTGCTGGCAGTTTTCTCTTCCATCTCCATGCGCTTGGTTTTTTGCTCCAACCATGAGGTGTAGTTTCCTTGGAAAGGAATACCCTCACCGCGATCCAACTCAAGAATCCATCCAGCCACATGATCTAAAAAGTACCTATCGTGAGTAATACAGATAACCGTCCCTTTATAATGATCAAGATGTTGTTCCAACCAGTCAATCGACTCTGCATCTAAATGGTTGGTAGGCTCATCGAGCAATAATACGTCGGGCTCTTGTAATAATAACCTACAAAGTGCTACACGGCGAAGCTCACCTCCCGAAAGGTGACGAATAGATTCATCTTCAGGCGGGCAACGCAATGCATCCATTGCTCTTTCCAATCTATTATCGATTGTCCATGCATCAGAGGCATCCAGTTTGTCTTGCAAATCGGCTTGACGTGCAAAGAGTTTATCCATTTTGTCGGAATCTTCATAGTATTCGGGTAGCCCGAATTTCATATTGATATCCTCATACTCTTGTAGCAAATCCATGATGGGCTGAACTCCTTCGCGCACAATATCAATTACTGTTTTCTCTTCGTCTAACTTAGGGTCTTGTTCCAAATAACCTACCGTGAATGATTTGTCGGAAACGATTTCGCCTTCATACTCCTTTTCAATACCAGCAATCATTTTCAACAGCGTTGATTTTCCAGAGCCGTTCAATCCAATGATACCAATTTTTGCACCATAAAAGAATGACAAGTAGATGTTTTTGAGAACTTGTTTTTGAGGTGGGAATGTTTTGCTCACCCCTACCATCGAGAAAATAATTTTTTTATCGTCTGACATAATTATATATCTTATTGTTTTTGTTATTTCAAATTACATTTGCAAATATAGTCAATTGCATCTTCTATTGGAGTTTATTAAAGATAAATCAAAAAAAACTTCTTGTTTTTTAAGGTTTTTGACACTAAACATTTCGTTAAAAAGAAAATAAAGAGTACATTTGCTTCTTGATTGGAAAAAGCAATTAACAATTTAATATAACAATTTAATTTAGAAAATTATGATTAAAGTAGGTATCAACGGATTTGGACGTATTGGTCGTTTAGTATTCCGTGCAATTCAAGCAAAGAAAGATATTCAAGTAGTAGGTATTAACGACTTGCTTGATGTTGATTATATAGCTTATATGCTAAAATATGACACTGTTCACGGTAAGTTTGACGGGTCAATTGAAGTAAAAGACGGAAAGTTAGTAGTAAACGGAAATGAAATTCGCATTACAGCTGAGAGAAACCCTGCAGATTTGAAATGGAATGAAGTTGGTGCAGAATACGTAGTTGAATCTACTGGTCTATTCTTGTCAAAAGAAGCAGCTAAAGGTCATGTTGACGCTGGTGCAAAATACGTAGTTATGTCAGCTCCTTCAAAGGATGACACTCCAATGTTTGTGATGGGTGTGAATGAAGACAAATATGTAAAAGGGGATACATTCGTATCTAACGCATCTTGTACAACAAACTGCTTGGCTCCGATAGCTAAAGTGTTGCATGACAACTTCGGTATCTTAGAAGGTCTTATGACTACAGTTCACGCGGTTACTGCCACTCAAAAAATAGTTGATGGACCTTCATCTAAAGACTGGAGAGGTGGACGTGCTGGTACTGGCAACATTATTCCTTCTTCCACTGGTGCTGCTAAAGCAGTAGGTAAAGTAATTCCAGATCTTGATGGAAAATTAACAGGTATGTCACTTCGTGTTCCAACACTTAACGTTTCTGCGGTTGACTTAACAGTACGTTTGGAAAAAGAAACTACTTACGAAGAAATCTGTAAAGTAATGAAAGAAGCTTCTGAAGGCGACTTGAAAGGAATTTTAGGTTACACAGACGAAGCAGTTGTTTCAAGCGACTTCATTGGTGATGCTCGCACATCTGTTTTTGATGTGGACGCTGGTATCCAATTGAGCCCAACTTTCGTTAAAGTTTTAGCTTGGTATGACAACGAGTGGGGTTATTCAAGCAAAGTAGTTGAACTAATTGAACACATGGCAAAAGTTAACGGTTAATTTAATCACCGTTTACTAAAACAATATACGATAAGTAAAAAACGCTCTCGATTGTCGAGAGCGTTTTTTTGTGTTTAAACTTTCAATCATCTACACTTCATGTCAAATAAGATTAGACACAAGACAACATAACGCTGAATTTCAATCACAAATAGAGGTGACAGTAGTAACATTGTGAATAATGTGGGTTAAATGCTTATCTTTGTATAAAAACAACCTAAAATATTATCGAAATGAGTTTATCAAAAGCTTTACAAGAGCGTAGCAATGGCACGTGCGAATTGTGTGAAACTGCCGAAGCAGCCAACATATATAATGTACCACACAGTAGCGGTTCAGATATTGCAACTAACATACATTTGTGCGACAAGTGTTTGGCGCAAATAAATATTACGGAAGAATTAGATAGCGGCTATTGGTCTGCTTTTTTACCCAATACTATGTGGAGCGAGACAGCGGCCATTCAAGTAGTTGCTTGGAGAATGCTGAATCGCTTTAGAGACGAAACATGGGCACACGATGCACTGGAAATTCTCTATCTTGATGAAGATAATTTGGAGTGGGCAAAAGCAAGTGGCGAGCATCTCTCTGATATCGAAGATAGTTTACACAGAGACTGCAATGGTACACTGTTGATTGGTGGCGACTCGGTAAGTCTGATTAAAGACTTAGATGTGAAGGGTTCGAGCATGAATGCAAAAATGGGTACAGCTGTTAGAAACATACGTTTAGACCCAAACAATCCTGAGTTTATAGAAGGAAGGATTGATGGTCAAAACATTGTTATTCTAACAAAATTTGTTCGCAAGATAAACTAAACTGCGTCGCTTTTTAATCTTGACAACTGTGCAAACAGATAAAAGACATTGTGTGCTGAAGTAGTTTTGGAAGAAGCGCTATATTGAAGTTATCTCTGCATCAGAAGTTGCAATAAAAAAAACCACATTATTGTATGTGACTTGTTTGCATCTATCAATAATCGAATTAACTTTGTTATCTTGTTCAGATAAGGTCTTATGAATAATCACAAAAAAAGTACAACTATGAAACGACTGATACTTTTTGCCTCTTTACTTATTCTATTTGTTAGTGTAGGGTGTAATAATCGAAAACGTTACATCGAAAAAGAACTTATCTTTAGCGATAAACATACTCCAGAGCAAAAACTAAAACTTGCATCCTATCTCATTCCCACAAAGCAACAATACGAATGGCAACAATTGGAGTTAACTGCTTTCATTCATTTCGGAATCAACACTTTCACGGGTCGCGAATGGGGTGATGGGTCGGAAGATCCCGAGCTGTTCAATCCTACCGATCTCAATGCCGAGCAATGGGTTGTAGCCCTTAAAGAAGGCGGTTTTAAGATGATAATCTTAACCGCAAAGCACCACGATGGATTTTGCTTGTGGCCCACAAAAACTACCACACACTCTGTAGCTTCATCTTCATGGCGAGATGGTGCAGGTGATGTGGTGAGAGAGTTGAAAAATGCGTGTGACAAGCACGATATGAAGTTTGGGGTATATCTATCTCCTTGGGATAGAAATGCAAAGAGCTACGGCGACTCTCCCAAGTATAATCAGATGTTTGCAGACCAATTAAAAGAGCTGTTAAGCAACTATGGCGATATACACGAAGTGTGGTTTGATGGAGCAAATGCTGAAGGTCCGAACGGTAGAAAACAAGAATAT
Source organism: uncultured Dysgonomonadaceae bacterium (assembly GCA_964640575.1). Taxonomy (GTDB): domain Bacteria; phylum Bacteroidota; class Bacteroidia; order Bacteroidales; family Dysgonomonadaceae; genus UBA2632. The sequence continues at coordinate 6,406 of CAZXGV010000086.1, forward strand.
GATTGGAAAACGTTTTATCACGTGATAGACAGTTTGCAACCCTTTGCCGTAAAAGCAATTATGGGTGACGATGTGCGCTGGGTTGGCAACGAAAAGGGACTTGGAAGAGAAACAGAGTGGAGTGTGACTCCGCTACGTGCAGATATTCATGCCGATGCAGCAGAAGAAAACCAACGATTAGAAATATCAGCCACCGCTAAAGATTTGGGTAGTCGGAAGTTGATTGAGAAAGCAAAAGCTATCTATTGGTATCCTTCGGAAGTGGATGTATCCATTCGTCCAGGTTGGTTCTACCATCCAGAACAGGATGCACAAGTGAAAACATTGGAGGAATTAGTCAATATATACTATCAATCAGTGGGCATGAACTCGGTTTTGCTACTCAATGTTCCGCCCGATAAGCGTGGATTGATTCACGAAGTAGATGTTGCCAGATTGAAAGAGTTTGGAGAGTATATTGAAAAAACATTTACTGACAACAAAATGGGAGAGACGCACTCCTTTTGGAAAGCCGAAAATGGCGACTACAAAGAATATAATATTAAAGAGGGAGAAATAATCAACACCGTCCTTTTGCAAGAAGATATTCAGAAAGGACAGCGTGTGGAAGTATTCAAAGTAGAAGGGTTGATTGATGGCAATTGGACAAAACTGGCTGAAGGAACCACCATTGGTTATAAAAGATTGCTACGCTTTGACGATGTTGCGCCCGAGAAGATTCGCATTACAATAATAGAGACTCGCTTCAGTGCAAACATTAAAGAAATTGGTGCTTATTACGCACCGCCTTTCACAGAGCAAGGTGCATTATTAGAGCTAAACCACATAGACAACGAATGGGCTGAGGTGGTGGATACAAATCCTCTCACTGTGGACATACAAGGAAGTAGCTTGGAGGTGAAAGGATTTACTTATAACCCAAATGAAGATACTGAAGCAGCTTTTAAGTATCGTTTCCTTCTCAGTAAAGATGGAGAAACATGGGAAGAACCATCTGAGGAAGCCGAGTTTGGAAATATTAAAAACAATCCTGTTCCACAATTTATTCGTTTTGATAAATTGCACGAAGCGCGTTATTTCAAATTTGAAGTAATTGAAGGAACCGAAGGCGGACAACCTACCATCGAACCTTCACAAATAGGCATACTCACACATTAAATGAAAGATATGAAACAATATATTTTACTACTACTCTTCAGTTGCATTACTTTTCTAGGTTTTGGACAAACTATAGACAAAGTTTTTCAAACCATGCCCGAAGAATTACTGCCTGCCTTTTCGGAGGCAAACAAAACAATGTTGCTGGTTGACTCTTCCCTGTCTGTAATTCCCTATCCGCTAGGCGAAATAGAACGATTGGACTACTCCGATACTTTTCTATCGCTTCGCACATCGAAAGTGGGCACGATGCAAATAAAATTATTATCTTTGGTGAATAATACAAAAATAGTGGCACTCATAAATACAGTTTGCAGCAAAGTGTGTGATAGCGATGTTCGCTTCTTCACCGAAGAGTGGGAAGAAATAGACAAAAACAACTTGCTGCCAACATTACCACCAAATATTTTCTTTGACAAAACGAAGTTGGAGACACCCGAATTTAAATGGGCAGTATCTCACATAGATATTTATCCGCTTAATTTTCAGTTTACGAAAGGAAGTGATGACTTAGAAGTAAAGCTTGATATTGCAAAACATCTCTCAGAGCAAGATTTAAAGAAAATAACACCTTTTTTGGATAAAGAGTCCATCAATTTGTCGTGGAATAAATCTACCTTTGTATATTAGAAACGTTTTTACAACATAACCTAACGCACCCGTAGTTCAATGGATAGAATATCGGATTCCGGTTCCGACGATGCGAGTTCGATTCTCGCCGGGTGTACTCCATTAACTTTTTTGAAAGCAGATGAAACACCTATCCGCTACTTTAATCGGCATCATTTTATCACTCACTTTTTTAACTGCCCAAGAAAACAATTGGGATTTTACTCCGAGCGTTAAATTTGATGGTTTACTCAAATCGAAATTTGAATATGCCGACCAAACAAACACCTCTCGTTTCTCTATCAAAAACTCTCGCTTTGCAATAACGGGCGACCTCACCCCTATTGTTAGCTACAGAGCACAATTAGAACTAAGCAACTCAGGAGAGTTTAGCGTACTGGATTTGTATGGCGCAGTCAATCCTATAGAAGGATTGGTAGTTAAATTGGGACAATCCAGCATCCCTATTCACAACTCATATGTCACCAATCCGGGCAAGATGATGTTTGCCAACAGAGCATTCATTGGTAAATACTTCACCCCAAGTACGCGAGATATCGGAGTAGCCGCATCTTACGATTTTAAAGTGTGCAACTTCCCTGTTGGGTTTGATGTAGCAATGTACAACGGCAACAAACACAACGAGCCAATGTGGACAAGCACTCCCTCCTACTCTACCAGACTAAGGGTGGGAAATATGGACGGGTTTAGAACAACTGCCAAACTGTATAAGTATCCTAATAGCGACTTGCTAAATTATCTGTTCTATGGTTTCGATCTTCGCTACGAAGCGAGCAACTGGAAGGTGGAAACGGAAGTGATGCATCGAAAGAACAAAGCCAACGACGATAAATTGACTTCGGCTTACCTACAAGGAGCCTATTGGTTTACACTTCGAAATGGAAAGCTATTTAAAAACATGATTCCTGCGATACGCTGGGATGCAATGGGTAGCAACCAAACAAGTGATGACATAGATGTAAACAGAGTGACATTGGGGCTTGGATTTAGTTTCACGAATGCACCTTTTGACTCTTTGCTTCGCATTGATTATGAGTTTTATTTCGCAAAAAACGATTTACCTATTTTGAACCGATACGAAGAGATGAGCTCAAACAAATTGAGTATTGAATTACTATTAACATTTTAAACACATACCCATATTATGACTATGAAAAAACGAATTTCACCCAACAGAATTACAGCACTAAAAGAGAACGAAGTTTTTGTTTTTGGGAGCAACCTGCAAGGTAGCCACGGTGGTGGAGCTGCAGCTATAGCCGCAAAACAGT
>CAZXGV010000087.1:0-9247 GCA_964640575.1 uncultured Dysgonomonadaceae bacterium
AGCCTCAAATCCATCTATAAGAATAAGTGGGTCTGACTTATAACCGAATGTAGTAACACCTCGAACAAAAAACTGCGCATTGTCTGCTCCTGGTTCACCCGTAATTTGATATGATATCACACCCGGTATTTTACCCGCAAAAGCACCTGTGAGGTTAGAAGAAGCAATTTTTAAATCTTCTGTTCTAACCGTTTCAATCGACGCAACTACACTTTCTTTCTTTTGTGTCCCAAAAGCTACCACAGTAACTTCATCCAGCTCACTAACTATTGGGGACATCACGACTTCTAAATAAGTTTTATCTTTTACCTCTATGGTTTGTGATTCCATACCAATAAAAGAAAAGATCAACTTGTCAGAGTCAGAAACTCTTATTTCAAAAGTTCCGTCCACATCTGTACTAACCCCTCTTGTTGATTTGTCAACTATAATAGTAACTCCAGGAAGAGGTTCTTCAGTTCCTGCCTCAATCACCCTTCCAGTCAACTCTCTTTGCTGTGCTAGTAAGGAAAAAGGGAAAAGCATAAAACAAAAAACACAAGTTAAATAAAATTTACCTTTCATACTTTCATATATTTAAATATTGCAATTACTTTTTATGACTATCTTCAATTCGATTGTGTTAAACAAACAATAATTCTACTCAAAGAAAACACTGAAATCTAGTGTGCAACAAATCAACACCCTCACATTGAGGCAACTACACCTAAGTACACACCACTTGCACTCTTTGTCATTTATAAACACTTAGCCAAAGATAAATAAGAATAAGTAAGAATCAAAATATTTGAATAGAATTCTTTAATTTAACCATTCTGTTATATTGTGCAAATTATCAAAACAAAACATGCATTAAATCTTTTGTTGGAAAAACAACTACTACAAATCAACCTGACTAACAAAGCAAAACAAAGAGGACCCTTTAATTTAATTGCTTTTTATTAACATGATTACTTCCTCTAACAACAATGTCAGACCAATGCATGACTCATACTTTATCTTAAAAACTGTTCTTTCCAAAGAAAAGCAGTACATTTGTTGTCAAATAATTTACAAGTGTTTTTTTGAACAAAATAAAGATGAAAGATAATAACACGAAAACAATTTTTATAATTGCGTTGCTAGCTGTTGCTGCAGTAATTGTTTACCTTATTGTTGGTAACAAAGAGAGCAGCCAAAACTTTGTTGCAGAGGACAAAACACCAAGCTTTGTGAAAGAAGGAGAACTACTTTTTAAAAGTGCGACAACGAATGACACTTTGGCAGTTATCGATATCGAGATTGCCGACAATGAACAAAAAACTGCACAAGGGTTGATGTACCGAAGCTCAATGCCTGAGAATGCAGGCATGCTATTCTTGATGAGAGCCGAGCAAATACAAAGTTTTTGGATGAGAAACACCTATATCCCTCTGGATATGATATTTGTCAATAGCGATATGGAGATTGTAACCATCCATGCCAATACAACTCCTATGAACGAAAACTCGTACGTATCCACTGCACCTGCTTTGTATGTAGTGGAGGTGAATGCTGGATTTTGTAACAAAAACAACATTAAAATAGGTGACATAATAGAGTACACTAACAACAAATAAGCAATAAAATTATATTTGTTACCTTTGCACTCTATCAAATGGCTGATAACTACAAAACAAAACTGAATCAACCACCATAATTAATGAATAAAAAAATCACATTGTTTGTGCTTTCCACACTATGCATTATTGCATTGTCTGCACAAAACTATACACGCATCATATCGTTAGCTCCTTCGCTCACAGAGAGTCTCTACTACTTGGGCGCAGAAGATAAATTGGTAGGACGTACAAACTATTGTGTAGTAGCAGAGAATGATGATATCCCCATAGTGGCAAGCGCAGTATCACTGAACATGGAGAAAGCAATTGCAATGAAACCCGACTTAGTGTTGGTGCTTGAACTTACCGATCAAAAAGATATAGAGACATTGCGCAAATTTGGCATTCAAGTAGAGACATTCAAAACTCCAAAATCATTCGAAGAGATATGCGAACAGTTTATCCATCTCGGAAGAATTGTTGGAAAAACAGACGTAGCCAAACAAATAGTTGCCGAAAGCAGCAAAAGAGTACAAGAGATACAAAAGAAGTACAAAGAGAAGCCAACCACTAAAATATTTTTTCAAATTGGTAGCAACCCATTGTTTACTGTCCTTCCCAATACATTTATGAATGATTTTATCACATTGATGGGAGGTGAAAACATTTCCAACGAACTGTCCAAAGGCATTATTGGTCGTGAATTTGTTCTTGGAAAAAATCCCGACTATATCTTCATCTGTACTATGGGAACTGCCAGCGAACAAGAAGAGAAAATGTGGAAAAGCTATACCAGTATAAACGCTGTAAAGAATGACAAAGTGTTTACCATCGATGCTGCCATAGCCTGTCAACCCACACCGATTACATTTGTGAAAACCATTGAAGTAATGCACAAAGCAATGAACGAATAAAGTACAAGAAAAGAAAAACTATGATTGAAAACAATAAACAAAACGACCTAAATGAATCGATAAGAGATACAGGACTTATCCACATCTATACTGGCACAGGAAAAGGCAAAACAACAGCAGCTATAGGGCTTGCAGCCCGTGCATTGGGCAGTGGACTCTCTGTCTGTTACTGCTCATTTCATAAACATCCCGAAAAGTATGGCTACACAGAGATGGAAAGCTTAAAGAAATTGGGTGCCAATGTTATCAACTTTGTCAAACATCATCCACACATGGATAAAGATGTAACTGAAGTCATCATTGATAGCATAAAGGAAGAAGTAACTGAGGCAATTGCAACCCTCACTACCCTACTCTCAAGCATACAGTTCGATGTGCTAATTATGGATGAGATATTAATTTCGATTCGCGACAACTACTTAGACGAAGAAATATTAATTGAGTTTATAGAAAACAAACCAAAAAAGACAGAGCTAGTCCTTACAGGACGTGGAGCAACAGAGAGAGTAATACTGATGGCTGACTACGTCACTAACATGGAGTGTGTAAAACACCCCTATTATCAAAACATACCTTCACGCAAGGGGATAGAATATTAACAGAAAGAGGAGATGAAAAGCAATCAACTGCGTTGGAGCATATATTTAGTCATACTGTTAGCTCTCGTGTTAGCAGCCGTTGTGCTATCGTTGAGTATTGGCGAGATAAAGATTCCCTTCAAACAGTTGTCCCAAATACTTTCAGAGAAAGATAGTATAGAGTATGGCGTTCTTTTCTACATTCGCATACCACGCACACTCTTAGGATTTGCTGTAGGTGGCAGTCTTAGTTTGGCAGGTGCAATATTGCAAGGCATCTATCGCAACCCCTTGGTTGAGCCATACACTCTGGGTATATCGGGAGGAGCATCATTAGGAGTAACCTTTGTGCTTGTGGCAGGGCTACAGCTCACCCACATACTCATCCTACCCATTGCTGGATTCATTGGAGCGTTCATCACCATCTTTTTAGTCTATTCACTTAGCATCAGAAACAGAGCGTTGAATGTAAACCGAATGCTCTTGATTGGAGTGATGATTAGCTTTATCTCCTCATCCGTAATGATGTTTTTGATGTCTATCACCTCTACAGAAAACATTCAAAGTATTGTTTTTTGGATGATGGGTTCGCTAAACGAAACCAATACTACCCTTATTATTATTGTAGTAGCCCTTTCGTTGCTCTGCCTTGTGGCATCCTACCTATTTGTGATGCCCCTCAACGCATTGCGCTTGGGCGAAGAGCGTGCTAAACATTTAGGTGTAAACTCCAATGTAATCATTCGCATCCTCTTTATCATTACATCGCTGCTTACAGGTGCAGCTATATCTGTGGCAGGAGTTATCGGTTTTGTAGGGTTGGTCATTCCACACATTATACGCTTGTGGGTAGGGTCAGACTATCGTATCATGCTCATTGCCTCTTTCTTGAGTGGCAGTACATTTTTGCTTGTATGCGATATTATTGCACGCACTATTATCTCGCCCAACGAGTTGCCCATTGGTGTTATCACAGGTATTGTTGGAGGCATCATGTTTATATTAATATTGAGTAGGTCTAGAAAAAAAGACAGAGTATTGTCATGAAGCAACCAATAATAGAAATAGAAAACCTACGATGTGGATACGGCGATGGATTTCATATCAATGATATTAACTTCTCGTTGTCAAAAGGAGTGTTTGCTGGAATTATCGGTCCTAATGGTTCAGGCAAGACCACGCTATTTAGAGGCATATCGGGTAGCCTGCCAATCGACAAAGGACGTGTTCTGTTTGATGGTAAAAACATGTCGAAACTATCGCTTCGCGAAAAAGCTCAAAAACTATCTATTGTTACACAATTTAGGGAGTCAACTAACATGACAGTTGAAGAGTATGTGTTGATGGGACGAATGCCTTACCGAAAGCAGTTTCAATTTTTCGACACAAAAGAGGACATTGCCATTGCACACCACTATATGAATCTCACCAATACTTATCGATTGCGAAACAAAGGCATGACAGAATTGAGCGGTGGCGAACAACAAATGGTGAGCATTGCCTCGGCTTTGTCTCAAAAGCCACAACTGCTATTGCTTGACGAACCCACATCGCACCTCGATATAACGCACCAAATGCAGTTTATGAACCTTATTCAGAAACTGAATGAAGAAATGAGCTTATCTGTAATTATGATTGTGCACGACCTCTCGTTGGCTGCCGAATATTGTGATTATATTGTGATAATGAAAGAGGGTAAACTTTTCAACCAAGGCACTCCTGATGCCGTGCTCACTTACGAACAGATAGAAGCAGTGTACGACACAGTGGTAGTTGTAAAAACAAACCCTATATCCGGCAAACCCGTAGTATTTCCCATATCGGAACGAAAGCTCAATGAATATAAAAACAGAAAGTAAAACAATCAAAACGATCAACCCTATTAAGGAAAGTACAAGTGCTAACTGCTAACTAACCACTCCAAAAATATGCCAAAATTCCTCCTCACCACACTCAACGCAAAATACATTCACCTCAATTTAGCCATTCGCATCTTGTACGACCTCAATCACGACAAGGCAAATATTGATTGGAGTGAACATAACATTAAAAGCGATTTTAATAAAGTTGCCAAATCTTGCGCTCAATATGATGTTGTTTGCTTTAGTTGTTATATATGGAACATAGAGCAAACATTGGAAGTGTGCGATAAATTGAAAAGACTGAACCCTTCGGTAAAGATTCTCATGGGCGGTCCTGAGGTAAGTTACGAGTGGAGTGAAATAATTACCCATCCATCGGTTGACTACATCATCTTGGGCGAAGGAGAGATACCCTTTCAGCAATTTGTATCCAACTATCCCAATGTGAAAGGCTTACCCAACTTGGTCGCAAAAGAGAATTACACAAAGATACTCCCCACTCCACTTGATTTAAGGTTTGATGTAAACAAATTAGCAAACAGAAATCCATACCAATATGACGACCCCAAGGAACTGCGTAACAAAGTGTGCTATATAGAAACAAGTCGTGGATGTCCCTACAAATGCGAGTATTGCTTGGCAAGTTTGGACAACAATGTGAGAGACTTACCCGTTGATACTGTTAAAAACAATCTGAAATACCTGATGAAGCATGGGCGTATCATTAAGTTTTTGGATCGTACATTCAATGTGAAAAAGGATTTTACTATTGACCTCTTTCAATTCATTTTAGACAACTATCAACCGGGAAATGTATTTCAATTTGAAATAACAGCCGATATTATCCATCGTGATATCATCACTTTTGTACAAGAGAAAGTACCTCCTGGTCTGTTTCGTTTCGAAATTGGTATTCAGACTGTGAAGGAAGAGAGCAACCTTGCAGTTGGACGTAAACAAGACTTTGCTAAAACGAGTGATGTGGTGAACCAACTCAAAAACAAAATTGAGATGCACCTTGATTTAATTGTGGGACTGCCGTTTGAATACTTCAACGATTTAAAACATAGTTTCGACGAAACATTTGCTTTGCATCCCGATGAATTGCAGTTGGGCTTCCTGAAGTTTCTGAAAGGAACTTCATTACGTGAAAACTACAAAAAGCACGACTACAAGTTTGATAAGAAAGCACCTTACGAGATAATAGAGAGCCAATATATGAGTCCTCTGGAATTGCACAAAGCTACCTTGATAGAAAAGGCACTCGACATTTATTGGAACAAGAAAAGAGGAATCAACACATTGCATTATGTGAGTTCAACAAGAAGCATCTTTGACTTCCTACTTGGGCTGGGCGAGTATTTCGAAGCTCACTATCAGTTTCACAAGCATGTATTACTCGATATTTATGAAGCACTGTCCAAATATGCTCTATTGGCATACCCTTCCGATAAGGTGCTTCAAGAATTGATCTATTTAGATTACTACAGTTATAATGAAATAAAGCCTTTTGATTTATTCAAAACAGAACGAGATAGAAAAGAACAGAACCGTATCTTGACTAATTTAGGTTTCAACATACATACATATAGGTATATATTTTTCCCTGTTTCGTTTAATATCAAACATTGGTTGGAAAAATATGAAGTGAAAGAAGATGACGACCTGTTAGTTGTACAATTTACGGGAAGAGAGAAGCCGTTGGTTCTTTCTGGGAAAGAAGCAAAGAAAGGCAAAGGTTGAGAAAACTGCTAAACATAATCTTTTTCTGTCACCCGCCACTCCCTATACTTCACTTTCTATACAATTTTACTACCAATCATCCCCACCAAAAATCCTACTGTAGCTCCCAAAGATGGCAAATAGTTTTTCTCTAATTTGCTGGCGGGAATTATGTCTTGAATAAGTAGATACAATATGCCTCCACTCGCAAATGTCATTAAATGTGCCGTGAGCATAGTAGACTCCGTCAAAAAGAAGTGTCCCAATAGCGCACCCACAATTCCAAAAAAACTGAGGAAGAAGAATATTGCTAACGTCTTCTTGATGCTAAAACCACTCAACACTAAATCACGAAAAGAGTTGAAAGCCTCAGGCAAGTTTTGTAGTCCAATAATGATCGCCAATAATGTAGCCATTTTCACATGCACCGCAAACACTGCACCCAAAGCAATCGATTCGGGTACAAAGTCCATCATCATTGCAAGTAGTGTGGCAGTTTTCCCTCCTTTCTGTTCCAAGTATTGATCCAGAAACATAAAGCCTACTGATCCAGCCATAAAGGAGAGCGTCATCGGTACAACATTTAGATGATCAAGCCCATAAGGAATTAGCACCAAAGCAACCGCGGCTAAAATGATGCCTGCCCCGAATGACATCATGGTATGTGTTATTTCATATTTAACGGGACTATCTTTCACATGATGATTAAAATAGTTGGCTAGCAGTCCCCCAATAAAAACAGTTATTCCTGCAAAACCTGAGAAGATAATTAGTTTAAATAGCATAGGATAGGTATTATTGAGTCGTTTATTGTATAACGTCTAAAGCTTATAGTAGTTTGTTTGTTGTGAGCTTTTTGAAAGAATAATCGGCAACTATCCTGTCAACGTCAACATTGCAAAGTATGATTTGTAGCAATCAGACTTAAATATATTAAAAAAAGAGTGTGACAATCGTGTTATGCCCTCAAAATATGTTTTTAAAATATAATGAACTAAAGAATATGGCTGAACCATTCTTTAAAGCATTATTTTTGCAGCTGAAAAAGATTGTTAGATTAAAATATCAGAACTCAATAATACTATTATTAAATCTTATGATTAACTCTAATTTAAGTAACATCAATAACAAAATTGATGTTCGTGGATTTGTTTCAAAAAACATCACGCCTTATGATGGTGATGCTACATTTTTGAGAAGTGCTACACAACGCACAAAAAATATGTGGAAAACTTGCTTGGATGCAATAAAAGAAGAACGTGCAAACAATGGTGTTCGCGCAATAGACAATGAACTTATCTCTACTATAACATCTCATGCAGCTGGATATATTGATCGTGAGAACGAACTAATTGTAGGCTTACAAACTGACATGTTACTAAAACGTGCTATGAAACCTTATGGAGGTTTCTCGGTAGTAGAGAGAGCATGCAAGGAAAATGGTTTGGAGGTTTCTCCAACAGTAAAAGAAATATTTACCAAATATGCAAAAACACACAACGATGGTGTTTTTGATGTGTACACTTCTGAAATAAGAACATATCGTTCGTTAGGAATCCTTACTGGACTGCCAGATAACTATGCACGTGGAAGAATCATTGGCGATTATCGCAGACTGGCTCTATATGGTACTACCTATTTGATTGAAGCAAAAGAGGCTGACAAGAAAACCCTGAAAGGTCCAATGACTGATAGCCAAATCCGCCTTCGCGAAGAGGTAGCAGAGCAAATAAAAGCATTAAAAGAAATTGAAGAATTAGGCAAAATATATGAGCTTGACCTTTCTCGTCCAGCAGAAACAGCACAAGAGGCAGTACAGTGGGTATATATGGGATACTTAGCAGCAGTGAAAGAACAAGATGGTGCCGCTATGTCTCTTGGGAATGTATCTTCATTTTTGGATATCTACATTGAGCGCGATATCAAGGAAGGAAAGATTACTGAAGAGTATGCACAGGAGTTGATTGACCAGTTTGTAATGAAATTACGAATGGTTCGTCACTTACGGATGGGTGCTTACAATGATATCTTTGCAGGCGACCCAACATGGGTAACCGAAGCAATTGGTGGAAATATGGCTGACGGACGTCACAAAGTGACAAAAACATCGTTCCGCTTTTTGCAAACACTGTATAACTTAGGTCCATCGCCCGAACCAAACTTAACCGTACTGTGGTCGGAAAGCCTTCCTGAAGGTTTTAAAGAGTTCTGTGCAAAAGTATCAATCGACACTTCATCCATTCAGTATGAAAATGACAACTTGATGCAAGCGAGTCGCTTTAGCGATGACTATGGAATTGCTTGTTGTGTGTCGTATCAAGAAATTGGTAAACAAATACAATTCTTTGGTGCACGATGCAACTTGGCAAAAACTCTACTACTTGCAATTAACGAAGGTCGTTGTGAAATATCTGGGAGACAAGTTCTTGAAGGTATACCAGCATTAAAATCAGATGTACTTGAATTTGACGAAGTGATGACAAACTTCAAACTGGCTATGCGTGAAGTAGCACGTGTATATGCCGACTCGATGAACATTATTCACTACATGCACGACAAGTACTATTACGAGAAAGCTCAAATGGCACTTA
>CAZXGV010000088.1:0-9186 GCA_964640575.1 uncultured Dysgonomonadaceae bacterium
TCTGTACCGTCTGTACCGTCAATACCATCTACACCATTTGTTATTGTAAATGTTTCACCGTTAGATAACGTAACAACAACACCGTTTGCAGTAGGTGTAACGCTAGTTATTACTGCACCATTGTCAATTTTTGTTTGTAGAGCCGCTACTTGAGTTTTCAAGGCTGCAACATCTGACCCCAAACTTGCAATATCGCCATCTAATTTGCCGATATCATCTTTGTAATCTTGACACGAAGTAAAAGTCACCAATCCAGCAACTATCGTGATAAGAAAAAACTTCAACAAAAACTTTTTTTCCATAATTAAATAATTTAAATAATATTAAAATTCATATTTCGTAATAACCTGTGTAATATACGTAACTATACATATATACTTAATATCTCCATATCATATCGTAAATGCACAACAAGCTACATGTAATAAACAAAGGTAGCTTTTATCTTTTAATTATGCAAATAATGCAAAAAGATTTTAATTGAAAAAAATGACAAGATTGTAAGTCTTTTATTTTCTTGCTATTAGGTTGACTATAAGAGAAAGAAACAACACTCTGAATCAATGAAATTGTGTTCTGTTTCAATCTTTAATTGTGTTTACCTATCCCTTTGTTCTGATCTTTACATAAAACAATGTTGTCCACATTTTTTATTAATTTCTATAATTGTTGCTTTAATACTCCATTACTACAACTAGCATGATTAACGTATCCCATAGATATTTGTTCAATAAATTACTTGCTAGTTAATCATAGAAAAGCTCTAAATCAAACAAAAATAAAACTTTTTGTTGCTAATAAGCGACAACAATCCTGAAACACTTGACAAATCACTCTGCTTGTAATGTTTCTTAACACCCTTAACATTTAACTGCCTAGTCATCAGCTTGCTTCGTAAATATAAAAGTTGCATTCTTAACATTCCAAGCATCTATTGTTCTTTGGTATTCTCCAAAATCGAAATTAACTTTATCTAAATCCACCTCTACTGTTAAAGTATTATCATTTAACTCTGTCATTTCAAACTCACCAAACTCATTCTTGCCTGTTAATATGTAAAATGTTTCACCTTCAGTTGTATATCTTCCATTACCTTTGCCAAAAATACCTTCAATAAATAAGTCGCTATTCTTATTAAAAGTAATATAAGAGGGCTCTATCTTCCCCTCCATATCAGGCGTTGTCAAATCAATAGGATTGTTTGTAAGTGTCTCACCATTTTTGTTTCTTATATGAATGCTTGTGGCACGCCATCTTCCATAAAGCTTTTCTAAATCATGAGCAAAATCAATTTCACGATCGTAGTTCTTAGTCAAAGTTACCTCCACCACTTCCCAATAACTAGTAATTTTAGGAAGATGAAACAGACTAGCGTCCGCCATGATTGTTGCACTACTAGCACCAAGTGAAGTTACCTCAAAACTCTCGCCTCTTTCACCTACATAGGTGTTTATCACTTTACCTTGAGTTGTATACTCTCCGATTCCTCCACCAAATGCACCTTCACTTCTAAGACTACCATCTTCTTCAAACTTCAAATAAGTAGGCTCATTATACAACTCACTTACTGGGTCGGTTAAGTCCCACCTCCTATTTCCCCTTACTATAGTTGCACGCCATTCACCATCACAAAGCAGACTTAAATCGAAATCGAAATCGAAATTCTCTTCTTGATTAATTGTCAATGTGTCTTGAAGATTAGATTCTCTGTCCTTTATATAAACCTGAGTAGTACGTGCAATATACTCTTCATTCTTGGCAATACTTAATACCACCGTTTCAATTCTTAAACCCCTTGTTTCAATATATGACACCCAATCTTGAGCACCAGTTGGAATAATTACATCAAAGTTGATAATATTAGTCCCCAATTTCACCTCTAGCAATTGGCTTTGATATGTTACACCTGCTGTTTTCTCAGAAATTATTATCGCATCATTTTGTTTTTGAAACACTTTAATAGTGCTTGACAACTCCCCACCCCTCTGTTTGATGGTAACTGAGCCTTCTCTATTGGTATAGGTGTCATTTTTAGCTATATTGAAAGTTAACTCATCAGAAGTTAAACTCCTTGTTGTAATGTCTGAAATCCAATCATCTGAAATTATTACATCATACTCCAAATTGGTTTTTACCTCCACAGTTATAATATCACCATCGCTAGAAACATGTTGATCCTCATCAGAAGTGACAACAAAAACTATGTTCGCAGCCTGTGTTATGGTCACTGTCTCTTGCAGATTGCTGTTTTTATCTTTTACAATAATTTCAGCACTTCGCCCAACATAATCCATATTTTCTGCAACATCTAACACTACTGTGCTTTCACGTAGAGCTCGTGTTTCAATCAGTGATATCCAACCTTGCGCATCTTTTGGAATAATCACCTCAATATCCATCTCAAAATTAGCTTCCACCCCAAACTCAACTGTAGCACCTTCTAGAGTGAGATCAAAACTATTCTTTGACAGAACAAAAACCAAGTCTGGTTTCTGATTAATAGTAAGCGTATCTTGTAGATTATTGGTTTTATTTTTCACATACACCTCAGTTGAACGAACAGAATGAGCATTATTTTCTGATACTCCTAATGTGAATGTTTCTGTTCTCATTCCTCTTGTTTCAATATATGACACCCAGCTTTGAGCATCTTCAGGAATGATTACATCAAAGTCATCAATATTGGTTTCCAATTTCACCTCAATTAGCTGACTTTTAAACGATATGCTTTCAACCTTCTTAGAAATTATTATTGCATCATTTTGAGATTGATACACCTTTATAGTACTTGACATCTCTCCGTCTTTCTCACTAATTGTGATTGTTCCCTCTCTATTTCCGTAAGTATCATTTTCAGCTACAAAGAATTGAAGTTGTGTTTCGGTCAACCCTCTAGTTTTTACTTGTGTAATCCAATCATCAGATATCTCAACATCAAACTTCACATTGGCTTTTACCTCTACATCAAAACTACCACCTGTGCTAACTATATACTTATCTTCCTCAGGATTCACAATAAGATTTTTTTGAGCATCTTGTATAATTGTCAATGTATCTTGAAGATTGGTTGCTAAATCTTTTACAAAAACTTTAGCAACACGCTCATCATAATCTGCGTTTTCCGTAATATTCAATATTACAGTTTCTGATCTCAATCCTCTAGTCTCAATATATGACACCCAGCTTTGAATATCTTCGGGAATAACAACTTTGAAATTATCAACATTAGTTTTCAACTCAACTTTTAAATCTTGCTTCTCATTGGATATCTTTTTAAGTTTTTCGGAAATTATTATTGCATCATTTTGAGATTGATACACTTTTATAGTACTTGACAACTCTCCGTTTTTCTCACTAATTATAATTGTACCCTCTCTATTTCCGTAAGTATCGTTTTCAGCTACAAAGAATTGAAGTTGCGTTTCGGTTAATCCTCTAGTTTTTACTTGTGTAATCCAATCATCAGATATTTCTACGTCAAACTCTACATTTGTTTTAACCTCTACCACTATAGTTTCAGCTCCATTAGAAAGTGTAAACTTGTCATTTCCTACAATAATAAGGTCTGTATTAGCAGCTTGGTTTATAGTTAATGTATCTTGTAGATTAGTATCCTTGTCTTTCACATACACTTCTGCAGTACGTGCGTCATACCCCTCGTTTTCAGATATATTTAATGTAAATGTTTCAGTTCGTAACCCCCTAGTTGATGTGTAAGATACCCAATCAATATCCTCAGGAATAATGATTTCAAAATTCAAATTGGTTTTCACCTCTACATCTACCTGTTGACTCTCTTTTGATATATCCCTTGTTTTATCAGAGATTATTATAGCATTTTCCTGAGATTGATAGACCCTAATGGTACTTGATAACTCTCCGTTTTTCTCACTAATAGTGATTGTAGCCTCTCTATTTCCGTAAGTATCATTTTCAGCAACAAGGAACTGAAGCTGCGTATCAGTTAGCCCTCTAGTCTTTACTTGTGTTATCCAGTCATCAGATATCTCAACATCAAACTCTACATTCGTTTTAACTATCACTTCAATGGCACCACCTTCATTGCCCAACTCATACTTATCGTTACCTACAACAAGCCCCGTGTTTGCCTCTTGATTGATTGTCAGTGTATCTTGAAGATTAGTTGCAACATTTCTTATATACACCTCTGTAGAGCGTGCATCATAAGTGTCGTTTCTGCTCACAGTTAATACTACAGTCTCTGCTCTCAACCCTCTAGTAGGAGGGGTATATGACACCCAGTCACCACCTTTAGGGATGATTACATCATAATCAACATTGGTCTTCAATTCTACTTCAAGCGTGTGATTATCGTTCGATAAGTTATACTCATCTTCTGATAGTATAATAGCATCCTCTTGCGATTGAAATACTCTTATAGTGCTTGACAGATTACCATTTTTCTCATAAATAGTTATAGAGCCTTCTCTATTATTGTATGACTCATTCTTATCAACCTTAAATTCAAGAATAGTGCCTGTTAAACCTCTTGATTTCACCTGTGTAATCCATCCCTCTGAAATAGTTACACCAAAGTCCACATTGGCTTTCACTTCCACCTCTATAGTTTCAGCTTCATTCGATAGTTCATATCTATCTTGGGTTATAATAAGGCCTAAATTGTTGTCTTGATTGATAGTAAAAGTTTTGGTTACAAAACCAGCTAAAATAGTTAACTTACAGCTTCTAGAGTCATACAACTCATTGGGAGCAACAGTAACAGTAATACTATTCGTCCCAGCCTCTCCACTAGCAGGCGATACAGTACACCAACTTTGCGAAGTTTTTGTTGTCCAACTAACATTTGTATCAAATGAGATCGTTTGCGAATTACCAATATTATTGATTGTGAAACTCGTCTGATTTTGGCTAAGATTGATATATGGGTCCTCCTCATTATCACATGACAAATTCACCAACAACAGTGATAAAAGGATTAAAATATTATATTTCATAGATAAACATTGTTTTACTGATGAAAATTGAATGTGTAACCGTTTCAATTTAACTATTAATGAACCTCTGCAACTACAACCTTGTATCATCCTGTATACTGTTGGCAGTATAGAGATGATAGATGGATTTTTTGAAAATCACCAAGTTAATAGTTATCTTCTTCAACTTCTTAATATTATGTTAATCTCAGAATAAAAAAGTTGTTCTATCACCTAAAGGGGCAATTTCCATATATCTTATTGTTAAAACATTGACACAACTCTTTTTATTCCTGCAACTAATTTATCAATTTCTTCTTTAGTATTGTAAAACGCAAAGGATGCTCTCACTGTTCCGTCCACTTTCATTCGCTCCATTAGCGGTTGTGTACAATGATGGCCTGTACGTACAGCAATGCCCATTCTGTCCAACAACATCCCCATATCGTAATGATGAATATCTTTGACTAAAAACGATATCACACTGCTTTTATTATCAGCAGTACCATATATCTTGAGTCCATCTATTCTGAGTAATTGCTCTGTTGCATATTCGAGCAATTCATGTTCATATCGAGCAATATTCTCAATTCCTATCTCTGATATATAATCCAGTGCAACAGCCATAGAAGTAGAACCTACAAAATCGGGAGTGCCAGCTTCAAACTTATAAGGAAGTTCATTGAAAGTGGTTTTTTCGAATGAAACATTAGCAATCATTTCTCCGCCACCGTGATAAGGTGGAAGTTTATTTAACCACTCTTCTTTTCCATAAAGGACACCTATACCCGTCGGACCATACGCTTTATGTGCAGAGAAAACCAAAAAGTCACAATCTAGTTGTTGAACGTTCAAGGGTACATGCTGCACTGATTGTGCTGCATCTATTAACACAGGCACATTGTTAAGGTGAGCAATTCTGATTATTTCCTCCACATCATTCACTGTTCCCAAAGCATTTGAAATATGCGTGATTGAAACAAGTTTAGTGCGAGGATTAATAAGTTTCTTAAACTCTTCAATTATTAACTCGCCCTTATCATTAATAGGAATAACTCTAAGCTTAACCCCCGAAATTTCTTCTTGCAACTGCCAAGGAACAATATTGGAGTGATGCTCCATATAAGAGATGATGATTTCATCATCAGGTTTGCAAAAAGATCGGCAGTATGTTGAGGCTATTAGATTAATCGACTCAGTTGTGCCACGAGTAAATACAATTTCGTTAGCTGACTTTGCTCCAATAAAGTTTTGTATTGTCTTTCTCGCTGCTTCATGAACATCTGTTGCTTGTTGACTCAAATAATGCACTCCTCTATGTATATTTGCATTTAATGTGAAGTACATCTCTTCAATTTTGTCCACTACACACTTTGGTTTTTGTGTAGTAGCAGCATTGTCTAGATAAACCAAAGGATTTCCATACACTTTACGAGAAAGTATAGGGAAATCACTTCTTATCTTACTAATATCTATCATTGTTTACTATTTTCCACCTATTTACATACATTACAGTTGCCGCATCGCATCAACTCGCCCCTAAATCGCTTGTCAATCAAAAACTCTAGCCGTTCCTTGAGCGATTCTATATTAATTAAATCCAATACATCTTTGGTAAATGCAATCATCAACAACATTTTTGCTTCTTCTTTTGGTATGCCACGTGTTTGAAGATAAAACAATGCATCATCATCTAGGTGTCCAGTGGTCAATCCATGAGAACATTTCACATCGTCGGCGTAAATTTCGAGTTGTGGTTTAGCAAACATCTTTGCATCGGGTGATGCCACTAAGTTGCGATTAGTTTGATATGCTAATGTTTTCTGAGCATCCTTTTCAACTAGTATTTTTCCACAGAAAACGCCCGTTGATTTTTCTTGTAACACATATTTGAATAATTCGTTGCTTGTGCAATTTGGCATTGCGTGATCAAGAAATGCATAATTATCTACATGTTGATTTTTATCAGCTATAGCAAGCCCACCAATTGTTGCATGAGCTTCTTCGCCCAATAATCTGAATCGATAGTTGTTGCGTGTATACCCATTGTGCAAGGTTATATTACTTGTAATGACATTCGACTGACGTTGTTGTGCTGTAAACAAAGATGAAAGACGTGTTACCTTCGTTGAGTTTTCTTCTAGTTCGTAAAAATCAATTTCGGATGTTTCATCTGCAAATATTTCTGTTACTTGCGTCACTACAAAGTGTACATCATCCACTGCATGGTCACAAACCAACAGCTTGACTTTAGCTCCTTTCTCTGCTATTATAAGAATTCGTCTATTAACACTTAAATCGACTCCTCCTCTTAGAATGTTGATTAGCTGAATTGGCTTATCAACTTCAACTCCTTTAGGCACATACAGCACGAATCCATCGGGAGCAAACATGGTGTTATAAGCTGCCACTCCATTGTCGGAGTAGTCAACACTTTGCCCATAATACTCTTTAAATATTGCGGGATATTGTTTCGAAAACTCGTTCATGCTTCCCGCATAAACTTCTTTTGGCAGCTTCTCGCGCTGATCGTTATTTTCGTAGTACCTATCGTTTACAAGAAAGTGCAAATTAGTGTCTAAGTTAGGCACATCACACTTAAATGTATCGTAAGGATTAACAGGAATAGGAATGTTCCGAATATTTACTCCAAGATCTGAATCAAATGCGAGTGAAACATCGGAGTGTATATACTCTTCTATTTTTGATGTTGGGAAACCTATCTCTTTAAAAGTTTCAAAAGCAGCGTCACGTTGCTCATTCATCGTGTGGACAGAGTTACTGTCTATTTCGCTTCGATATTGTTGAAACAGGTCTATATATTGTTGTTCAATCATTATTTTTAATGTCTAAGTGTAATCATTTGTAAGAATGACACATAGTTATTTCTTTAAGTTTATAAATGAAATACTTACAGAGAATTAGCTCTCTAACCAATCATAACCTCGCTCTTCGAGCTCTAAAGCTAATTCAGGACCAGCACTTTTCACTATTACTCCATCTTGAAGTACGTGTACAAAATCGGGTTTAATGTATTCCAACAAACGCTGATAGTGAGTAATAAGGATTGTTGATTTTTCAGGTGATCGCAATTTGTTAACACCTTTTGCTACCACACGCAAAGCATCGATATCGAGCCCCGAATCTGTTTCATCCAAAATAGATAGTGTTGGATCTAACATAGCCATTTGGAAAATCTCATTGCGTTTCTTTTCTCCTCCCGAAAAACCTTCGTTTACCGAACGGCTCACCAATTGCTTATCCATTCCCAGCATTTCGCGCTTGTCGCGTATCAGCTTTAAGAGGTCACCTGCAGCAATGGGTTCTAATCCTTTGTGTTTACGATTTTCATTTATAGCAGCACGCATAAAGTTGATCATACTCACTCCTGGTATTTCAATTGGATACTGAAAGCTCAGGAAGATTCCTGCGCGGGCTCTATCTTCAGGTTCCATATCAAGAATATCTTTCCCTTGAAAAGAAATGCTACCACGAGTAACTTCAAATTTAGGATTACCGGCTAGGACAGAGGCTAATGTGCTCTTACCTGAGCCATTAGGACCCATTATGGCATGAATTTCGCCTGGTTTTACTTCTATATTTATGCCCTTTAGAATTTCTTTACCTTCTACTCTGGCATGTAGTTTTTTTATACTTAACATTTCATTGATTTTTTGTGGACAATTACATCACTTCAGAGTATCTCATTTGTTGTGATGAATCTAATTAATTTATAATGTGTAAAACAAACTTTTGTTTGCTGTTGAATAACGTCTCAAATTTAAAAATGTTTGTTACATGGGACTTTAGCAGTGAATCAATTACTATTCTCACACAATATCACATTGATTAATCAAACATCTAGTTCTTCTTTGTTTCTAGCCTCTTTCACTTTCTTAAATAGATCGGACGCAAACACAAATTCATTGAGCGACTTGTTGTCAGCATTCATAATATCTGATTTTGAACCCTGCCACTCTTTACGTCCTTCGTGAATATATATTATATGGTCTCCAATATTCATTATAGAGTTCATATCGTGCGTAACCACAATAGTAGTCATACCGAAATCTTTTGTTAAATCATTGATGAGCTCATCTATTAACTGCGAAGTTTTAGGGTCTAATCCCGAGTTGGGTTCATCGCAAAACAGATAGTGAGGATTTAGCGCAATAGCACGTGCAATAGCCACACGCTTCATCATTCCCCCACTAATTTCTGATGGATAAAG
>CAZXGV010000089.1:0-9157 GCA_964640575.1 uncultured Dysgonomonadaceae bacterium
AGTCAGTACTTGAAGGTTTTAGGAATGGACTCAACAATAAAAAACAAAATGCTATGTACGAGAAAATGCAAAAACACCTGCAAAAGGAGCTGAATTCGATTGAAGAAGCGGGACTTTTTAAGGACGAAAGAATTATTGTTTCGCCACAAATGGCAGAGATAAAAGTGCAATCGGGACAAGAGGTACTTAACTTTTGTTCCAACAACTACTTGGGACTGTCCAACAGCCCAAGGTTGATTGAAGCTGCAAAGAGAGCATTGGACGAACGTGGATATGGAATGTCGTCAGTGCGATTTATATGTGGCACACAGGACCTTCACAAAGAGCTGGAGCACACTATTACTGATTTTTTTGGCACAGAAGATACCATTCTTTATGCGTCGTGTTATGATGCAAACGGAGGAGCTTTTCAGCCTTTGCTGAACGAAGAAGATGCCATTATCTCTGATGCTTTAAATCACGCATCTATTATTGATGGTGTGCGTCTTTGCAAAGCACAGCGTTATCGTTATGCCAATGCCGACATGGCAGACTTGGAAGCAAAGTTGAAAGAGGCTCAAAAAGAGCGATTCAGACTCATTGTTACCGATGGTGTTTTCTCTATGGATGGAAATGCTGCCCCCATGGACAAGATATTTGCTTTAGCCAAAAAGTATGATGCATTGGTGATGATTGACGAGAGTCACTCGGCAGGAGTGGTGGGGAAGACGGGTCGTGGGGTGACCGAAGAGTACAACTGTTTGGGCAAAGCCGATATGATTACTGGCACACTTGGTAAAGCATTTGGGGGTGCTATTGGTGGATTTACTACAGGACGCAAAGAGATTGTAGAGATGTTGCGCCAACGTTCGCGTCCTTATCTATTCTCCAACTCGATACCACCCATAGTGGCAGCAGCAGGTATTGAAGCCTTTAAAATGTTGCAAGAGGAGAACACGTTGCAAGATAAACTGCATGAGAATGTGGACTATTTTGTAGCAAAAATGAAAGAGGCTCAATTCGACATTAAACCTACTCAATCGGCAATATGCGCGGTGATGCTCTATGATGCAAAATTATCGCAAGAGTTTGCCACTGCCTTGCTGGACGAAGGTATTTATGTGATTGGGTTCTTCTATCCTGTTGTACCACAAGGCGAAGCCAGAATTAGAGTACAACTTTCGGCTGGTCACGAACGTGCACACTTAGACAAAGCAATTGAAGCATTTATCAAAGTGGGTAAGCGGTTGAAGGTGATTTGATGTAGAAGCTTTGTAGGCATTCATTAACATACAATCATTTTCGAAGAGGGAGAGGTGATAGAAAGCTTTGAACGAATCTCAACACAGTAAAAAAACAACGGACATGAAAGCATTAGTAAAATTGCGCCCCGAAAAAGGAATATGGATGCAAGATATTCCAATTCCCGAATATGGAGTGAACGATGTGCTTATCAAAATAAAGAAAACTGCAATTTGCGGAACCGATTTACATATTTACAACTGGGACGAGTGGTCGCAGCGCACCATCAAAACACCCATGACCATTGGTCATGAATATGTGGGAGAGATTGCCGCCATGGGAAGTGGTGTGAAGAACTTGGAAATAGGTGACCGAGTAACAGGCGAAGGGCATATTGCTTGTGGGCATTGTAGAAACTGTCGTCGTGGCAAGTTGCATGTGTGTGAAAACACCATAGGTATTGGTGTAAATCGTGATGGAGCTTTTGCAGAATATCTATCCCTTCCTGCTGAAAATATTGTGAAGCTCGACCCTCGTATTTCAGATGAAATGGCAACCATTATGGACCCATTTGGCAATGCTACTCACACTGCGCTCTCTTTCCCATTGATTGGGGAGGATGTGTTGATTACTGGTGCAGGCTTGATTGGGAGTATGGCTACTGCTATTTGCAAATTTGCAGGAGCACGCTATATTGTTGTGAGCGACTTGAGTGAATTGCGCTTAGAGATTGCACGCAAAATGGGTGCTACAATGACGGTGAATCCTACGAAAGGAGAAACCATAGAAGGTGCAATTGAAAAATTGGGAATGCGAGGTTTCGATGTTGGTTTGGAAATGTCTGGTTCGCCACATGCATTCAACGATATGATTGCTAATATGTACAATGGGTCCAAAATTTCTCTGCTGGGGATACTTCCTAATACTACTACAGTGGATTGGAATGCAATCATATTTAAGGCTCTTACAATAAAAGGTATATATGGTCGTGAAATGTGGGAAACATGGTATCAGATGGAGCAAATGCTGATTAGCGGAGTTGATCTTACTTCCATTATTACCCACAGATATCATATTGATGATTTCCAAAAAGGATTTAATGCAATGGCTGAGGGCAATAGTGGCAAAGTGATACTGAGTTGGGATTAATTTGTATTATTCATGTTTCGGTAAGGACACTGCGGCTCTCGTTCGCACTGTCCGTTGTATATAAATTCCTCTGCTGGCGCGGATATTTATCTGTGCCCTTTTCTGCCCTCTACTGTTATCATGTCACGGATGAATATCCCAACCATCCTGTGAGGTATTATTGCTGACCAAGGACAGGTCGCGATCCGTCACTACAAACAAATTAACTGTTCAATAATTCTGCCGCTCGCGCGGGTTGCAACCCGTGTGTCGCGTTAGCGAAAATGTTATCTATTAATTCTTTTCTGCTTCGCAAGCCGATTTGGAAATCAGCCGCGAGCGGGGACAATCTGCAAATCAACAAATTAACTTTTCAATATTCTGTTCTCTTCACTCTTCACTGTTCCCTGTGCCCTGTTCCCTGTTCTTCTCTGCTCCACCATCATCCTTTTCCATTTGAAATACCCGAATATTGGAATAATTGAATAGACTATAAACAACACTGCTGTTGTGTCAAGTCCTTTCCAAAAGTACAACCCAGTGGATACGACATTCACCACAATCCACAGTAGCCACTGTTCGATGTATTTGTGAGCCAGCATCCACATAGCCACTATGCTAAGGGTGGTTGTAAAGCTGTCGCCATAAGGCACAGGGCTATCTGTGAAGCGGATAAGTATAAATGCTATGGCTGCAAATATCAGTACAAATAGGAGTGTTATTTTGCCCCAAAATTTATGCGGGAGTTGCGAGATGAGAATTTCATCTGTCTCCTTTATGGATTTCGACCAAATATACCAACCGTAAATACTTGCAAAGAAATAGTAGACATAGATGCCCATATCGGCATAGAATTTACTTTGATAAAAAATGACTATGTACACCAATGGCATAATTACCCCCACAGGCCACAACCATATATTGGCTTTATACTCTAAGTAGAGGTATAGCAGACCAATGATGAGACCTACAAACTCAAGAGGGTCTATTGCATTTATTAATTGTGAAATACCCATTGTGTGAATTGTCTAATTGTCGTTATTGTAATTGGATACATACATGTTTGAACGATTAAAACTTAACAGTTATGCGTCCCATGAAATTGCGTGTTGCTTGTGGAAACAGTCCTTTGTAAACCTTCTCGCTCTCATCATTAAATTTATCTGTACTTACCCAAGCATTGGCAATATATTCTTTGTCGAATAGGTTGTTTACTACAAACTGAAGGTCGATACTTCCCACATTTGTCATATCGAAAGTATAACCAGCTACGAAGTTACTCACAAAGTATGCATCAAGCGAGTTTTCATTGTTCGATGTATTGTCGTAGTATTGCTTTCCTACATATTTGCCCATTAAGTTGAACGATAGGTTGTTTATTGGCATATAGGTTAGGCTTGCCATCCCCACCAAGTTTGGAGAGAATGATATATCGGTCTCATCAAAGTGTTCTTCCTGCTGACCAAGATATTCTGCATATCCAGGAGTGTATAGGTCGTAGTAGGCAGTGTAGTCTTTGATAATGTTTTTGCTGAATGTAGCATTTGCAGCAGCTATAAATTTGGAGGAAAGAGGCACTTGCGCTTCCAATTCTATACCTGTGCGATAGCTATTCTTGGCATTCTCCATAATTTTGTATCCCGAGTCGCTTAGCTTTCCTGTTTGCACCATCTGATTGTTGTAGTCCATATAGTAGAAGCTAGCTGCAAGGTTCATACCTCGGTTGTTGGTGTAGCGATATCCCAATTCGTAGTCAATCATTTTTTCGGGCTCAATTGTTTTCTTTGCATTTTTCTTTACCGCATCTTTTAGGTCTGCCCGCAATGGTTCGCGCTGACCTACTGCTACCGATGCATACCACTGGCTGTTATTGTTAGGTCTATAGAATATTCCACCCTTGGGGTTCATAAAACTGTAGTAGTGATTGCTGGTTAGGTCTGCCATGTCATCATCTGTGCCTGTCATTCTGTAGTCGATGTATCGATATTGGAGGTCTCCAAAAAGCGACACCCGACTGTTTAGTTGATATTCGGCTTTGGTGAAAAAGTTAATTTCTTTTTTTCTACCATCGTTGCGATACCATTGGTGATTTTCTGCAATGTTTTCATTATACTTTACCCAGGGCAAACGACCATAGTGACTTCCATCGAAATCGCTCCAATATCCACCAAAAATAAGCTGCAGAGGATTGAGATTATAATTGAATGAGAAGTTGGCAGTATAAAAATCGTTAGCAAGCAACTTGCGACGAATCATTTGAGAACGTGTGTGTGTAACACCACCGACCACTTGATTGTCTAACCCATAGGTCGAGTATTTGTCACCCCTTATCATATCGCTACTTGCGCGATAATTTTCGTAATATCCATATCCATTGGTGTAGCTAAGACTAACATTCAGAGACAATCTTTCTGTTAGTTCGCGACTAAGCATCAACTGTAGTATGTGTGAGTAATAGTTGTCGGTATCGTTGTCGTAATATCGGATATTGCCAGCATCATCTTTATACATACCAGCGCTATTAAACTTTCGTCCATACTCTTCAATCTCTTCAGGAGATGCTCCATTCCATGTAATGCCTGTGTGCTGAATACCGTTGATGTAGCTAAGACGAATAAGTTGTTTTTCGCTGTAGTGCGAGAGTGATGCAAAGATATTAGTATGGTCTACTTTGCCATTTCGGATATATCCGTCGCTCAATACTTTCGAGTAGCGCGCATCTAAAGCCAATCCATTGCTGAGCACACCTGAGCCTGCTGCAATAGATGATGAGAAAGTGCCATAACTGCCGACTGCAGTGGAGGCTTCGCCATAAGAGTTTGAAGTAGCTCCAATTGTTTTGAGCGACATGCTTGCACCAAAGGCAGCGGATCCATTTGTAGAAGTGCCCACCCCTCTCTGCACCTGAATGCTTTGTAGTGAGCTTGATAAATCGGGGAGGTTTACCCAAAACACTTCCTGACTTTCGGGATTGTTGAGGGGCATACCATTCAAAGTTACATTGATGCGAGTAGCATCTGTACCACGAATTCTCAACGAGGTGTTGCCCACCCCTGTCCCACCTTCGGTAATAGCCACTAATGAGGGGAGCGTTTGCAACACTACAGGAATGCTTTGTGCTGCGTTATTCTTTTTTAGTTGCGATTCATCAATGTTGGAGTAAGAAAGGGGAGTGTTTTCGCCAGCACGTGTAGCTGAAACAACTACTTCTTCGAGATGAACATTTGATAGACTATCAGCTTGAGCTTGTGCCGAAACTTGACTGTGTAAAGAAATGAGCACTAATAGTGCCAAAAAAACCTTTTTCATTTTCGTTTAAATTTTGTGTTGCTCATATTATATATAAGCATCAGTTAGTGAAATAAAAAAGGGGATATATTTAAGAGAAGAACCAAAAAAAAGCTTTGCGAGCTTTTTAATTTTCCCTACGCCAGCATTATCTGGATCAGGTTAATTGGGTTTGATCTCAGCCCGATTGGTTGGGCACCCCTGTAAGTGATTAATAAAACAAAGATAATTGATTTTTGTTTGATTTACTCTATAATTTACTCTTTAAATTTGTAAACAATGCATCCTGGTTTAGTTTCGTGGTCTTTCACATAGTCGTTATGGTGCTCATTGCGAAGAAGATATATAATGAGGAAGTCTCCGCTGGCTGCAACAATAAAATAGACACCTAAAAAGAAAAACATCACCTTTCCGTTGACGAAAGCCCATAGAGTAGGGAGTATTCCCAACAGAATTGCAGGCATGATTGCGCCAGCAATGTAATGTTTCACTCTCAAATATCCTTTGCAGTGGCAATAAGGGGTGAAATGTTCTTTGAATATTCCAAACTTGATGGCACGCAATCTCTCTTTAACAAATAGCGCCCAAGTGAGTCCATGAATGAGTTCGTGAAGAATAATTCCAATGAAAATGAAGAGAACAAACAGGAAGATATCTTGCAAAAATAGCAACCAATTGAAATTAGAGAAATAGAAACTAAACGATTGGAAATGAAGAATGATGAAGGGCACAACAAGCATTATGATTAGTATTCCCATCAGACGGATGTATAAGTGTGCAGCTTGTTCGATGGTGAAGGTTATGGGCTTCTTTACGTAATTGCTAAGGTGATTGTCAGGGTGCATTGTGTTGTTAAATTTATTTTGCGTGTAAGTTACTATAATTTCAAGCAACTCCAAAAAGTTGAGTCAGATGATTATATGTGTTGTTTGCTATAAACCTTTTCTGTTACAATCTGTTATAATGAGACTGATAATTATAAAATAATGTCTGCCAGAAACCCCTTGTCTCTAAGTCTTTGATAAGATAATGATAAGGCTTTAGACTAAGACTAAATAATAAACATTATGAAACACTTAATACCCATCATTGTACTGCTTGCTTTCACATTCCCCATCTCTTGCCAAGGACAAACGAGTAGTAATAGTGACAAAGAGTCTCCAATTGACCCACCCGAGACAGAAACGCCGACTGAAACAGATTCTATTTATCCTCCTGTAGAAACCGCAGCTCCCAATGTAGATTATACGCCTGCATTCGAAGGACAAACTCGAATAAATGGAGTGAAAACCAAAACTCCTTATGAAGTCCAAATAATTGCACAAGGCTTGTCTAAGCCATGGGCGGTTGCATCTATTCCCGATGGAAGATTGCTAATAACAGAAAAGGAGGGCAAACTACGTATTGCCACAACAGAGGGAGTGGTTAGCGATGCTATCACTGGATTTCCGGAAGTGGATAGCCGAAGTCAAGGTGGATTGCTTGATGTTGCACCAGCACCTGATTTTGAAACAAGTCGCATGCTCTACTTTACACTTGCAGAAAAGAAACCCGAGGGATCTCTAACAGCAGTTGGTAAAGGTAAACTATCTGCCGATGAGAAAAGGATAGAGAATTTTCAAATCATTTTCCGCGCCATTCCATACTTCGACAATAGTATGCACTTTGGTAGTCGCATAGTGTTTGATAATAAGGGCAATATCTTTGCATCAACTGGCGAGCGTTCGGATATGAGGACACGTCCTAATGCACAATTATTAGACAATGGACATGGAAAGATTGTGTATATAACTACTGAAGGAAAACCTGTTGAAGGAAATCCATTTATTAATACTGTGGATGCAATGCCTGAAATATACTCTTATGGTCATCGAAATGTACAGGGATTAGACATACACCCCGAAACTGGCGACTTGTGGGCAGGAGAAATGGGACCTCGCGGTGGCGATGAAATCAACTTAATAAAACCAGGAAAAAACTATGGTTGGCCCACTATTGGGTATGGAATAGAGTATAATGGCTCTAAAGTGGGTAGTGGAATAACGCAAAAAGAAGGGATGGAGCAACCTGTTTATTATTGGGATCCTGTGCTTTCGCCCAGTGGTATGACTTTCTATAATTCAGATGTTATTGCCGAATGGAAAAACAATCTTTTTATTGGAGGATTGAGCAGTAGGCACATTGCCCGAATTGTTATTAAAGACAATAAGGTGGTAGGAGAGGAGCGATTGCTTGAAAAGGAAAACCAACGAATCCGTGATGTGGAAGTTGGAACAGATGGTGCTCTTTATGCCGTAACTGACGAAGGAAGATTATATAGAATAGCAAAAAAATAAAAGTCATTATCTAATAGAACTGCAAAATGGATAAACGAGAATTTATTCGAAGAAGTATGATTGGAGCTATTGCTCTGGGTAGCTCATCAAGGGTGTCAAGCAGCATTACGGGCATCACAAGTGCTCCTACTGAAGGAAATATAAAAAGAGAACTCGGAAAAACAGGATTCAAAGTTTTTCCTGTTGTATATGGAGGTATTATCTCGATGCGTGATGGACAAGATGCATCCAACAATTATGTAGCATGGTCGCGTGATAGAGGAATCAATTATTTTGATGTGGCTCCGACCTATGGAGATGCACAAGAAAAATTGGGGCTTTCAATTAAGCCTTTCAGAAAAGATATTTACTTAGCCTCGAAAACCACTCAACGTAGTAGAGAAGGAGCAGAAAAAGAGTTCGAAGAGTCATTGCGTTTGCTTCATACTGATTATTTCGATGTATATCAGTTACATAGCTTGACTTCGGCAGAAGATGTGGATGAGGCTTTTGGTGCAAACGGTGTGATAGAGATGATTGAGAAAGAAAAAACACGTGGACGTATTCGTAAAGTTGGATTTTCAGCTCATTCGCAAACACAAGCATTACGTGCAATGTCGATGTATGACTTTGATACTGTTATGTTTCCTCTGAATTGGCAAATGGATATGCGTGACGGTTGGGGATCGGGTGTGGCAAACGATGCAAAGCGTCGTGGTGTAGGTGTGATTGCGATAAAAGGACTCATCCATCGTCGTTGGATTGATGGTGATGACCGTAGTCAATATCCAAAATCGTGGTGCAAACCTATTGATGTAAGTGATGTAGAGTTAGGAGTTGCTGCACTTAAATATACTTTTAGAGCTGGAGCAGATGTCATTATACCTCCTGGCGATTTCAGGAACTTTGCATTTTGTGTAGATCACATAGAGGAGATTCTAACTGATTTCAATTCCACATCTTATAATGCATTGCTCGATAAAGAGTTTTTAGCAGTAAAAGAACATCCTTTTTTTGACCCTAAAACATAACAGAAAGCTTGAGCTCATTCTAAAAACACTGCCTCGCTCCTGCACGAATGTTTTTGTGTGGGTTGCGTAGCAGAAAAAAACAGTGAGCAGTAAACAGTTAATTTGTTGATTTATAGACTGTAAGGATAAGTCGCAACTTGTCTTTATTAAAAATACGTTCAGTGCAAATTTTTT
>CAZXGV010000090.1:0-8717 GCA_964640575.1 uncultured Dysgonomonadaceae bacterium
TATCCATAAATGATGCAATTAATTAATTGACACTCTTTGTTATAAAGAGCAATGCGCCTTTTAAATATATTGCAAACTAGCGCATCGTAGATGCAGCACCGTCTGTAGAAAACATAGAGCCACAACTACCACGAGCTTCGTAGATGCGGACTAACACAGCCAAATAAGTATCAGGTCGCATCTGACGAAGCTCTGATTAGTATAGGCATTTATCTACTACAGGCAGGTCGCTTCTAACGAAGCTTTTCATGTATCTTGTTTTTGAGTAATATTATCAGCCAAAACAAATTTATATTCACAAATATCCATCAATATAGTAATCTCTGGCTAATAGCGTGAAAATGCGAAGATGCATTATAGAATTACTTGACTAAATGACATTGGGCGCAAGTCTCCCGACTTGTGCCTTTGACTTTAACTGTAGAGGCACTGGTCGGAAACCAGTGCCAGCCCAGATAACAGTTTCGCTAATGCGACATTCATCTTGTGGAATAAAACCACAGGTTTTAATGCAATGCATTACTCCACAGGGCAGGCGGGTAGGTGGTTGAGAACCCGCGCGATCGGTTGTCTTTTTTCATATTGCAAACGGTAGATTATGTTGTTGATGTGCCTTACTTTTGCGTTACAAACGCTAAACCATGTGCCCCCTCGTTCGGAAACGAGGGGGAGTGATTCAATCCCTTCCGAAACCTTAGTAACACGCTATAAATTACTACAATTAAGCTTATTACATTATTTCTAATAAAATCTTGATTTGTAACAATGAGATAATATAACCTTCATTCTTTAACAGTCTTAACTCCTTATTCAAACACATAGTCCCAATGGTGATTCATGCAATTCATCACACCGTATTAAAAGCAAAAAGCCCGCGAATCACTTCGCAGACTTTTTTAGTTAACACAATCTTCATGAAACAAACTACACTATCGAGTCGATTGCAGAATTATAATCTGGTTCTTCAGTAATTTCAGAAACCAGTTCGTTGTAAATAACTTTTCCTTTGGGGTTCACAATCACGACAGCACGTGCGGTCAATCCTTTCATTGGTCCGTCAACGAGAAGAACGCCATAATCCTTAGCAAATGAATCATCCCTAAATACAGAAAGAGTAATTGTATTCTTTATTCCTTCTGTGCTACAGAAACGATCTGCTGCAA
This sequence comes from uncultured Dysgonomonadaceae bacterium, assembly GCA_964640575.1. Classification (GTDB taxonomy): domain Bacteria; phylum Bacteroidota; class Bacteroidia; order Bacteroidales; family Dysgonomonadaceae; genus UBA2632. The sequence continues at coordinate 1,164 of CAZXGV010000090.1, forward strand.
AAGGTAAATCGGAAGAGATTCCCAATACTACTGTATTATCTTTTGAGCCGGCTTTCTTATTAAATTTTCTAACAGATGCCGCACACACTCCCGTGTCTAAACTAGGGAATATATTTAATACTACAGTTTTACCTTTAAAGTCTGATAGCTTTACTTCTTCAAGACTACTATTCACCAATTTAAATTCAGGGGCTTTGTCTCCAACTTTTGGGAGAGAACCACTTGTATTTACTGGATTTCCTTTGAATGCTATTTTTGCCATGCTTGTTTATATTAATTCTAATTATGCTGTTTCAACTTGATAAACGCAAGAATCATTTGATTGTTCATAAGCATCTAATCTTTAACAGTTTTATTGACACTTAAGCTAAAAAGACAACTTACGCGGTCACTTTATTAACTTTTTTGTTTTCTTTAAACTCTCTTTTTAGATAAGCCGCAGTGTATCCTTTTGATTCTTTTATTACTTCCTCGGGGGTTCCTTTTGTCAACACTTCACCACCAGCTTCGCCCCCTTCAGGTCCTAAATCAATTATATAGTCAGCACATTTAATAATATCGACATTGTGCTCAATGATTATTACCGTATTCCCCTTGTCCACAATTTTATTAATCACTTTCAGCAACACCCTAATATCTTCGAAGTGTAACCCTGTTGTTGGCTCGTCCAACACATAAAGGGTTTTTCCAGTATCACGCTTTGCCAATTCGGCTGCTAGTTTAATCCGTTGCGACTCGCCTCCCGATAACGTGGTAGACGATTGTCCCAAACGAATATAACCCAGCCCAACCTCTTGCAACATGTTCATCTTAATAGAAATAGATGGAACATTTTCGAAGAAATCCACAGCCGCATTAATGGTCATATCTAACACATCTGATATCGACTTTCCTTTAAATCGCACCTCCAGAGTTTCTCTGTTATACCTCTTCCCAGCACATGTTTCGCAAGGAACCATCACATCGGGCAAGAAGTTCATCTCAATTGTTTTGTGCCCATTACCACCACATGTTTCACACCTACCACCCTTCACATTGAAAGAGAAACGACCCGGCTTGTATCCACGTATTTTGGCTTCGGGCATTCCTGCAAACAGATTGCGAATCTCTGTGAAAACACCTGTATAAGTAGCAGGATTGGAACGAGGTGTTCGCCCAATAGGCGATTGGTCAACACTAATTATTTTATCAATGTTCTCTATTCCTTTAATTGACTTGTAGGCGAGTGGCTCTTTGCGCGATTTATAAAAATGCTGACTTAATATAGGTTGCAGGGTGGAGTTCAACAAAGTTGATTTGCCACTACCCGACACCCCAGTCACACAAATAAAAGTGCCTAACGGAAACTTTGTCGAAACATTTTTCAAGTTATTTCCTGTGGCGCCTTTTAGTTCGATGAACTTACCATTTCCTTTGCGTCTTTTTTCGGGGATGGCTATTTCCATGTTCCCATTCAGATAGCTAGATGTCAATGTATTTTCTTTCAACATTGCCTGTGGAGTTCCTTCAAACACAACCTCACCTCCTTTTCTGCCTGCAAATGGACCTAAGTCAACAATATAATCGGATGCCATCATCATATCTTTGTCGTGCTCCACCACAATGATAGAGTTTCCTGTATCGCGCAACTTCTTCAGCGAGTTGATTAATCTATCGTTGTCTCGCTGATGCAACCCAATACTTGGCTCATCCAATATATAGAGCACATTCACCAACTGAGAACCGATTTGTGTAGCAAGGCGAATACGTTGACTTTCTCCACCCGACAACGAGGCTGATGGACGTGAAAGAGAAAGATATCCCAATCCCACATCCAACAAAAACTTCAAACGAGTAAGGATTTCCTTTTTAATCTCCTCTACAATCATGAGTTGTTTCCCTGTAACATCGTCAGAAAGAGATTCCATCCAGCTATATAGCTTCACAATATCCATTTGAGTCAAATCGGCTATGTTTTTATCTTTCACTTTGAAATGGAGTGCCTCTTTGTTCAAACGCTGACCATTACAATCTGGACATACTGTTTTGGTGATAAACTGCGCTGCCCACTTTTGTGCCGCCGACGATGCCTCTTCCTCTTGTTGCATATCGATGTACTTCAGCACCCCTTCAAAAGCGACTAAGTAATTGGAATTACCCAACGACCTGTTTTTAATTTGAAGTCGCTCTGTAGTGCCATGCAATATTTCATTAATTGCATCTTCAGGTATATCCTTAATTGGGGTTTCCAATGTTGCTCCATGTTTTTCGCAAATAGCAGCGATTTGCCAAAAAAGCAAATTACTCTTCTCTTTCCCCAAAGGAGCTATTCCTCCATCGGCAATATTAAGTTCAGGTTTTGGAAAAACCTTGTCAATATCTATCTGATCTACCTCTCCCAATCCATTGCATTTGAGGCAAGCCCCTTGCGGAGAGTTGAATGAAAAGTTGTGGGGCGCAGGCTCGCTGTAAGACAGACCTGTTGTAGGACACATCAACGTCTTGCTATAGTGGCGTACTTCGTCAGCTTCCACATCTTGAATCAAGATAAGCCCATCGCCCAACTTCATAGCTATCTGCAAACTCTTCTTAAGCTTGTCTCCAAACTTATTTGAAACAGCCAATTTATCAACAAGCACTTCGATGCTGTGATTTTTGTACCTATCCACTCGCATCCCAGGCAATATCTCTCTTACTTCGCCATCCACCCTTACATTGAGATATCCTTTTTTTCTAATTTGCTCAAAAAGTTCTTGATAGTGCCCCTTTCTGTTTCTCACAACAGGCGCTAAAATATAAATCTTCTTGCCAATATACCTCGACAGTATCAACTCCAAGATTTGCTCTTCGGTGTACTTCACCATTCTCTCGCCTGTGTTGTACGAGTAGGCATCGCCCGCACGAGCAAACAACAATCGAAGAAAGTCGTATATCTCTGTAGTAGTACCTACAGTAGAACGCGGGTTCTTGTTGGTGGTCTTCTGTTCAATCGAAATAACAGGACTCAATCCCGTAATTTTATCCACATCGGGGCGTTCCATTTTACCAAGAAACCCTCGTGCATAAGCCGAAAAAGTTTCGATATAGCGACGCTGCCCTTCGGCAAACAGTGTGTCGAAAGCCAATGATGACTTCCCGCTACCACTCAAGCCTGTGACAACTGTGAGTGTGTTGCGAGGAATTTCAACATCTATATTTTTTAAATTGTGTACGCGTGCACCGTACACATTAATTAATTCTTTGTCTGAAATCATAGTTTAATGTAACATTAAAGTGAGCGAAATTGTTTAACGCTCCGTTTTGTTTTCTGCAGCAATTAGGAATAATGAGTCTTTAACTTCATAGTCTAGCTATGTAGCTGATAAACAGAAAAACATATACAATTAATTGTTGCTATTGGGTCACCCAATGCTTACTGTGAACTTTTACAGGCTCATCCTTATTGTAATAAAGGCTTTCGCGGGTTGGAATTTTCAACGTATAACTACTCCCACTTCTCACGGTGAGTGATCTGTCTCTCAACCACGAATTGAAGTCTTTCAATTGTGCATAAGTAATGCCGTGCTGCTTAGCATAAGTAGCTAAATTGGGGATAGATTGTGTTACCTTCACCTCTTTAAAAACAATTGGTTTGTACAATTGATGTGGCTTTATAATAAACCCATACTGTGGAGGATTTTCGAACACAAGTTTTATAGCAAGCATTCTGTAGAAATAACGCGTGGTCTCTTCCACCAACCACAAATCGAGCGCCTCGGTTGCTTGCTGATTGCTCAACTCACTAGTAATTCGTCCCTGTCCGCCGTTGTACGACATAGCAGCTGCACTCCATGAATTGTATTTCCGATATGCATCCCTCAAGTATTTGCATGCTGCAACGGTTGACTTCTCTACATGATAGCGCTCATCCACCTCCGAAGAAACTTCAAGCCCAAACTGCTTTGCAGTTGCTGGCATAAACTGCCACAAGCCTGCTGCTCGTGCAGGTGAGACAGCACGAGGATTCAAGCTACTCTCAATCACTGCTAAATACTTTATATCGTCGGGAATACCATATTCTTTTAGGATAGGCTCGATGATTGGGAAAAAACGATTTGCATTTTTTATGAGCAACATCGTAGTCGAATGGAAATAAGTAAAGCTATTCAACTCCCTATCCAATCTTTCTCGTTTGTCGTATCTATCAAAAACATACGTTTCATCCGCATACATCATTTTTTCAGGAATATCTACATTGGCGGTCATCGACATCACCTTAGGACGTTGCTGCTCGCTATCGTCGGCATTGCTACCCGATATAAAAATAATGCCACCCACTATGAGTGTCACTATTAGGGTTATAAATAAGATTTGTTTTTTCATTAATTGTCTGTTCTCTGCATTCATATTTAATTCAAATATAGTCCTTTTTTGGCGAACTAGAAACTGTGTTAACAGAGATTATATATAGACACGAGTAGCACATTTCAACCTATTCCTATAAAAGTCACTGCCCCCTCATTTGATTTCAATCCCATATTTCCTCTTACAATTTATCGAGATTGAAAGAATTACCATGTATATTTGTATAAACAAAACCCTTTTCGAAATGAACAATAAAACTCCCCAAGAAATAATTAATGCACACGATGTAAACGAGTTTCGGTTTCGCGACACTCCTTTTGTTGAATTGATGAACAAGCGTATTTTTAATATCCTTTTCATTGCTTCGCAATACGACATGTTCATTTTGGAAGACGACGGACGTGTCGATGAGCAGATTTTCAATGAATACACCTCTTTGAACTTGCGCTATCCACCCCGCTTCACACAAGTTGCACACATAGAAGAGGCAATGCTTCAGCTAGAGAATAACAGATTCGAATTGGTTATCTGCATGCCCAACATTGACAATAACGCCTTCTTCGATTTAGCAAAACGCATCAAGAAGAAATATCCGAGCATACCCGTCGTTATGCTCACTCCTTTTTCTAAAACCGTGGGTAAGCTCTTTGAGAAAGAGGACTTGAGTGGCGTTGATTATCTCTTTAGCTGGATGGGCAATTCCGATTTGTTGCTAGCAATCATCAAATTAGTGGAAGATAAAATGAATGCAGATGATGATGTGAAAACAGTGGGCGTGCAAACCATTCTTTTGGTCGAAAACTCTGTGCAATTCTACTCATCCGCCTTGCCAATTCTTTTTAAGTATGTGTTGAAAGAGTCGAGAGAGTTTTCGAAAGAAGCACTCAACGACCACTTGCGTATGATGCGTATGCGTGGTCGCCCTAAGATTTTACTAGCTCGAAACTATGAAGAGGCGGTTGATTTGTATAACAAGTATGGAGAAAACATGCTGGGCATTCTTTCCGACATGAGCTTCAAGCGCGAAGGAGTGAAAGACAAACTGGCTGGCAAAAAATTTATAGAGTGGGTGAGAGAATCTGACAAGACTGTTCCGATTATCATCGCATCTTCCGAACCGTCGAACATGAAATATGCTCAGCAAATTGACTCACCATTTATTGATAAAAACTCACAAACCTTTCCGCGCGATGTGAGAAAAGCAGTAAAAGAGAACTTCGGTTTTGGCGATTTCATCATTATAGACCCAACAACTAAACAGGAGATACTTCGCATAAGAAACCTAAAAGAGCTTCAAAACAAAATTCTCACTATTCCCGATGAAGCTCTCTATTATCATGTATCACTCAATCACTTCTCTCGGTTTTTCTATTCACGTGCCATGTTTCCTGTTGCCGAGATGCTACGCAACATTCACGTTTCAGAATATCGCGACATGGACCAAGCACGCGAATTAATCTACAAAGCCATTGTAGAATACCGCAAAATGAAAAACACGGGCGTTGTTGCCATCTTCGAGAAAGACCGATTCGACAGATACTCCTATTTTGCACGCATTGGCGAAGGCTCGATGGGGGGGAAAGGGCGTGGACTGGCATTTATGGGATACATCACCAAGAAGCACCAAGAATTGAATGAGCATCAAAATCTTCCTGTAACCGTACCCAAAACGGTGGTGCTATGTACCGATATCTTCGACGAGTTTATGGATGCCAACAAACTCTACCCCCTTGCACTCTCTGACATACCCGATGAAGATATTTTGAGACACTTCCTGGCAGCTAAGCTTCCGAAAAGATTGGTTGCCGACTTCCTCGTGTTTTTCGAAGCCATCGACAACCCAATAGCCATTCGCTCTTCTAGCATGTTAGAAGATTCGCACTATCAACCCTTTGCTGGAATATTTTCTACCTACATGATTCCTTATGTAGAAGATAAATTTGAGATGATTCGCATGTTGAGCGATGGCATTAAAGCGGTATATGCATCTGTGTTTTACAAAGACAGCAAGTCGTATATGATTGCCACACAAAATGTGGTAGACCAAGAAAAGATGGCTATTGTATTGCAAGAGTTAGCAGGTTCGCATCACAACAACCACTTCTACCCTACCATTTCGGGTGTTGCCCGCTCCATCAACTACTACCCTGTAGGCGACGAGAAAGCTGAAGATGGTGTTGTTCAAATGGGTTTGGGTTTGGGCAAGTACATTGTTGAAGGCAATCCGGGATTGCGTTTTTCCCCACTACATCCTCATAAAATCATGCAACTATCTAGCGTCGACACTGCCCTAAAAGAGACTCAAACTCGCTTCTACGCATTGAGCACAGAATCGATAGAGCAAGATTTCTCTATCGACGATTCATTCAATTTAGTTAAGTTGGGGTTGAAAGAAGCCGAAGCAGATGACACATTGCGGTATATATCCTCTACCTACGACCCAAACGATATGACAATTCGCGATGGATACTATCCTGGGGGTAGAAAAATTATATCTTTTGTGCACCTGCTCAAACACAACATGTTGCCGCTGGCAGAGATGCTGGACAAGATACTCAAAGTCTGTCGAGTTGAAATGGGGCGTGAGGTTGAGATAGAGTTTGCAGTGGAACTTGAAAGCCAACAACAAGCCACCTTCTACTTGTTGCAAATCCGCCCCATAGTCGATTCCAAAGCGGTGGTATCTGAAGATTTATCACTCGTTGTGCCCGAGGAGACACTGCTTTACTCTACCAACACATTGGGGCATGGCAAAATTGAAAACATCCGCGATGTGGTTTATATAAAAACAGAATCATTCAGTGCAAGCAACAATCCGCTGATTGCACGAGAAGTGGAAGATATCAACAAAAAGTTTGTTGCCACAGACGACAACTATCTATTGATAGGACCGGGGAGATGGGGCTCAAGCGACCCCTGGCTGGGGGTGCCTATCAAGTGGACGCACATCTCGCAAGCGAGAGTTATTTGTGAGATTACGCTAGATCAATATCGAATTGACCCAAGCCAAGGTTCCCACTTTTTCCAAAACCTTACCTCCTTTGGTGTGGGATACTTCACCGTCAACTCCTTTATCGAAAATGGAGGATACTTCGATAAAGCCTTCTTAGATGAACAACCTGCGCTATTCGAAACAGAGTTTATTCGGCATGTTCGATTCGACAATCCGTTTTCGATAAAGATAAATGGGAAGAAGAAGATGGGGGTGGTGGGGAAACCAATTTTAATTGA
>CAZXGV010000091.1:0-8387 GCA_964640575.1 uncultured Dysgonomonadaceae bacterium
CAAAAGCAAACCACACTTACAAAAGAATAATAGATACAATTTTAAATGACTCAATGTCATTATCTTTCATTTGAGCGGAATCAAAAAAAAGAGAGTTGATTTAGTTGTTCTATTTATGGTTTTCAGTCAAAAACTGATCGAGTGCTGCAGTCATTGAAGGTAATCCTGGAGCAGGCGCTTCAATATCTACTGTAATTCCTAAATCCTTAAGTGTTTTAGCAGTTGATTTGCCGAAGCAACCAACAGCTATATGATTGTCGACAAAATTGGGAAAGTTCTTTATCAATGAAGAGACACCAAGGGGGCTAAAGAAAATAATCAAGTCGTAATCAAGTTTTTCTCCCTCTTCAAAGTCATTGCTCACTGTGCGATACATTACACTTTTGGTGAAATCTATTTTTTTCTTTTCCAAGAATAAAGGAACATCATCAATATGTAATTCTGGTACAGGCAAAAGAAATTTTTCTTTGTTGTGTTTAGTAAAAGCACTTGAAAGACCTTCCACCTTACCCGTTTTACTAAAGAAAATTTTCCGTTTACGATAAACAATATACTTTTGCAAATAAAGAGCAATTGTTTCTGATTTACAAAAATACTTCATCGACTCTGGCATCGTTATACGCAACTCTTCGCATAGCGAAAAAAAGTTGTCAACCGCAGTACGCGATGTGAAAATAATAGCATTAAAGTCTAATATCTGAATTCGTTGCTGTTTAAACTCTTTCAAAGGTAATCGCTCTACTTTAATTAAAGGACGAAAAGTTATTTCCACCTTGTGCTTTTCAGCAATTTCATAATAGGGAGATCTATCGTTAGTAGGTTTCGGTTGTGAAACGAGTATCTTTTTTACTTTCAAATTCATAGAATACTAATGAGAAATGGAATATCGAAATAATTATTTTATTAAAACAATAGCCCTGTACACTAAGAAGTAGGGCATTACTTCAATGCTGCAAAGATAGACAAAAAAATAGAGACTACCAATGTGGGACTTAATGAAAAAAGCGAATGATTTGATAAAAACAATGATGCGTCCTGCGATGAAAACAGCTAAAAGACAGAAGAGTACAAAGGGTTTTGTTTCAGGAATGTATATGTAAAGTACAATGGGAATAAAGCTCAAGATGCCAGTAAGATAAATAACCCATAAATAAACGTCACTTAAAACACCTGTTTTGGAGGTTGAAAACAGTGCTCCCACAAATTTATAGAGTAGATATTTGCTAAAACTAAATAGAAGTAAACAAACAAATAGAAACAATAACAACATGTTATAATTATGCCAACCAACAATAAGAGATGAATGTTCAAGTATTATATCAAAAGAAAGAATGGAATATAGGGCAAAGGTTTGAACCACAAAAAACAGTTTTGTCCAAACACCCGATATTGCGATATGTCCTCCATCGAAGTTTTTGTTTCTATTACCCAAGGTAAACATCTGACTGAAGTCATTCAATATAATACGTCCACTATCCTTTAAGAATAAAGCATAAAGAACAAAGAAGAGAGTGAATATCAAAAACAAAACACTCTCAAATTGATGCATGAAGGGCCGTACCAACCCTTCCATACCAGAAGAAATCGCATTAAAACTCAGTGCATCTAAATCAAAAAAGACCTTAGATGAGTCAAGTTGAAGATACTGATAAGGGATAAACTCAATCTCTGGAATGGAGTCAACACTTGTTATCACCTCTTTTTTTAAGAAAAAAGGAACAGAATCAGTTTCTTGTGACAACAGATAGATCACTTATTCGGTTTTAAAGGATTAGTATGTGAACAAGCTATGCTTTTTCTTCAAATTTAGTCAAGTGTGAGAATGTTGTGGTCTCTTTGCTCAGTTCTACAATGGCATCTTCTGGAGTCTCTACCACTGTCCACATATTGCGATAGCGTTCGTGCATAAAGTTCTGTTCAATCATGTTATCGAACATAGCCAATAGTGAATTGAAATAATTATTCGTATTTAGAATAATAACGGGGTGCTTGTAGAGACCAAGTTGTTTCCAAGTAATGATTTCCAACAACTCCTCCAATGTCCCTACCCCGCCAGGCAAGGCTATGGCGGCATTCGACAGCTCCGCCATTTTTTGCTTCCGCTCGTGCATGGTTTTGGTTACGATTTGCTCAGTAAGTTTTGAGTGTCCCCACCCCGAATCGACCATGAATTTAGGGATTACACCCTTCACCACACCACCGTGTAGCAAAACTGAATCGATAACTGCACCCATCAATCCTAAATTACCACCACCATTGATGCAAGTGATATTGTTTTTTGCAAGCAACTCACCTAAGCGAGCTGCTGCATCTACATATACCTGATCGATTGCTGCACTTGAAGCACTGTAAACTACTGCACCAAAAGAAGACTTTGTACTATTATTCATATTTGTTTTAAAATTCTAAATTGAAAAACTCGCTGTGAGCTTGCTCATGACAAAATTAGCAAAAACATATCTGTTTACCATGAAAGTGATTCAATTGTAGTCTTTTATTACAAAGACTCTATTCCAAAAGTCTCTCTGATCTTATCCACAAAGTCAAGTTTCTCCCACGTAAATAGCTCTACCTCCATTTTGATAGCCTCATCCATATAACGCGATTTAAACTTTTTGGTTACCACTTTTGGCTCTCTCCCCATGTGACCATAAGATGCTGTTTCCAAGTAGATAGGGTTCAGTAGTTTCAATCGTTGTTCAATTGCTTTTGGTCGCAGATCAAACAGTTCTTTCACTTTTTCGGCAATCTCATGATCTGATATGCCCAAGGTTGATTTATTGTATGTGTCAATGTAAATACTTGTTGGCTCTGCCACACCAATTGCATACGATAATTGAATTTGCACTTCGGGTGAAACACCAGCTGCGACTAAGTTCTTTGCAATATGTCGTGCAGCGTAAGCTGCCGAACGATCCACTTTGGAGGGGTCTTTGCCCGAAAAAGCACCACCACCATGAGAAGCTTTGCCTCCATAAGTGTCAACAATTATCTTTCGCCCTGTAAGACCCGTGTCTCCGTGTGGTCCCCCAATAACGAATTTGCCTGTAGGATTTACGTGATATTTAATTTTATCGTTGAACAACGCATGAATCCTTTTCTTGTGAGCATACTTTTGTTTTACTCTTGGTACAAGTATCTCAATCACATCCTTTCTAATTCTATCCTGCATTGCTTTATCAGCCTCAAGAGAAGCCTCTTTGCTATCATTTGTAGGTTCTACAAACTCATCGTGCTGTGTGGAAAGCACAATAGTATCGATGCGAAGAGGAGTTCCATCTTCTTCGTACTCTACGGTAACCTGTGACTTTGAATCGGGACGGAGATAAGGCATCAATTCAATTTCGTGTTTACGGATATGTGCCAACTCCAACAACAATGCATGGCTAAGATCTATTGGTAATGGCATGTAGTTTTCGGTTTCATTGGTGGCATAACCAAACATCATGCCTTGGTCGCCAGCACCTTGTTCCATGGGATTGTCTCTGGCTACACCTCTGTTGATATCATCAGATTGTTCGTGAATGCTCGAAAGTATACCACACGATTGGGCTTCGAATTGATAGGCACTTTTCGTGTATCCTATATCGGCAATTACCTTGCGTGCCACATCTGACACATCGACATAAGCTTTGGATTTAACTTCGCCAGCCAGTACAACTTGACCAGTTGTCACTAACGTTTCGCAAGCGACTTTAGAAGCGCTATCGTATGCCAAAAATTCATCTAATAATGCATCTGAAATTTGATCTGCCACCTTATCGGGATGTCCTTCAGAAACAGATTCTGAAGTAAATAAATAACTCATAATATTGTTATTGAAAAATTAAACAATCAATAAGGGAAAAGAAAAAGGATGGCACAAAAAAGAAAGGAATGCAGTATTGTGTTTAGCATTTTTTTCTGTGGTTGCAAGCAATTCAAATCCTTCCACCTTATTTTGAAAGAACAAAGATAAATATAATATATCATCTTGGTATAACGATGGCATATAAAACTTATTCTTTTAACAGCACTTTAACGTGGCTAATCAAAAAGAGACATTTAGTGTTAAAAGCATGTCTAAAAAGCGAGAGTTAATTCTATTTGCTTATTTTTGTCAATTAAGTAGAATCAATGTATTGTCAAATATGTCCTCGTCCATCTTTTACAAATCAATAGTTTTTTCAATCTTAGCGCTGCTATTGGCATCGTGTGGTACGAAAAAAGGCGCAGTATCTCATACAACCAAACCGATACAACATGATATTGTAGAATACGGGAAACAGTATTTAAACGCACCTTATCGCTATGCCGGTAAAGGACCTGGTTCGTTCGATTGTTCTGGTTATACTTCATTTGTGTTCGGAAAGTTTGGCTACAGGCTAAATTCGAGCTCGGCAGGACAAGCTCGTCAGGGTGTAGCTATAAATAAAAAGAGCGACTTGGATATTGGCGACTTAGTTTTCTTCGAAGGGCGCAGTCGCAATGGTAGGGTTGGGCATGTAGGCATCGTGAACGATGTTCACAAACATGGAAGATTTAGCTTTATCCACGCCTCAACGACCAATGGAGTAATCATCTCCTCCTCGGAGGAGCCATACTACAGAGCACGTTACCTGCGCGGAGGGAGAATTATAAAGGACATTCCAAAAAAACCGCATGAATCCAAAGCCGAAGAGAGTGCAGTTGCGGAGAATAACTACATAAAAGCACAAGAACGAGTAATCTATAAAGAGACTGACGACGGATTTGTTGCCATAAATAGTGAAACAGGCAAACCATTGGAAGGAGGACTGGCTGTTTCGCCTGAGCGAACGTCAAAACCTGTGAAAAACAAAGAGGAAGAGGATAAAAAGAAAAATGAGGATGCTAAAATTCGACAAACTGCCATAAGAGTGTCTGAAGAATCTCTTGTCACACGGCCCAATCGAACTACTCACAAAGTGAAACCTGGCGAAACGCTTTACTCAATAGCAAAAACACACCGTTGCTCTATAGAGCAATTGAAAAAATGGAATCCTGATATCGAGAACAGTGCAATACAGGCTGGCGACAAGCTACATATTTACCAATAAGAACACATCGCACATCTATTTTCTCTCGTTCCAGTAATAACTATCGGCATATATTCGTTTGCCAAATATGGCAGTGCCCACGCGCACCATGGTAGAACCCTCTTCGATAGCAAACTCTAAATCGTGGCTCATGCCCATCGACAATTCGTTCATCGCTACGCGAGGTATGTTAAGTTGCGCAATTTGCACTTGCAGCTCCTTTAGTTTTTTGAAGCATGCACGCACCTTCTCTTCTTCGGCGCTAAACAAACCAATGGTCATCAACCCTTTGATGTGGATGTTGGGAAGTTCAGAAACCTGTTTAACCAACTCAATTGCCCTATCGGGCGCAACGCCAAACTTGCTCCCTTCGTGGGATGTATTTACCTGAATGAAAACATCTATCTCTTTCTCTTCAAACTCGAGACGCGCCTGTAGCTTCTTTGCCAGTCTCAATCTGTCGATAGACTGAATGCACGTTACATCGTAACGCAACAGGTCTTTTATCTTGTTAGTCTGAAGATATCCAATGAAATGTTTTTGGTGCGAAATGTCCAACAAATCTGCATACTTACTCTTTATCTCCTGTGCCCTGTTTTCACCAATGAGGGACTCACCTGCTTGAAGTGCTATCTTAATATTTTCGGCAGAAACAGTTTTTGTTGCCAAGAGTAGCTTCATCTCTTCTGGTTTTCTACCAACACGAAGCGTAGCTTCTTTTATTCGATTCCGAATTTGGGCTAAGTTCTCTATTATGTGGCTCATATAATTGTCAGTTTATAGTTTGTGTAGTACAAATATACTTAATTGATACACAGTGTGCACTTAAAAAAACAAAATCAGACCCCTTTGCGTTCAAACGAATTGCATGACATTTGTGACATCGTTTCCTTTTGTGTAATTTTACACTCTGAAAATCAAACTAAATAAACAAAATCAATATGATAACTGCAGACCAATTAAAAGATGTGTTGGAGCGCGAACGTGCGCTGAGGGGGTACCTTTGACATCGATGCTAAAACCATACAGTTAGAGGAAGAAGAACTTCGCGCACAGTCGCCCGACTTTTGGAACGACTCGAAAGCCGCTGAAAAGAAGATGAGGGTGATAAAAGACCTCAAGTCGTGGATTAACGGATACGACGAAGTGAAAAACCTAGCCGACGAATTAGAGCTGGCATTCGACTTTGTGAAAAACGAAATAGTAACCGAAGAGGAAGTTGATAAACTATATGCACGCGCCCTACAAAAAATTGAGGACCTTGAGCTCAAAAACATGCTCCGACAGGAAGAAGACCAGCTGGGTGCAGTGTTGAAAGTGAACGCTGGTGCGGGTGGAACTGAAAGCCAAGATTGGGCAGCAATGCTACTACGCATGTATCAGCGATGGTGCGAAAATCATAACTATAAAGTAACCATTACTAACTGGCAGGATGGCGACGATGCAGGAATAAAGACCGCAACCATGCAAGTGGAAGGCGATTTGGCTTACGGATTCCTGAAAAGTGAAAACGGTGTGCATCGCCTCGTTCGTGTATCGCCCTTCAATGCGCAGGGAAAACGTATGACTTCGTTTGCATCGGTCTTTGTTGTACCATTGGTGGACGATAGCATAGAAATTAATGTCGATCTATCAAGCATTACGTGGGATACATTCCGCTCATCGGGCGCTGGTGGTCAACACGTAAACAAAGTGGAATCGGGAGTGCGTTTGCATTACACTCACGTGGACGAGGACACAGGCGAAGAGCTTGAAATTGCAATCGAAAACACGGAGGGTCGTTCGCAACAAGGCAACAGAGAAAACGCGATACGATTGTTGAAGTCAGAGCTCTACGAAATAGAGTTGGAAAAACGCCGTGCTGAACAAGCAATCGTCGAATCGGGTAAGAAAAAGATTGAATGGGGCTCGCAAATACGCAGCTATGTCTTCGACGATAGGCGTGTGAAGGATCACAGAACCAATCATCAAACATCGAATGTGCAGGCTGTGATGGATGGCGATATTGACGAATTTATTAAAGCCTATTTGATGGAATTTGGTGCAGATAGTGCCCCTTAGTTATACCAAAAAATGAAGAATAACCAGACTCTTGCATGTAGAGTCTATATTTTTACACAAAAAAGACAATGAAAGTAGGAATTATACAGCAAGCTAACACAGCTGATAGAGAAGAAAATGTAAAGAAACTATCCACATCCATTCGATCGCTTGCCCAGCAAGGAGCAGAGTTGATTGTGATGCAGGAGATACACAATGGTTTATATTTTTGCCAAACCGAAGACACGGATGTATTCGACCAAGCAGAAACAATTCCTGGTCCCTCGACCGACGCATTTGGAGCTTTGGCGAAAGAATTGGGCGTGGTGATTGTGTTGTCGTTGTTCGAGAAGCGTGCTCCTGGATTGTATCACAACACAGGGGTGGTAATGGAGAAAGATGGTAGCATAGCAGGCAAATATCGGAAGATGCACATACCAGATGACCCAGCCTATTACGAAAAATTCTATTTCACCCCTGGCGATATGGGTTTCGAACCCATCGACACATCCGTGGGTCGTCTGGGTCTATTGATTTGCTGGGATCAATGGTATCCCGAGGCAGCTCGATTGATGGCGTTGGCGGGCGCAGAGGTGTTGATTTATCCTACCGCTATTGGTTGGGAATCGACCGACACCGAAGATGAAAAGCAACGTCAACTGGATGCTTGGGTTACAATACAACGCAGTCATGCAGTGGCTAATGGTGTGCCCGTTATTTCTGTAAACAGAACAGGATACGAACCCGACCCATCGGGTCAGACCAATGGTATTACATTTTGGGGAAATAGTTTTGTGTGCGGACCCCAAGGCGAATTGCTTTACACAGCACCTCATCACGAGGATGTAAACTATATTGTGGAAGTGGACAAAGGTCGTACAGAAAATGTGCGCCGTTGGTGGCCCTTCTTCCGCGACCGTCGCATTGATGCGTATGATGAGATTACAAAACGATACATCGATTAGAATAGTTGTCGGTAGTCCACGAATTACCGACAACTTCGCTTGCGCCGATTTCCGAATCGGTGTGCAGCGTAGCAGGAAAAAAATTAAAACAAGATTTCGCTAAAGCAACACACGCATTGCAAATGCGCGCGAGCGAAGCCAAGGCTGAGCTTTTCACATTTTTATGTAGAAATAGGTGCTATGAGGATGACAAAGCAGCAGTTCCTGACGGAAAAGCGGTCTCGCACATCTGCAAGCATGGTTTTCCTGCAGGAAAAGTGGTCTTGCAACATTGCAAGGGTACTTTTCCACGCGGATTACCTACCATGTAACACAAGAAGGGCACTTTTCCTGGAGGATTGGTAAC
>CAZXGV010000092.1:0-8291 GCA_964640575.1 uncultured Dysgonomonadaceae bacterium
TATTTAATTGTATTATGTGTGAATAATTGCATATATTTAGATACAATATCATACAAAATCATTTCAACCGACAGTTGAGACAATTGATAGAGTAAAAATAAATTATGAAAAAAAGACAGATAAAGAGGAATAATATAAACAACTTCTATTCTCATGCCAATAGCAAGATAAAGAAGATAGAGCAGGAGAGGAGGAAGTTTGGGAGCAGGAATTCTCCTTGGTTCAATCCCATCGATTTTTGGTGGATTGATGAAAAAAAGATTTCTCAGATTTTGGCTTACTTGCTCAATCCCGATGAGGACCATGAGCAGGGTGATAGGTATTTGAGGCACTTTATCAAGAAGTTTGGACTCGACTTTTTTGTATATAGCAAGCACGACAAAATTAATGTGGAGTGTGGATTATCGACGCATGAAGGGAAGAAGTTGGATATTGTAATTCACAAAAACTCATTTGAGTTGGCATTTGCTATCATCAATAGAGCAGATATGAGCAACAACGAGCTGCAAGAGGAGTTAGAACATTATAGTGAGTTTTTGTGGAGCAAAACAGGTAACGACTATTCCATTATTTATATCAGTCCGCAAGATAAGGGTGTCTCTCCCAGCATTTTAAGCAAAGAGGAGCGAAGGGAGTTGGTGCGCAGCAAGAAGTTTAAATACTTGACTTACGAAGAACACCTGATTGATTGCATTGCCGAATTTGGTTTGATAACAGAAAGTGTGCGCGTGAAGTCGTTTTTAGAGGATTTTGAAAAAACAATGAGAAAAATATATATGGGTGAGAAAGATATAGAAACAAAAAAGGCTATCATGGAAGTAATTGATAGGAATGAGAGAAACTTGGAGATATCATTTATGGTTTCGAACTCGTTGCCAGAGGTGAAGCGGAAACTGAAAGAGGAGTTTAATTCGCAAATGGAAAGCCTGAAGAGGGAGTTGAATTTAGATGCAAAGCAAGAGAGTGATAGGGTGTGGTTGAAGCCAAAAAAATGGGAGAGATATTACTTTAGTTATGCTTATAAAGATGGGCATATTTTGTACGGAATGACGCAAGATAAGAGGGGAGCAAATAGAAGAGAGTTTTCGGGAGTTATCAATCATCTGAATCAACGCTTGAATGGGGGGTTCCAGTTTAGCGAATGGTGGCCCCTCTATAAGTATCTTTACAAGAATATTGATGATAATCCCGATTTTTGGATGGCTATAAAAAATGGGAAAGCAAAGAAGGAGATAAAGAAATTTATTGAATTGATGGTGAAGAGGTATGAGAAGGAGGAGTTTTGAGGTGGTTGTTCGAATCGGTGTGTAGATTGTGTAGATTGTGATGATTGTGATGATTGAAACAGAGATACAACTATGGTGGAGGTGCAAATCGGGTAACAAAACAGCAGACTTGACAAAGATAAAGTGTGAGTGGGGTTTAGTAGAGACGACGATTTATTGCATCTCGCTAATGGAGTATCAACGATGAGTGCCATTGCCAGTAATGTAGATTGGCACACAAGGAGGTCTGCTAACGGAGTGCTCATAATGTTAATATTTAAGTGATATTGCACAAAAGATATGAACTATACTCTAATTTTTTTAACTTTGCTTGCATTATAATGAGTAGGGCTTGATTTAGTTGTTCGCTCGGTGAGCGGGGCGGCTATTTGTCCATGCCATTGGAGCAGTTAATATGAAAGGGCACAGATAAACATCTGCACCAGTGAGTAGTATAAATAGGAAATCAAAAACAAGACCAGAATTTACCAACAGTTGAAACAATGAGTCCACTTCGAAAACCCTCAAATGCTGATTATTAATTTTTTTCTACCCTTTATCCCTGAAGGGAAAAGCTTAATAATCAGCATTCTGCTAAAGTCCCTCTTTTAGATGATTTATGGGCGGAAATGAGTGAATTTGACTTTTCGGAATAGACTCAATAATATATAACTTATAAAAATAACAGAAACTTATGAAACTAGCTTGTAGAGCAACTCTATTGATCTTTTTTATATGTTTGAGTGGTCACACAGCTTTTTCGCAATACACGCGAAATACGTATAAAGACAACTTGAAAACATACAACCTTCCCAAGAACAAAATTTATAAAAAGGGATGGATCGATTTTAACAAAAACGGAAAAAAGGATATCTACGAAGATCCATCGGCAGACATTGATGACCGCATCGAGGATTTGTTGCGTCAAATGAATGTGGAAGAGAAGACCAATCAAATGGTAACGCTCTATGGATACGGTAGGGTGCTGAAGGACGACTTGCCCAACGAGGGATGGAAAGAGGAGTTGTGGAAAGATGGAATGGGGGCAATTGATGAGCATTTGAATGGTTTTCAACAATGGGGACGACCTCCATCCGACAATCCCTGGGTGTGGCCCGCATCGAAGCATGCTTGGGCTCTTAACGAGGTGCAACGCTTTTTTGTGGAGGATACTCGTTTGGGAATCCCTACTGATTTTACGAATGAGGGTATTCGTGGAGTGGAAAGCTACAAGGCTACCAATTTCCCCACACAATTGGGGATTGGCACAACATGGAATAGGGAGTTGGTGCGCAAAGTGGGTGAAATAACAGGGCGCGAAGGACGTTTGTTGGGCTACACCAATGTGTATGCACCCATTCTTGATGTGGGGCGCGATCAGCGCTGGGGGCGCTACGAAGAGGTGTATGGCGAAAGTCCTTACTTGGTGGCAGAGTTGGGAGTGGAGATGACCAAAGGGATGCAAAAAGATTTTCAAGTGGCTTCTACTGCAAAACATTATGCTGCGTATAGCAACAATAAAGGAGGAAGAGAGGGAATGTCGCGTGTCGATCCACAGATGTCGTGGCGCGAAGTGAAAAATGTACACATGTATCCCTGGATGCGAAATATTCGTGATGCGGGAATGTTGGGAGTGATGAGTGCGTATAATGATTACGATGGTGTACCTATTCAGGGGTCTCATTTTTGGTTGACAGAGCTGTTGAGAGATAAGTATGGCTTCAAGGGATATATTGTTTCGGATAGCGATGCGGTGGAGTATTTGTATATGAAACATGGCACGGCTGCCGATATGAAAGAGTCTGTTTATCAGTCTGTAATGGCGGGTTTGAATGTGAGGTGTACTTTTCGCTCTCCAGAATCTTTTGTCTATCCTTTGCGCGAGTTGGTTGAAGAGGGACGTATTCCGATGGAGGTGATTGATGACCGTGTACGCGATGTGTTGCGTGTTAAGTTTTTGGTGGGGATGTTCGATCAGCCTTATCAAATGGACTTGCAACAAGCAGATATAGAGGTGAACAGCAAGGAGAATCAACAGGTAGCCCTACAAGCCTCGCGTGAAGGAATTGTGTTGTTGAAAAACGAGGATAACTTTCTTCCATTGGATAGAGATAAGATAAAAAAAATATCGATTACAGGACCGAATGCGAATGATGGTTCTTATGCGTTGACGCATTACGGACCGTTGGCAGTGGAGGTAGCTACTGTGTATGATGGGATTGTGGAAAAACTATCGGACGATGTAGAGGTTTTCCTATCGAAAGGATGTGATATGGTCGATCCTAATTGGCCAGAGTCGGAGTTGATTGACTTTCCTATCACTGATAGTGAACAAGCTGAAATAGATAAAGCAGTGGCGGATGCCAAGAAGAGTGATGTAGCAATTGTGGTGTTGGGCGAAAATATTCGTACTGCGGGTGAGAATAGATCGCGCTCTTCGCTCGAGCTTACAGGGAGGCAATTGGACTTGCTGAAAGCTGTGTATGAAACAGGAACACCTACCATACTTGTGATGGTGAATGGGCGACCTCTGGCTATCAATTGGGCAGATAAGTTTGTTCCTGCCATCCTTGAAGCGTGGTATCCTGGTTCGCAAGGAGGAACGGCTGTTGCCGACATCCTTTTTGGCGACTACAATCCAAGTGGGAAGTTGACCGTGACATTCCCGAAAACGGTGGGGCAAATTCCATTTAATTTTCCTGCAAAGCCTAATTCTCAAATCGATGGTGGGTCGCGTGTTGGTATGGATGGAAATATGACACGAGCTGCGGGTCCGCTCTATCATTTTGGATATGGGTTGAGCTACACCACTTTTGAGTATTCCGATTTGCAGTTTTCGAAAAATCAAATAGTGGCAGACGATTCGCTATTGGTTTCATTTGATGTGAAAAACACGGGCAAGTATGCTGGTGATGAGGTTGTTCAGATGTATACACGCGATGTGATAAGCTCTGTGACAACTTATGAGAAGAATCTTCGTGGTTTCGAACGGATACATTTAGCACCTGGTGAAACTAAAAGAGTGGAAATGAAAATTATTCCTGAATATTTGCGCTTGCTTAATGAGGACAATGAATGGGTGGTGGAGCCAGGCGATTTTAAAGTAATGATTGGTGCATCGTCCGAAGATATTCGATTGGATGATATTTTTACAGTTGTTGAGTCTATCGATGATATCGACACACTATCAAAAACTCGTGTTAAGGAGATGTTTAATGTTGTTTCGGACCCCTCTGATGATGCTGCAGCTAATGTGCTAAACAAGGATGAGGTGCTGACATGGACTGGAAGTCAACGTCACTCGCTAACCATTTCTCTGTTGCAATCGGACAAGGTGGGAGAGATAAAGATTGTGTTTGATAAGAAATCGAAGCGCAATGCTAAATTCCAACTTCAGCTGTCGAAGGGTGGCGGTCAGTTTATTGACTTCGTCACAAAAGAGTACAAGGGAGAGAAAGAGATTATAATTCCTGTCAATCAAACAGCTATTAGCGATGTGCGCTTAATTGTTGAGAGCGGCGAATTGGTTATTCAATCGATTGAGCTGTAACAGCTCACAGGTATATAAATAATGTAAGAGCAAGCTATTGACACTAAGTGAATAGTTTGCTCTTGTTTTTGATGGGTGATGAGTTGAATAGCTTTTGGGTGTTTAGGACAAAAAATGTCTCCCACGAATTTATTCGTGTCGTGAGGGTTTAGAGTCACTGGTCAGAGACATTGCGCCATTACTTCATTTTCTCTGCCAACACCTCATAGCTATTGAAGAACGAACGCATCTTTTGTGCAAAAACTTTAAGCCCATAAAAGTCATACACTATAGAGCCATCGTCCTCGTCCTCTATGTGCGAGGTGACATCTTTGTTGTGTGCTAGCGAGTTGCGTACACTGCTTACATCGTCAATTTCTCTATCAGTTAGGGGAAGTATGTTTTTGTTTTGTGCAAAAAGGAGTAAGTCGCGAATGCTAAATGTTTGAAACAGGTTGGCATACTTCATCTGTTCTCTATTATTTAGCAGATTATTCCTTTTTCTATGCCAGTAAGAGTTGTCTTTTTCGGCAGCCTTGTCGGCTACCCATGCAATGAAGTCGTCGTTGTCTAAATCGTTGTCAATGAGTAGTTGTCTTAGATTGGACTCAAATTGCAATAGTGCTTTAAATAGTTCTACGTTGATATACACATTGTTGTAGTCAACAATATGCACCATCCCTTTTATTTTGCTTCTCTCCACAATAAAGTGAATTTCGTTAGGATTGGGATTTTCAAACTTTCTAATAGTGCGCTGATCGAAAATAAAGTCGGAAGCATTTACTGTATATACATCTTCTAGTTTCTTCTCCACAAATCGGTTGTCAACTAATTGAAAGACTGTCTTTTTATCTTTACTGGGTAGATGGGAAAAACCATTTTTGATGCAGTATGCTATTAACTTCTCCTCATTGTTGGGGTCGTAATATACCGGATTGAAGTTCGCAATGTTTGCAATTATTGCATACTTTAATGAGTTGATCATAGAATCTGTTTTTTTACAAATGTACGCATTTAAGAATTTATCTACAAAGAGCATATAGAACTTGCACGTTGAATTTGAAAGGGTAAGAGTAAGCTAATAAAGCAATAGTGGAGTCAATTACTTAACAATGAGATAGAATATCTAAGTGGCTGTAATTTAATCTGTTGATATTCCTTTTTGAAATGATTCCAGAATTGAAAAGGAATATTCAATATCGCTGTTTAGTTTTAATGCCCAATCCTTCGCTATTTCAGATTGTGATACAACTTGTAAGTTGGTTTCTAAAATTTGATATATACGATTTGATAACTCTTCTGATTTATTTAAAAACAGCTTTGCCTTTCTTCCTAATACTTCGGCTGCTACAAGTAATTGATCAATTTCGACAGTGTCATCTTTTGGGAATGTGTCGTAGTGAAACTCAACAATTTCATCATACTCTAACTCGAAAAAATGTTGAATTATCGTCAGTATATCTGCAAGGTCGTTTTCACGCTGTTCGGGTCTGTCATTCCAAGTCCCCACCCAATTTTTTTAATTGGGCATAATGATGAAATGACATCGAGGTTTGATTTATTGTGAGGCCCGAAGGGCTGATATAATTCAGCCCAGGCTGTCAGGCCTGGGTAACAGGCAGATAGAAGCAACAGAGGGCTGGAAGCCTGGCATAAAAATATAAATATCTAAAGAACAATATGTTATAAAATTATGTTATTGGTAGATCCCCACCCAGTTGTTTAATTGGCAAAATGGAGGGAATAACACTGTGAGATTTAATCTTATAGTGTAATTTTTCTCGCTCGCGCGAGTTTGCAACTCGTGTGTTGCATTAGCGAAATTGATATTTGAAAATTATTTCTGCTTCGCAGCACACCGATTCGGAAATCGGCGCGAGCGGCGTCTCTTTAAAATATGGAATTGATAACTCCTTATAGGTTTGGTCGGATTTGTTCATTGAAAATTATTTCTGCAGTTTCTCTGTTTCTCTTACTTCCTTCTAATATTAAATCTGCATATATTAAAATAGCAGGTACAGTTTGTTGGTTCTTATTCTGTTTCCAAAACATTTCGAGCGCCTCAATATCACCGTTAGGATTAGGTGTTAGTTTATAGTTTTTTATCAGGTTCATTCGGTTCTCTTGAGTGTAGAGTGTCAGAGTTTCTGCTCTTAAATAATTAGTTGTCATATCAGCAGCAGGTTCACCACCCCATACTGTCAGTTGATTGTTCAGCTTTATTTTCTTCCAATCACCTTGATGTGTATATTGACCTTTTCTTATCGTGGGTTTAAGTGTTGTGCCATATTCTTTAATCCATCGATCTAGTAAGTCTCTACGATTTTTCCAAACATACTCTCGTTTGTTTAATGGGATTAAATAGCCTGATTCTTGTAACCCTTTTATAATTAGAGGAATGTTTCCTAAAGCTACCTCTGTGTCTTTTGCTATCTCTCTTTGCGTTAGGTTGATGTTTTCTCTGTTTTGTAGTAGATAAAAAAGCACCTTTAACCCCGTCTTTGTGAATGCTCTGTTACTTTGACCTTTTTCTGTATCTATTGCTTTTTGGGTATCTACAAAGAGATACATCTTTTTAGTTTTTAGGAATATATTTCCATTGGCTTCTAAATAAGCTATCTTTTTTTGATGTAATTCTTCTTTTACTTTTGGGAAAATATGTTTGGCTATTAATAGGAAATTATCACAATTCCTCTGATATAACTCTAATTGGTGTACTTGATGGTTGCGAACTTCATTGTGGACAATTACATTAAACGAGTATTCTTGCTCTTGGATTTTGAGCTTCAGTATACCGTCAGCTTTCAATGTGTTATCGAAAGTTGCATTGTGTTCCCATTGACCTTCTACTCCAGTTGTTCTTCGAAGGTTTTTGAGGGCAATATTTATAATTTCTTTTTCCATGTGTTCACAAATATACGATGTTCACGTTACGTGAACAAGCGAAATACGTGAACAAAGTCATATTTATTGTTAAATATTTTGTTGCCTGGCTGGCGGGGCATCCATTAAAACAGTTTCCTGTTCCCCCTTTTCTCCCAAAAACCTATAGGTTTTTGGGAGAAAAGGGGGACGTGGAGGTGTACTCGTTAACCCAAGGCGTTGCCGTTGGGCTGAATTAGGCTGCCCATTCTGGGCGAAATACGCTTATCCGCAATGCGGAAGTATTAATGTTTAAAAACTTCTGTCATTTAGAGACTCCACCCAATTTTTTTTATTGGGCAAAAAGAAGGAAATGGCATGAAATGCCTACCGCCTTAATCGGTTAATAAATCAAAACGATGAGTCTTGTACTATCTGATTTACAGCATGTTGCTAAAATATATCATTGGTAACGGAGTGAAATATCTGTTTAATATTTGCACACTCTTCTAACAGATTCCTCACTACGTATTGGAATGACAGGGAGTTTACATTATTGCATCCAAAACACACCCGCTTACTGTTCATTGCTGATTCCTTCTCTGCTTCGCAGCACACCGATTCGGAAATCGGCG
>CAZXGV010000093.1:0-8157 GCA_964640575.1 uncultured Dysgonomonadaceae bacterium
TTTTTGGGGGCAAAAAGCTCGTTTTTCTCTTTCTTGCACTTTTTTTACGTCGCGGAAACGATTTTCATCTGTTGTTCGTCGAATTCCCCGCGTTGAAGATGTTTTTAAAGGATTTATGTCTCTTTTTTGTGAGAGGAAATGTGAATTGGCAAGCAGGATTTGTTCTAAAACATAGAGTGGGTTGTGGCTCAAATAGATATTTCCCACTCCCCTTCGTTCGGAAACGAGGGGCAGATAGAATGGTTGTCCATTGCCGTTGGTTTCAACCAACGGATAAGAGGTTTAATAATCAGGAGTCGGCTTTAGCCACATCCACCATTTCAATAGATGTGTCCAAGTATCTCAAAAATCCCAGGCTGGCGCAGATATTCATCCGTGCCATTACAACAGTAGGGTGCAGACAAAGGCACGGATAGATATCCGCGCCAGCAGAGGTAAAGAATAAATATAAAGAATTTTGCTGACGCAACACACGAGTTGCAAACTCGCGCGAGCGGGAGAAGAAATGCAAGAAGCTAGGTTGTAATATCTCATCAACTTCAATCAAAAAAATCGAATACAATATCGTTTGTCATCACATGAATTGCCTTAAAGTTTGCAATAGCTGTAATTTGATGTTCTATTTGTGGGGGTACAATAAAACTGTCTCCTTGCTTTAGGGTATGATTGGTACCATCCAATTCTATGGAGCATTCTCCCTCCATTACAATCAGTACCGATTCGATGCTTGCACGATGTCTTGGCAAGAGATCGCCTGCTTTTGCTTCCATCTGTTTTGCATTAAATTTTTTTCCTCTTGCCAGCAGTCTAACTTTTGGTTTGGTTACTTTTTTCATTGTTTCTGTTTTTTTTAATGCTACGCATTCGATTGGTAGCGAAGGTTTTATTGCTTTTTATTTTCATAATTGAAACAATAGTAATGCAGATTTGTTTTACTGTATGAAGTTGAATCAAGTAACAAACCGCTTAATGAAATCACGATTAAATTATCACGAAGTTGCTCCCCAAGCAATAAAGGGAATGTTGGAACTCGAAAAATATGTACATAATTCGGGTCTTGAGCGTGCTCTTTACGAACTGGTGAAAACGAGGGCATCGCAAATAAACGGATGTGCCTATTGTCTTGATATGCACACCAAAGATGCTAGAGAGGAAGGTGAAACAGAACAACGACTGTATGGCTTGAGTGCGTGGCGCGAATCGCCTTTTTATACAGAAAGAGAACGCGCAGCATTGGCATGGACTGAAGCCTTGACCATAATTTCAGAGAATGATGTACCAGACTCATTGTATGAGGCTACTCGTAAGTTTTTTGATGAAGAGGAAATTGTGACTCTTACAATGGCAATCATTGCTATTAATGGATGGAATCGGTTGGCTATTGGTTTCCGATCAGTTCCTGGTAGTTATAAACCAGAATTAGCAAAATAGAATTTCGACTCGCACTCTCTCTCCGTTTGCAACAGCTTGTACCGATGCATAACGGGAAGGGTTTTATGGTTTAACTCGTGAAATAGTAATGGATTTCAGTGATTAATGCGTTCTAACGTAAAAGATAAACCACAATAGTTACATAATCGACTGTTTGTAACATAAAAAAGATAATCTAATTAATTTGCTTACAACTGTATTAGAATGAAAAAGAGGGAGAACAATTATAATATAAAGAGGTATAGTTAGAGTGGTTCATCAACGGAATCATATTACTCATAATTAATCGACCGTTCAGACAATTGAATGAGACATTCATTAATACTACTTTCACCCCGCTCTTATAATATATTCCTTCTAAACACCTCCTTTGAATTAAATTGAAAAAACAGATATAACCCTCATTTCTAATGAGATCTATGTTGAACAAATGGTATGAGACGCTGTTCATATATAGAGTGATGCATTAGAAAGAGCAAAACAGAGTGATGCAAAACAAAAATAATTAAACAGAAAGAAGGGAGTAAGTTATGATGCATAGATTTGGAGAACATGGCTGGAGAATGGGACTTGGAATGGGTTGGTGGTGGATTATTGGGCTTGTTTTTATTGTGATAATTATTTGGGTTGTTGTGAAAGCGATAAACCAGAACAGTCATTCTAACACCCAACTTGGCAACAAATCGGCGCTTGATATTTTAAAAGAGCGTTACGCTAAAGGTGAAATAGAGAAAGAAGAATTTGAGGAACGTAAAAAGAATTTAGAATGAATATTAGAGTAGTAGCTACGAAAACATGCCCACTCAGGGCAGAACTTGAAAAACAACTGCAGGATGCAGGATTGCAATATAAATTATTGTACTTCGAAGATCGTCCAGAGTTAATTGAAACATATAAGTTAAAAACATCTCCACTTTTAGTGGTGGATCACGAAGTAGTATCAGTGGGATTAGCGGAAAGCGATTTGATTGTTAAGCTGAAAAATAAATCGTCATAATGCCTTTTTAAACAACAATACATTAGTGGAGTAAGAGACGTATTTAATAAATAGAGTTAAATTGAAATAGGTTTAATAAAATATGAAAAATAACAAATTAAAACTGATAGCTGGTGTGTTAATCGCATTGCTTGTAATACCCCTGTTTGCTTTTTGTCAAAACAGCAAGCAACAGCAACAATCAAGTAGTCATTTTACAATTACAGAATCGTTTGATCCCGATGTAGATATTTCATTAACTGCTACACCTTCAGAAACAGAGCTTTCCGAGGGACCTAAAACTGCTGTATATACTTATGAAGCAGAATTAATAAAAGGAGAGAGTTCATCTCTTCAAGAGATTCCTTCTTCCTATTTAGGTCCTATAATTCGTGTGAAACCCCAGCAGAAAATTCGAGTGCGCTTCCACAATGAGTTGGCAGACGAAAGCATCATCCACTGGCACGGTTTACATGTACCTCACGAAATGGATGGACATCCGATGAGTGTAATCAAAAATGGTGAGCAGTTTGTTTATGAATTTGTAGTTGATAATCGACCTGGCACCTATTGGTTTCACCCACATCCTCATGGACAAACTGGACCACAAGTGTATTACGGATTGGCAGGTTTGTTTATAGTAGAGGACGACAGAAGTGATTTGCCCACAGAAGAGTATGAAGTTCCTATAGTAATCCAAGATAGAAGATTCGATTCGTCCAACCAACTTGTCTATTTAGAAAACAATATGATGGACAGGATGATTGGGTTCTTAGGCGATGAAATTATAATTAATGGGGCGAGCGACACCTTTATGGAGGTGAAGAAAGGAACTTATCGCTTCAGGGTGTTGAATGGGTCGAACTCAAGAATTTATAAAATTGCTTGGAGCGATGGAGCTGATTTGACAGTGATTGGCAATGATGGAGGATTGCTTTCGAAGCCTACCGATAAACCTTATATGATGCTGTCTCCAGGGGAGCGCATAGATGTATGGCGCGACTTCTCTTCCGAAGAGACTAATCAACGAATCTCTCTCAATAGTTTGTCGTTCGACAATGCTACAGCCATGGGAATGATGGGCGGTGGAGGTAGAAGAGGTGGTATGATGGGTGGCAGAGGCATGATGCGTGGTGATAGACGTTTCGCAGGTTCTTATGTCGACAATGGAGAGCCTCTCATATTATATGATTTTTTTGTTTCTGACAAACAAGGAGAAGTGATTCCTCTGCCTACAGAGTTTGAGCCAATAAAACAGTTTGATTTGTCTGATGCTGTCAATCGAGACAGACCTCGACAATTTGACTTCCATTTTCAACGAATGGAATGGCTAATCAATGGGCGAACCTTCGGAATGACCGAAGTGGCTGATTGGGAAAAGGTGAAGCTAAACACTACAGAGGTGTGGGAATTCACCAATAGTGGCAGTGGCAGGGGGAGAATGAGCAATATGATGCAAATGCCTCACCCTGTACATATTCATGCCTTGCAGTTCCAAATTGTTGATCGCGATATTTCGCAAGTATCACCTTCGGTTTGGAACTCCATGAAAGATGGGTTTATTGATGAAGGATGGCAAGATACTTTTCTTCTCTTGCCAGGCATGCGTGTGAAAGTAGCGTTGAGGTTTGAAGATTTCACAGGTCTTTTCATTTATCATTGTCACAACTTAGAGCATGAAGATATGGGAATGATGCGCAACTATGAAGTGGTGGAGTAGAGAAACCCAAGTAACTTTGCTCGCACTCTGTGAAATATAAATTAATATCGAAGAGTGACTGTTTGCGATGTGAAAAAAGTACATTCAAAAAAGCAATAACCTATAATAACCTATAGATATGGAAGAAAATAAACACAGACAACAGCATAATCATCAAGATGAACAAGGTCATGAACATCACGACCACACCGAACATCATCAGATGATGATAGAAGACTTTAAACGTCGTTTTTGGATATCGCTCATTATCACGCTTCCTGTATTGTTGCTCTCACCCATGGTGCAAGATTTATTGGGTTTTGAGTTTTCTATCAGCGAGTCGGTTGATAAATACATTCTTTTTGGTCTGTCGAGCATTGTTTTCTTCTATGGTGGTTGGCCCTTTCTCAAAGGTCTCGTAGATGAGTTGAAGGAGAAACAACCAGGCATGATGACATTGATAGCTGTTGCCATCACAGTGGCTTGGGGCTATAGTACCGCTACCACGTTTGGCTTGGAGGGGTCTTCGTTCTTCTGGGAACTTGCCACTTTGGTGGATATTATGTTGTTAGGTCATTGGATTGAAATGAAATCCGTTTTGGGTGCCTCACAATCGTTGCAAGAACTGGTGAAGCTAATGCCTTCAGAGGCACATCTTCTCAAAAATGGAGATACTGTTGATGTTAAGTTGGATGAATTGAAAGAGGGCGACCGAGTTGTAGTTCGTCCTGGTGAGAAGATTCCTGTTGATGGCGTAATCATAGATGGGCAAAGCAATATAAATGAATCGATGGTTACAGGTGAGTCAAAACCTGTAAAGAAAGAGAAAGATGGCAAGGTAATTGGTGGTACAATCAATGGGAATGGCTCTCTTACCATTAAAGTAGAACAAGTAGGGGAGAACGCCTATCTCAACAAAGTTATCAATATGGTGCGCGATGCGCAAAGCGTGAAATCGAAAAGCCAGAACTTGGCAGATAAGATTGCATTTTGGCTCACAATTGTTGCCCTGTCAGTTGGGTTTACAACACTTGCAGTATGGTTGTTTGTAGGAAAAGAGTTCTCGTTTGCTATGGAGCGAATGGCATCGGTAATGGTAATTACTTGTCCACATGCTTTAGGGTTGGCAGTCCCTTTGGTGGTTGCTATATCCACCTCTGTTTCAGCACAACAAGGGTTATTGATTCGTAATCGAACAGCTTTTGAGAATTCAAGAAAAATAACGATGATGGTGTTTGATAAGACGGGAACCCTTACAAAAGGAAATTTTGGAGTAACACGTTTTGGTAGTTTTGTTGATGAGTTTGACGACAATGATATCCTCAAATATGCTGGTGCATTAGAGTCTAAGTCAGAACATCCACTTGCAGTGGGGATTATGAGCAAAGTAGAAGAAGCTGAAGTTGGAATTCCTGAAGTTGATAACTTTAATGCCATTACAGGTAAGGGAATTGAAGGAGATGTGGAAGGGAAGGATGTGAAAGTAGTTAGTCCAGGCTATGTTGAAGACAAAGGATTGGATATACCCGATAAGGCTTTTGAGAGTGAAGCTGAAACTGTTGTGTTTGTTTTGATAAATGATACATTGGTAGGTTATATAGCGATGTCGGATGAGATTAGAGAAGAATCTTTCGAGGCAATTAAAACACTTCAGAACAACGATATCAAGTGCTATATGATGACAGGCGATAACGAGAAAGTGGCAAAAAGTGTGAGCGATGAATTAGGACTTGATGGCTATTACTCGGCGTTGATGCCTGATCAGAAACTGGAGAAGATAAAAGAGTTTCAAGAAAAAGGTGAATTTGTAGCTATGACGGGTGACGGCATCAATGATGCTCCTGCGCTTGCAACAGCTGATGTGGGTATTGCTATAGGTAGCGGAACGGATGTTGCGGCAGAAACTGCTGATATTATTTTGGTAAATAGCAATCCACAGGATATTACGACGCTTGTGCTTTTTGGAAAAGCAACCTACCGAAAGATGATTCAAAATTTTGTTTGGGCATCGGGTTATAATGTGGTGGCAATACCGCTTGCAGCGGGAGTTTTGTATAGCTCAGGAATATTAATTAGTCCTGCAATGGGAGCTATCCTTATGAGCTTGAGCACCATTGTGGTGGCTTTAAATGCACAGTTGCTGAAAAGAAAAATGAGGAAAGTAGAAGAACATTAATCCGTATCTGCATCAATATGAAATATGTCAATACAGTTCAATATAATATTTGTTATTAGATACTGACACACATGTGTTTTTAATAATGTGATAAGTAATCGAGTGGTAAATTATCTTTCTTGTAGTTCAAGGAGTATTAATTGCAAAATCATTCTAATGATAACATATTAGGTTACATTAATTACGCCCTTAGCATTAACGTAGATGCGAAGGGTGTTTAGCACGCTGGTGCACGTTTGGAAACCTGCACCAGTGGGGAGGGGAATATGTTGTGAGGCAAAAAAAGTGTTTGTCCCGATCAGTGTTTTGTTTTATTTAATGGATAATGTGCTGCATATAATGAGCTAATTTATCCTATTCAAACTAAATCTTTAAATACCTCATCAAACATTTCTTTCTCTTCTTCCAGATTATATTCATTTGGGTCCCAAACGGCGATCTCATCTCCAAAATCATCTTCATCTTCATCGTATCCATAAAGCCACTCTTTCATATCTTCATGTTCCGGATGATTTTTGTCAGATAATACTTCTTTCATATTTTCATATCCCCATGCTCCACCACAATCTTCAGGAGGGCAAGCACCTTTGCCTCCAATTAGTTTTGGAATTGGTGATATATTCAATTTATCTATTTCTTCCAATGTGATTTTGTGTTCCCAGTCATCACCAAAGTCATATATGTAGGTGAAAGTCTGCCCTTTTGTTTTGAATATGTCAGAGAGTTTCAGCTTAGTAGCTAATGTTAATTCATCATCGTCATCATTGTCGTCGTCATTATCATCATCAAAGCCTAAAGAGAACATATCAGAATCTTCTTCAATCCAGGGTTCTGAGCCATAGCCAGTTGGAGAGAAAGAGTAGAGGTGGGAGTCATACCAGCCCATAGCTACTTGAATAATGGAGTGAAACATTGAGAATGTAATGTTTGATGGAACCACAACTTTACGCCAAACAGGGGGCTTTGTGATGTTCTTGAGTTGAATTTTAAATTGAAATGTCATGTTTTTTGTTTTTTTGTTGTTAGTAATTATACTCTTTCGAAACTGCCACATTGGAAATTGTCCAAGTCGTTTCGTTGGTCATTTCTATTCATTTTGCACAAGATGTTTTCCATGTAATCGTCTGTTTCATGTTTTTTGCAAATTATGCAGAGATTAGGTACAGGTATTAAGTCTTCGTTCACCTTTGTACCATCGTCGTTGTAAATTCCTCCTTCAAATTTCATTGTTATTTTCTTTTAGTTCATCAAGCTTTATCAATAGTTGCTCCGCAACTATATTATCTAAGTAGTGCCTTTTAAACTCAAACCAATCTTCACGCAAATAGCTGTTGTCGATAATGCGACCGAAGTTGGCAAAAGGTTTCCGATTTCTGAGTGCATTAATGAGTCTTGGACGTAGCTTTTCGTCATCAGGCAGAGTTTGTGTAAACTTCTCCATAATTCGAAACGATTGATTGGAGGTGAAGGGCCAAAACTCTAAAGGATTATCCCAATCTAAAAACTCTACAGTTTGCCAACCATGTTTCTCGTCTAACTCTTTTTTCACTTTCTCTACATCATCGCTTCTTTCAATATCGTAAAACAGCTCTAATGGGATATAGCTAAGTTCAACAGTTTCAGGATTCAAGTAACACACCAGTTCCATGTCCATATATTGTGCTAACTCATTCACCATTGGTCTGAATTTTTCGGGTAGTTCATCTATGGGGTTATGTTCATACTCTTCCTCTTCATCAACAACTTCTGTCTCTAAGTAATCAAGTATTTGTTGAAGTTTTAGTTCATTGTCTTCTACCTTATCGATAATATTTAAAATTCTCTGCAACATTTCACTCATCTCAATTTCAGTTTTATGTGTCTATTATTTGTCAT
>CAZXGV010000094.1:0-8137 GCA_964640575.1 uncultured Dysgonomonadaceae bacterium
AAGAACAGTAAGTAGAAGATAGTATCCCTATCACACTACACGTAGTGAAGAATTCATCTAAATTCAGTAGTGTATATCTAACAGATTCTTCGTTTCACTCAGAATGACAATGGATTTCACGCTGGCGCAAGTCTCTGACTTAAAAACAACAAACAAACAAAACAATGATTGAAGTAAATAACCTCCGTAAAAACTACCACGACCCAAAATCGGGCAAATACGCTGGTATTGGCACTAAGGACAATGTAGAGAAAGGAGTTTCTCTCTCTGTTCCCAAAGGCGAGATATTTGGCGTAATTGGTCCTGACGGTGCAGGCAAAACCACGCTATTCAGGATATTGGCTACCCTACTCCTACCCGATTCGGGCGACGCTCAACTGGGCAAATGGGATGTGGTGAAAGACTATAAGGAGATACGAAAAATGATTGGCTATATGCCAGGTAGGTTTTCGCTCTATTTGGATTTGAGTGTAGAGGAAAACCTAACATTCTTTGCCACAGTTTTCGATACTACTATTGAAGAGAACTACGAGTTCATTAAAGATATTTATCAGCAGATTGAACCGTTCAAAACTCGTCGTGCAGGCGCATTGTCGGGTGGTATGAAGCAAAAGTTGGCACTATCGTGTGCATTGATTCATCAACCCGAGGTGCTAATATTGGATGAACCCACTACAGGTGTGGACCCAGTGTCGCGAAAAGAGTTTTGGGATATGCTGAAGAAACTAAAAGAAGGAGGAATGACAATTTTGGTTTCTACTGCCTATATGGACGAGGCGACCCGATGCGACAGGATAGCACTGATGCGAGAAGGCGAGTTTATAGCTATGGACACTCCCGACAATATTATTGCTGATTATGAGCAAACATTGTGGGCTGTGAGAGGAGACAACTTGTCGTCGATGTTGGCTGATATTCGCGATTTTCCACAAGTACAAACCTCTTTTGCTTTTGGAGACCAACACCACATTACGGTTGACCCACAACTCACGAAAGAGGAACTGAGTAATTATCTTGCAGAAAAAGGATACCACAACGTGAGCATCGATAAGATTACGCCCACAGTGGAAGATTGTTTTTTAGCATTAACCAACGAAGAGAATGAAAATGGAGAATAATATAATTATAGATGTAGAGAGATTGACCAAGAAGTTTGGCAATTTCACAGCAGTAAATAACATCTCCTTTCAAGTGAAAGAGGGAGAGATATTTGGCTTCTTGGGTGCTAATGGTGCTGGCAAAACTACTGCCATGCAGATGCTGATAGGATTGATGAAACAAACTTCGGGAGAGGCTTCAGTGAGTGGGTATGATATACGCACCGAGAGCGAAAAAATAAAAAAGAACATTGGCTATATGAGTCAACGATTTTCGCTGTACGAAGACTTGAGGGTGTGGGAGAATATCCGCCTTTTTGCAGGTATATACGGAATGAAGGACAAAGAGATTGCAGAGAAAACAGAGCAACTGCTCCATCGCTTAGACTTCGAAAGTGAACGCAACACCTTGGTGAAGTCGCTACCCCTTGGATGGAAACAGAAGTTGGCTTTCTCAGTGGCTATCTTCCACAGTCCTAAAATAGTTTTTCTGGATGAACCCACTGGTGGGGTTGACCCAGCCACTCGGCGACAGTTTTGGGAAATGATTTATCAAGCTGCAGAGGACAATATAACCGTGTTTGCCACTACCCACTATATGGACGAAGCAGAGTATTGCGACCGCGTGTCGATAATGGTGGATGGGAGGATAGATGCGTTGGACACCCCCGCTAATTTGAAAGCAGATTTTGAAGCAGATGACATGGATGAAGTGTTTAGAAAACTTGCGCGCAAGGCAACAAGAGACTAAACTCACTATACAACAAATCCAATAGACTAGTTATTTGGTGTTTATAATTGAATAACAAAACAACATTACATAAATGAAACAATTTAGAGCTTTTGTAATAAAAGAATTCTATCACATTTTTCGCGATAGAAGAACGATGCTGATTCTATTAGGAATGCCGGTAGCTCAGATTCTAATTTTTGGGTTTGCCATTAATATGGAGGTTACCGATATTGCTGTAGCAGTATTAGACCCAAGCCCCGACACATATACCAATCAAATTGTAGAAAGAATAGATGCCAATAGCTATTTTCATGTAGATTATCATGTTCATTCTCAGAATGAAATTGACAACCTTTTCAAACAAAACAAGATAGATTTGGCAGTGGTGTTTCCTAACAATTTTAATGAGGACCTTACCTACTCTCAAAAAGCTGATATACAATTAATTTCAGATACATCAGACCCTAATACAGGAACGATTATTGTAAACTATGCCACAGGAGTAATTGCAGACTATCAAAAAGAAATCAACAATATCTCCAAAAATCCGCCCTATCAAATAGCCACTACAACAAGAATGCTATACAATCCTGAAATGAAATCTTCGTTTTCATTCGTTCCAGGAGTTATGGGTTTGATTTTAATGGTGATAAGCACAATGATGACATCCATATCTATTGTGAGAGAAAAAGAACGGGGAACGATGGAAGTGCTCTTGGCTTCGCCCTTGAAATTGAGTCAAATTCTTATTGCTAAAACAATTCCATATCTCTCACTTTCATTTATTAATCTGATAACTATTCTGTTTTTGGCTTCTTATCTGCTGGGTGTGCCCATTCGTGGCAGTCTGTTTCTTATTGTTACTATTTCCACGCTTTACATTTTCTTGTCCCTACTGTTTGGTTTATTAATATCGACCATCGCAAAAAAACAAGTAGAAGCTATTATTATGTCGGGAATAGGACTCACAATGCCTGTAATGTTACTTTCGGGAATGCTTTTCCCGATAGAGAACATGCCTTTTCTGTTGGAAAAGCTGACACACATAGTCCCAGCCAGATGGTATATTATCATTATGAAAAAGCTGATGATCCAAGGGTTAAACTTCACTTTTATTATCAAGGAGCTGACTATCCTTGTTGGAATGACAGGATTAATTTTAGCTCTCAGCATGCTTAATTCTAAGAAAAGACTTGAATAACAAATAAAAAAACTGCAATAATGGGAACACTAAAGTTTCTTATAGAAAAAGAGTTTAAACAGACAATACGAAACTCTATTATACCTAAATTAATTGTTGGTTATCCAATAATGGTAATGCTTATTTTTCCTTGGGCAATTAATTTTGAGGTGAAAGATATAAAAGTAAGTGTAGTAGATCACAACAATAGCGTCTATTCACAAAGATTGATTCAGAAAGTGGATGCATCCAAATATTTTATAGTGAACAACATTACTTCCAGCTACAATGAAGCAATAGTTGACATTGAAAAAGCTGATGCCGATATAGTCCTTGAGATTCAGCCTTTTTTCGATGAAAACATGGTTAAAAGCAGAACTGCAGACGTTATGCTTTCTGCTAACTCTGTAAATGGCACGCGCGGTTTGCTTGGAAACGCTTACTTGTCGCAAATACTCAACGATTATTCATCGGAGCTTCGATCCGAATTGGCTCATACAAGCATTGGACCCCAAAAGAGGATGAGTGCAATAAACATTATACCACAATATAAATTCAACGAGAATTTAGACTACAAGGTGTTTATGATTCCAGCACTGATGGTAATGATGGTTACATTGATATGCGGAATATTGCCTGCATTGAACATTGTGAGTGAAAAGGAAAATGGGACTATTGAACAAATAAATGTTACACCCGTCAATAAATATCAATTTATCTTGGCTAAGCTTATCCCTTATTGGATAATTGGGTTTATAATACTGTCAATAGCATTTTTAGTCGTCGGATTACTATATGGAATATGGCCAGCAGGCGGCTTCTTGCCTCTCTATGTTAGTTCTCTTGTTTTTATAATTGGAATCTCAGGGTTTGGTCTCATTATATCCAACTATTCGGAGACATTGCAACAGGCTATGTTTTTAGCTTTCTTCTTTATTCTCATTATTATTTTATTGAGTGGACTGTTCACCCCTATTGCAAGCATGCCAAAATGGGCGCAAATTGTTGCTAAAAGCAATCCGCTCTCTTATTTCATGGAAATTATGCGCATGATATATCTTAAAGGAAGCTCATACAGCGGTATTTCTGTCCCACTACTCTCTCTTTTGGGTTTTGCTGTGGGATTCAATACATGGGCTGTTTTGAGTTATAGAAAAAGATGAAAAAGTAAATTTGAACACAAGTGAAACTCTTTTCAAGATTAATATTAGTGGTGCTATCTCTGCTCTTATCTCTATTTGAATTAAATGGACAAGAAGAACAGCAGGAGGGCGATACCATTGTCGACCCTACAAAAAGAATTGATTTATTAATTAAAGAGAGGGTGCTTAAAGAAAGAAGTTCATTGGAAATATCGGAGGACGATGTAAGAAGAAGGCTCGATTCAACACACTCTTTTGGTATTTTGAAAGACAACTACATCATTACTGGTACTAATTTAAATAAACAAATTAATACTACTAATGCCGATGTAAAATATCAAATTAGTTTCAGACAACGCTTCAGCAATAGCTATTTGCCTTTTAATACATTTGTCTTCATCTCTTATACTCAAAAATCATTTTGGAATATTTACAAAAAATCTTCTCCATTTCGCGACACTAACTTCAATCCTGGAATAGGCTTTGGGAGGTATTTAATATCGGATGAAAACAACTACATGGGTAGCGTTTTCCTACAACTTGAGCATGAATCGAACGGAAAAGACAGCATACAATCAAGGTCATGGGATTTTGCGAGTGTTTCGGGGAAGTATTATTTTAATGACAGGCTATTCTTTAGAGCCAAAGTATGGCTTCCGTTAGTCCTATTATTGGATGACACCAATACAGACTTGATTACCTACAAAGGATACGGCAACTTTTCTGTAGATTATAGAACAAAGAACGATAGATGGTGGTTTAGCGGAAACATTACCCCTCGACGTAATGTTATAACCATGAATACAACTTTGAGTGCTGCATTTAGAGTCTCGGAAAAATTCAATCAATATCTGTTTTTCGAGCTTTACAACGGAAGAGGCGACAGTTTGTTAGAATACAAAGATTATGACTTAAAACTGCGAGTTGGTATCTGTATTAAACCTGATTTTTTCAGCGTATTTTGAGTAGCAAAATAAATTAACTCGTTCAAAATTGAATAACTCATGAAAGTAGCAATTTTTATAAAAAACAACAAGTTAACCGCTTTGCATGAAAAGGAAATTCGTGTGGTTATTTTCGACATGGAAAAAGATAGAGTCTTTGGGGTAGAAAACATCATTTTAGATGAACATATCAAAGATTCGATTGCAACCTGGCTATATCGAAAAGCTATCAATAAAATCTATCTTTTAGAAATTGACGAACAAACACATCGTATAATAAATTCGAAAGGTATTCAAGTGAAAACACTTGAAGCACTCAAAAACGATAGATTATTCAATAGCCTTGCCTTATCTTCTCTCAATTTATAATAAAAAAATAGAAGTAAACTATTACACATCAATTTTTCTTTGTCAGTTGCATTTGGATAAAATGAAACTAAGCAACGTTTCTAAGAAACATTTTATATCTTCGTAACGATAATAAATTATTTATTTTTGTCGGTATAAAATGTAACGTGAATCTTAGATGTCAAAACAGTTTCTTGCATTTGTAAAAAAAGAGTTTTACCACATACTACGTGACAAAAGAACCATGCTTATTCTTTTGGGAATGCCAGTGGTTCAGATATTGATATTTGGATTTGCCATTAATATGGAAGTTCAAAATATTCGGGTGGCTATCTATGAGCCACAAGCTGATGTGTACACACAAGACATTAGGGCAAGGGTTGAAGCCAATCCATACTTTATAGCGCAAGCCACGCCCCACTCTATCCATGAGGTGAACGAAATGCTGCGCAAAGGTGAAATAGATATAGCGCTTGTTTTTCCCAACAACTTCCACAACGACCTTGTACATGGAGGCAAATCGCAAATACAAATTATAGCAGACAGCTCCGACCCCAATATTGGAACAATATCTACCAACTATCTGAGGGCTATAATTGGTGAGCAACAAATGGAGTGGATGAACTTGCAACAGATACCCTACCATATAGATGTGACAAGTAAGCTTCACTACAATCCCGAAATGAAGTCGGCATACACTTTTGTGCCTGGCATTATGGGCTTGGTGTTGATGATTATTTGTGCCATTATGACATCTATCTCTATTGTGAGGGAGAAAGAGATGGGCACAATGGAGGTGTTACTGGCTTCGCCTCTCAACTCGGTTACTATTCTACTTTCTAAATCTATTCCTTATCTCGCACTCTCTATTATCAACTTAGTCACCATACTGCTGCTTTCGGTGTTCGTGCTGAATGTGCCCATTGTTGGTAATCTGCTACTACTGCTATTTATATCGATACTGTTTATCTTCCTATCCCTTTCATTGGGACTATTGATATCTACTGTGGCTCAAACGCAAGTAGTAGCTATGCTTATTTCGGGTATTGGATTGATGATGCCAGTACTCATTCTTTCGGGTATGATTTTCCCTATAAGCAACATGCCGAATCTTCTACAATGGTTCTCTGCATTAGTTCCTGCACGATGGTATATCACTGCAGTGAAAAAGGTTATGATTCAAGGACTGGGCTTCGTGGCGGTAGCCAAAGAGATTGCAATAATGACAACAATGATTATTGTAATAATTGTTTTGAGTATTCGTAACATAAAGACAAGGCTGGAATGAAAACACTTAAATTTCTTGTCGAAAAAGAGTTTAAACAGATATGGCGCAACGCTATGATTCCAAAGATGATAGTGTTTTATCCCATATTGGTGTTGCTTATTTTTCCATGGGCTATCAATTTTGAAGTGAAGAATATAAAAGTGAATATTGTTGACCAAAGTAGAAGCTCCTATTCGCAGCGGCTGACAAACA
This sequence comes from uncultured Dysgonomonadaceae bacterium, assembly GCA_964640575.1. Taxonomy (GTDB): domain Bacteria; phylum Bacteroidota; class Bacteroidia; order Bacteroidales; family Dysgonomonadaceae; genus UBA2632. The sequence continues at coordinate 6,925 of CAZXGV010000094.1, forward strand.
AAATAGAAGCTTCGGCTTATTTTATTTTGAATGATATTACTGATAGCTACGAGTCGTCGATGAAGGATATGGAAAATGAGCGTTGCGATATTATTCTCGTTATTCCTCCATCGTTTGATGAGCGTTTGGTGAAGGAACAAAAAGCAGATATCTCTATTGTTGCCAATGCTGTAAATACAACACAAGGACTTTTGGGCAGTAACTACTTGACTGAAATTATAACTGATTTCGCCTCAGATTTACGTTACGAAATAAAACCAATCTTGAAAGTGCAACAGGCACAGAACTTGGAAATTGTGCCACGCTACAGATACAACGAGACATTGGACTACAAAACATTTATGCTACCCGCATTTATTGTACTGATGATTACGCTTATTTGTGGCATTCTCCCTTCGCTAAACGTAGTGCTGGAGAAAGAGATTGGAACAATACACCAAATAAACACCACGCCTGTCACAAAATTCAATTTTATTCTTGCCAAAGTCATTCCTTATTGGATTATTGGTATCATCATTCTCACCATCTCCATTTTTATGGTGTGGATTATCTATGGCCTCTTCCCATCGGGAAGCATTGTGGCACTCTATTTAGCATCTATTATTTTCATACTTGGGGTAACTGCTTTGGGAATTGTAGTTTCTAACTATTCCGACACCTTGCAACAGTCGATGTTTGTGGTAATGTTTTTTATTCTCATTATTATACTATTAAGCGGTATGTTCACACCCGTATCAAGTATGCCTTTGTGGGCGCAAGCCATTGCTTATGTCAATCCGCTCACACATTTCATCGAAATAATGCGATTGATTTACCTTAAAGCAAACTCGTTTGTCGACTTGCTACAACCAATGGGAATATTAGTTCTATTTGCTTTTGTTTTTAATGGTTGGGCGGTGGTGAGTTATAGGAAGAGCAATTAGGGATAATTATTAATGGTTAATTGTTAATTGTTAATTATTAATGGGGTGAGCTGATATTCGGACTATACGTTATTTTCATTGGATTTGATGTTGGGTAAGATTGCTGCAAGAATAATGATGAATGCTGCGTAGCAGAAAAAAAACAGTGAGCAGATGTGTGACGGACAGATAACCTGTTGATTTATAGATTGTAGGAACAAGTCGCGACTTGTCCTTATTTAAAATTACCCAGCTCGCCGATTTCCGAATCGGTGTGCTGCGAAGCAGAAAGATAAACAATGCATCCCCTC
>CAZXGV010000095.1:0-8060 GCA_964640575.1 uncultured Dysgonomonadaceae bacterium
GAATATCATGTTATCTACAAATATCGATCGGACAATTAAACTTATTGCATCCATAGTGAAATATTGTATTTTCGTATCTTAAACATTAATTTGTTTCTTCCTGTAATTCCTTGTTCAGGTGTCTGTGTACCCAAATAATAAGAGCAACAAGTATCAATGCCATAGGAGGAAGAATCATAAGACCATTATCCTCATATCCAAAATCGTACAATGCTTGTGGTATAACGGGAATATCAAATAGGGTTCCACTTCCTAATAGTTCTCGGAAAAAACCAACTACTATCAAAATCCAACCATATCCTAATCCATTGCCCACACCATCTAAAAACGAGGGCCAAGGTCCATTGCCTAAAGCAAAAGCTTCTAAGCGTCCCATCAAAATACAGTTTGTAACAATCAGTCCAACGAATACTGAAAGTTGCTTATTTACGTCATACACATAAGCTTTCAATACTTCGCTTACAATAGTAACCAAAGCTGCCACTACTACTAATTGCACAATTATACGTATCCGATTTGGAATAGTGTTTCGCAACAGCGAAATAATCACATTCCCAAAGCCTGCTACAACTACTACTGCTATGGTCATCACCACCGAAGGCTCCAGCTTGGAAGTAATTGCTAGTGCAGAACAAATACCTAATACCTGAATTATAACAGGGTTATCTTTATTGAGCGGTCCTAATAATACCGCTTTTGTTTTACTATTTAATAATGCCATCTTTTCAATATCTTTATTTAGAACTAGTTAAGTTCTCCAAAAACTTTTTATAATCGCCCACACTTTCGCGTAGCATTGCATCAACACCTTTGCTTGTGATTGTTCCACCAGAAATTCCATCAACAAAGTCTTGATTAGAAAGTGTTTGCCCCTTTTTCACAACTGCAATTGACTTAAACTCACCGTTTTTAAACAATTCTTTCCCAACAAACTGATCTCTAAAAGGATGGTGCGTAATTTCGGCACCTAATCCTGGTGTCTCTGAGTCGTGACCAAAATCAATTCCAAACACCTTACTACCATCAGAGTCGACTGCCAAGTAACCCCAAATGGGACCCCATAGACCACTACCATTCATAGGAAGAATATATTTTTTACTTCCGTCAACTTCAGCTTCGTATACGGGAAATCCTTCACGATTCGCAACATTTACTGTAAATGCGGGATCGGTTGTTTGTGTGCCTGCACTACTCTCCTCTTTTGCTCCTGTTTCGATATTTATTAAATAAGCATCCGAAATAAGATCATTGTATATCGTTTGAGCCTCGTCGGTGGAAGCTTCAATATTTAAAGAGCGTAATATTTGCTGCATCTTATCTATCGCCACATTTTTGGCTTGTCTCTCGCTTAGTGCTTGATGTGTGAAAGACAATCCAAGCGCTACAAGAACTACCATTATTGCGGCATAGATAATTGTATATGCATTACTATCTGTTTTCATTATTTATACCCTTTCTTTATTTTTAATTGCGCTTCTTTTCAATCGTTTTTTAATGTTGCCATCCACAACATAGAAATCGATAAGAGGAGCAAAAGCATTCATAAATAAGATGGCAAGCATCATTCCCTCTGGATAACCCGGATTGAACACACGAATTGTTACAGCCAAAGCTCCAACTAAAAATCCAAATATCCATTTACCCTTTTCAGTACGAGCCGATGTAACAGGGTCGGTTGCCATAAACACTGCACCAAATGCAAAACCACCCAACACAAAATGATAGAGTGGAGGCATTGACATTACGGCATTGACAGCAAAATGATTAATTAACAGAACTGTTGCACCACCTCCAATAAATACAGAAAGCATCGTTTTCCAACTACCCACACCAGTAATTATCAAGATGAGTGCACCAATTAAAATAGCCAATGTAGAAACTTCACCCACTGAACCTGGAATAAATCCTATGAACATATCCATTAAAGATACAACTCCATCATTTATGCTGGTAAATAGTGAAGATGAAAAAGTTTGAGATTCTGTTATTGCCAATTGTCCTAACATTGTTGCTCCTGAGAATCCATCTACTGTTTGTGCAGCACCATCAATTATTTGAGGAGCTCCTATTCCAAATGTACCTGAAGTGCGAACAAACACCTCATCGCCTGACATGTGTGATGGATATGCAAAAAACAAAAACGCCCTTGCTACTAAAGCAACATTAAATACATTGTATCCTGTACCTCCAAATACCTCTTTTGCAAAAACGACAGAAAACGCTGTAGCTACAGCTATCATCCAAAGAGGAGTGTCGATGGGCATAATCATTGGGATGAGTATTCCACTCACTAAAAACCCTTCTGCAATCTCTTCTTCTCTAATCTGTGCAGTAACAAACTCTATTCCTAATCCTACTGCGTAAGAAACGATTATTTGAGGCAAAAATGCTAATAAACCAAACAAAAATGTTTGTATAAAGCCAGGGTCTGTGCCTAAAGCCAAGTTGTGTTGATAACCTATATTATACATGCCAAATAGGAGAGCTGGAACCAAAGCTAAAATCACAATACTCATTGTGCGCTTCGAGTCTCTTGCGTCGTGCATGTGTACACCCGATTTTGAGGTTTCATTAGGAACAAACAAGAATGTTTCAAATCCGTCAAAAACAGAATGCAACTTTTCTAGCTTTCCTCCTTTCTCAAAATGAGGTTTTATTTTGTCGATATAATTTCTTAAAGCTTTCAATGTTTTATTTTTAAAATAGATGAATTATATAAATGTATTATTCAACTTCTTTACGAAGCATATCTAAACCTGTACGTACAATTCGCTGGATCTCTATCTTTGATGTGTCGACAAACTCACACAGTGCAAAGTCTTCGGGTGCAACTTCAAAGATTCCTAAGTGTATCATTTTGTCAATATCGAAAGCGATGATTGACTTTAACAAAAATTCAGGGTAAATATCCATTGGGAATACCTGGTCGTATTCATTAGACATAATCATTGCTCTTGGACCACCTTTTATACGTGCATCGATTCTAAACTTATCTTTAACACCCAATTTATGCAACAAGCTTGAAAGATAGGTGCATCCGGCACTATATCTATTGGGACTTAGAGAAGCCCATCCAATAAACTCATGAGTATTGTCGCCTTCCGGAATTACTGTGATTTGAGAAGTGTAAGCACGTAGCACACCATCCTCCTCAACCTTACGCCCCGTCAAGGGATCGCCACAAATATAACGGAAGTTGGTTTCCTCTTTTTTAGGGATTGATTTGAAAATATCGGTTAACGAAGTTCCAACCAACATTTTATAGTATCCTCTTTTTTCGACCTCCGAGCCTGTTAAAGCAACAGTGCGAGTAAGGTCTATCTTCCCCGTATTGAAGAGACGCCCAATTATTGCAACATCCAACACATTTAAGGTCCAAACAGTTTCTCCACTATTTACAGGTTCTAAATGATTAATCTGCACTCCTACATTTCCTGCTGGATGAGGTCCGTCAAATTCTGTTATAACAACATTTTTTGCATCTCTCAGCGATTTGATAGTTGTTTGAGGACTTACAGAAAGATACACTTTCCCTTTTGTAAGTGTTGACAATGCATCGAGCCCTGCTTGCACATCTTTATCCTGATCTTTTAAAATAAAATCATAAGAAGGTGCTAAAGGAGCTGACGAAAATCCAGTTACAAAAATATCTCGAGGATCTTTATCTGGATTTGCGACAATGTCATACGGACGTTGTTTTATAAAAAACCAAAGACCAGCATCGAGAATATACTCTTTCACCTCCTCTGGCTTCATCGTTAAAGCATTTTTAATGCCATGATCCACAAACTCGTTTTCACCTTTTCTTTCAACGGTAATATTTAATATCCGACGTTTTGCTCCTCTATCAATTGCTGTAACCACTCCACTAATAGGAGAGGGCACTTTTACTGAAGGATGATTCCTGTCGTACATTAAAGCCGTTCCGGCTTTTACTTCATCACCTACCCTTACACTGAGCTTAGGTGTGACTCCAATAAAATCTTCAGGACAAATTTTCAGGACATCACTTTTAACCTCACCAAGAAAAACATCTTGAGGTTCACCCATCAGAGGTATGTCTAAGCCTTTCTTAATTTTTATTCGACTAGCCATGTACTTTTATAATAACTTGATTCTATTAATCTAAAGATTATTTATGAACGAATCGATAAGTTTTTGATTTTAGGAAAACAAAACAATCAAAACAATTCGATTCGAACTGCAAAGATACATTTTATTTGTTTTCTCGAAGAGTATTTTGATTTAAAATAGAGAAAAAAATCCTCAATCACTAAACAGAATTTTTATTGAGAAAGATTTCTCTCTCCAAAATAACAACGTAAACATATAATTTTTTTACATCTTGAAAAAGTAGAATAGACTTTAATTAATTATCTCACACTATTTGCATTTTTAGTTTTTTGTAGATACAAGTAATCGAACATTGCTGATATATAGTGAAGGGATTATTAAAAAAAGCACTAAGTTAACTTTGATAGCAGTATGTGAAAGGACTTATCCACATCGGGAAAGGACTTACTTCCAAATAGTAATAGACCTATTAAATGGGACCTTAAAAGTATTTACACCTTATTTTAATATATTTATAGACCAAGTATCGATGCTTTTGTGTAATTTTGCAACACGTACACATAAACTATAAATATCTATACGAAACTATTATGGGTAAGAAAAGAAAGTCTACCAAAAGATCAATAAAGAATCAGTCTAACTTTAAACGCAAAGTAATAAAGACTTTATGGATAGCTTTTGGTGCTATTATATTATTCAGTATCCTTGTGTTTGGATTGATTACTGCAGGGGCAATTGGTTACATACCACCTATTGATCAGTTAGAAAACCCTATCGATAAATATGCATCACAAGTTTATTCCTCAGATGGCGTAGTGCTAAGCACCTACTCACAAAGCAAAGAAAACAGGGTGTTTGTTGGCTACGATGAGTTGTCGCCACACCTTATTAATGCATTAATTGCAACTGAGGATATTCGTTTTTATTCTCACTCTGGAATTGATGTGTACGCTCTTGCAAGAGCGGTTATAAAGCGAGGCATACTTCAACAGAAAAGTGGAGGTGGAGGAAGCACCATCACACAACAACTTGCCAAATTGTTATATTCACCCAGTGCTGCAAACACTTTTGAGAGAATGCTTCAAAAACCTATAGAGTGGGTTATTGCCGTAAAACTCGAGCACTTTTACACAAAAGAAGAAATCCTCAACTTGTATCTCAACAAATATGACTTCAACTATAATGCAGTTGGTATTAAATCGGCAACTAAAACTTATTTCAACAAGCTTCCATCTGATCTAAACATTGAAGAGGCTGCCATGTTGGTAGGAATGTGTAAAAACTCTTCGCTTTACAATCCTGTTCGTCGTCCCGAATTGACACAACAACGAAGAAATATAGTTTTGATGCAGATGGAGAAATCTAAACATATAACAAAGGCAGAAAAAGATTCTCTTCAACAAATCGATATAGATATGACAGATTTTAATCGATCGAGTCATAGAGAAGGTTTAGCCACTTATTTCCGTCAATACCTTGCAGGAATAATGATGTCTAAAAAACCAGATCGGAAAAATTATTCAGCAAGTTGGCAGCAACAACAATTTATAGAAGACTCTATTTCATGGGAGAACAACGACTTATATGGTTGGTGCTATAAAAATAAAAAAGACGATGGATCCTATTATAATATCTACACCGATGGATTAAAGATATACTCAACTATTGATTCGCGAATGCAAAAACATGCTGAAGACGCAGTGAAAGAACATGTAGGTGAAACCCTTCAACCACAATTTACAAGAGAGAAAGAAGGACGAAGCTATGCACCCTACTCAAGATCTGTAAGCGATCGTGTTGAAGGATTATTAAAGATGGCGATGAGGCAAACAGGACGGTATCGTGATCTTAAAAAACAAGGAAAATCAGAACAGGAAATAGAGAATTCGTTCCAAAACGACAAAGTAGAAATGAAAGTTTTCTCATGGGAAAAAGGAGAAGTGGATACTCTCATGACAGCAAAAGACTCTATCATTTATCACAAAGGATTTCTGCGAGCGGGTTTTATGGCAATGAGTCCTATTACTGGTCACGTGAAAGCTTATGTGGGTGGTCCAGATTTCAGTTTCTTCCAATATGATATGGTGACGAAGGGGAAAAGACAAATTGGTTCAACTATTAAGCCATTTCTTTATACATTGGCAATGGAAGAGGGTATGACTCCTTGCGACCGAATGTTGCACGTTGCTCAAACACTTACTGCAGAAACGGGGGAACTATGGACACCTAGAAACCCTGGAGCTAAAGAAGTAGGAGAAAACGTAACCATTAAGTGGGGGCTTCAAAACTCGAGCAATTGGGTTACTGCGTATCTTATGAAGTTATTTTCACCTTATGCTTTTGCAAGACTATTACACTCTTTTGGTCTTCAGAGTCCCATAGACCCAGTTGTCTCATTGGCTCTTGGTCCATGTGATGCATCTGTAGAGGAGATGATAAAAGGATACTCTTCTTTTGTTAATCGAGGTATTCGCATCGACCCACTTTATGTGTCGCGCATTGAAGATTCACACGGCAATGTCATCTCAACATTTGTTCCACAAAACAAAGAAATATTCAGCGAGCTGGCTTCTTTTAAAATGCTTGATATGTTGCGTTCGGTTGTAGATGGCGGAACTGGTGGACGGTTAAGATTTCGCTACAACCTGAAAGGTCAAATGGGTGGAAAAACCGGAACTACACAAAACAACTCCGACGGATGGTTTATGTCATTCACACCTGAGATAGTTGCTGGTGCTTGGGTTGGAGGCGAAGAACGCTCTATCCACTTCGATCACATGGCTCAAGGACAAGGAGCGAGTATGGCGCTGCCAATACATGGATTATTTTATCAGAAAATATATGCTGATCCCGATTTGAAAATAAAAGATGATGGAGTTTTTGAAATTCCAGAAGAGTTCCAAAATACATGCCGCGATGCAGATCAATCAAGATTTGATTTCGAAGAACAGAAAAGGATAAAACCCAAAATAGGGATTGATGATATGTTTGATTAGATACGAAAGCTTGCAATCTAATTATCAGAACTCGCACCCTCTTGTCTGTCATACCGACTTCTATGCTATACTAAGGCGAGAATAAAAAATTTAAAACATGAGACTTTAAACAAAATCATTTATGCAAAGAATAGCTATTCCATTTTTAACATTGAGTCTCTTAATAATGAGTTTTGTCAGCAAATCTAAAGAGATACCAATAAATAAGGAATACACTGTATATGCATCAAGTTTGAAACCGCTACTTATAGTTGAAGATCATGTAAGTGAAGGTTTTCTTGCACCGTTGGATGACGGAAGGATTTTATTAATATTCAGATTTGACCCAGGAACAAAGGGCAATCATGTCGGATCCGATGGTTTTATTGCTAAAATCCCTTACAATCCCGAAAAAGATGAATGGGGTAAAGTTGATACTGTATATAACAGCTATCAATACGATGATCGTAACATTCATGGAGGAGTTACACAAAATGGTAGAATTGTTACTTTCTTTCGAAAATATGATGGTGATAAAACTGAAGGTCGCTACTTTATCTATAGCGATGATAATGGTCAAACATGGTCTAGCCCTGAATTACATAAAGCTTGGAACGATCCGAAAGCTGCTGACATGAAAGGAAATATGGCGACTGGTAAGATGTTTTATAATCCTGATATAAAGAAATACACAATGCTCGGATTCCTATTCTCTTGGGATGATGAAAAAAACTATACTGCAAGTAGAAAATGCATTACCTATAGTAAAGATGGTGCTTCATGGGATGAATACAAATTGATTGACAATGAAACCAATTACAGGTTAAATGAAATTGCTGGTGCATGGTGTGGTAAAAACAGAGTTATAGCATTGCAACGGGACGACAAACGAGAAAAGGGACATCCCTTCGTGCAAATGGAGAGTTATGATAACGGTGAAACATGGACTGAACCTAAACAGACTAATATCCCCCCAAATCAACATTGGGGTGCAGCACCACAAATTATTTA
>CAZXGV010000096.1:0-8023 GCA_964640575.1 uncultured Dysgonomonadaceae bacterium
GCAAAAGTAGCACAAACTTTTGAATTATCCAATAGGTTTAGTGGAAAAATGTAAAAAAATGAATTATTGTGTCGCTTTTTAAATTAATTCTCATTTGTAATCTTTTAATTGAAAGAGGACTACTTGCATTTTTCTTGTTTGATTTTCCGTTTCTTATCAATTACGAAGTGTGTTGCTCGTGTGCATTTTTAAAGTGGCAACACAATAAAAAAAATGAATTGCCTCTTATTTATAAGCAGACTCAGGCAATAGACTTGCGTCAGAGATAAAACTCTACACCAAACATTGTGAATTCTTACTTTTGCTAAGATTAGTTCCTTTATTGTTTTTTTAATCGTGCGGTTCGTTTGGAAGTTTGCTTAAGTTTTTGATATAACGAGCATTGTTAAATGGTTTGCCGAATTTCATGATTTTATATATTTCCACTGCAATACATTGACCAATCAGCTGTTTGGTCTCGAAATCGTTAAATCCTTCTTCTCTTAATCTACCGCGTGCCATTTTTGTTTCAGGCGGATTATTGTCTTTCAACTGATTTTTAACGATTTCAAAAATCTGTTCTCTTATTATTTCATTTGATTCCATAATGATAAAATTTTGTATGACGCAATATGTTTCAGAAAAAAGATAAAATTTATTTTTATATCCATCAATGATATCTATTTATATTCCTTGCCTTATAAACTCCACACAGATTCTTGTTTTTATAAGTTTTTGCTATCTTTGAAACGTAATTGAAATAAAAAAACAGAAATAATATAACTCAATATGATATTCAAATTTTCACTTGTATCCGACGAAGTCGCAAATTTTAAAAGAGAAATACAAATTGACGGTGATGACACCTTTTTCGATTTGCATAAAATAATTATGAAGTGTTGTGGTTATGGCAAAACTGAAATAACTGCCTTCTATTTGTGCAATGATTGGTGGGATAAAAAAGAACAGATAACATTGGTTGAGATAGAGACAGACTCCGATGTTGACAGCTTTGTGATGGAAGAAGAGATTCTGTCTGAATGGTTGGACGAAGAAAAACAGAAGCTGATGTTTATGTTTGACTATCATGGCGAGCGGGGTTTTTATATGGAGCTTTCGGAAATGATTTTGGGCAAATACCTATCAAAGCCTACTTGCAGTAAAAAAGAGGGAACTCCTCCTCTTCAGTTTTTGGAAATAGAGGAGGAAGAAGCTATAACGCCAGTTGTAGCTCCCTTGCCAATCGACCCTACACTTTATGATGGCGATGATGAGGAAGAGGTAGATGATGATACCTTTTATGGCGACGATGATTTCAATCCCGACGAACTAGATATGGATGGATTTGAGAGCGTGAACGGTGCAGATACCGATATAGATATACCAGATGATGCGAGCCTACTATAGATGAAAAAACTAATCGTTATTCTAGGACCCACAGGTGTAGGTAAAACAGATTTGAGTATACAACTTGCCAACCAACTAGAATGCCCTATTATTTCTGCTGACAGCAGGCAAATCTACAAAGGATTGACTATTGGAACGGATGCACCTACAAAAGAACAACTGCAACGTGCTAAGCACTATTTTATAGGCACACTTTCCATCCAAGATTATTTCAGTGCTAGTGAGTTTGAAGATAAGGTAATTGAACTACTCGCTGAGTTGCACACAAAGCATGACTATGTACTGATGTCGGGTGGCTCAATGATGTATATCGATGCTGTGTGTAAAGGAATAGACGACATACCCACCATCGACCCAGTTTTGCGCAAACAGCTGATGGAACAATACGAAAAGGAAGGTTTATACCCCATTAGAATGCAATTGAAGTTGCGCGACCCTGAATTTTACAATCAAGTAGATTTGAAAAATCATAAACGTGTGATTCATGCTCTTGAAGTGTGCATTATGACAGGAAAACCTTACTCATCGCTTCGTACAAATAGAGTGAAGAAGAGACCATTTGAAATTATTAAAATTGGGTTAACACGTCCACGCGAACAGTTGTATGAAAGAATAAACACTCGTGTGGATCGAATGATTGATAGGGGACTAGTGGAAGAGGCACGCAAATTTTATCCCTACAAACATCTCAATTCATTAAATACGGTTGGCTACAAAGAGTTGTTCAAATATTTTGATGGTGACTGGACATTGGATTTCGCTATCGACAAAATAAAACAACATTCGCGCAACTATGCTCGCAAACAATTGAGTTGGTTCAATAGGAGTGATGATATATATTGGATTGATTTGTCGGATGAAACTCTTGATATCAATGATATAATATTGGATAAAATTAGTTGAAAGGGTACTGTTGCAACACAATTCAAATGAACCGATTGCTTTCTTAATTGTTTTAAATTAGAAAGATGATAATATAAAACTAAATTTGAAATGCAACCGACATATCTCCCCATAGATCCAGATTTTCTTGATTTGTTTGAAAAAGAAATGCATAAAGACTCTTCTAGAGTTGTTTACTTTGGAAAAGGTACAACGTTGGAAGAAGTGAATGGTAAAATAGAAGCAATTGTAAAAAAAGACGGCAATGAATATTTTATGAAGTTCGAAACAGCTGAAGAAGTAAGAGTTGACCGCATTGTTGTTTACAATGGCAAGCCTGGTCCTGCCTATGATGAGTACGATGCTTATGCGCTTGAATGTTTAACATGTAAAGCAGGTTATGAAGAGTAGGAGTATTGTTAGGGTTTCCTATCACGTATGCACTTCACCAAATTGTTTTACAAATGAGTTTTAATATTGAGTTTTAAGCGAAAGCTCAAGAGAGATTCCTTTGTTTAAACAATTCTCTTAGCAAACACACTATAAATTTAACCACAATCAAGTTTTAGCACAAAGTTTTTATTATTTATCTTTGCTACATAAATTTTATTATTTACCGATTTCATGGCTCTCAGACAACAACAGAATATAAAACAAACTCAACGATTATCCCCCCTTCAAATGCAGATGATTAAGCTCATTGAGCTTAACTCTATTGAGCTAGAAGAAAAAATTAAACAAGAGATGGAGGAAAACCCAGCCCTTGATGAGGGGATTGATGATCAAGAAGACGACCAAAAGGCTACAACCAATGACGATGAGTATGCAGAACTCCTTTCGGAAGAAGATATTGTAAAGGGTGATTATTCTTCGGAAGAGGATATGCCCGATTTTCGTTTGAGTTCGAGTAGAGGCTCTAACTATGAACCGCCTAAAATTGATTTTACATTATCAGGAGACACATCCCTACATCAATCCTTGTCAGACCAAATAAAGCTGCGCGAGTTGAATGAAAAAGAGCTGAAGATTGCTGAATATATTATTGGCAATTTAGATGAAAATGGTTATTTAGAAAGTTCACTACGTTCTGTTTCTGATGATCTTATTTTTCAACAAAATATTGATACAACACAAGATCAAATAGAAAAAGTTTTAAAAGAAGTACAAGAATTAGAGCCTGCGGGGATAGGTGCAAGAAATTTACAAGAGTGTCTGTTACTTCAGATAAGAAGAAGGAAAGAGACAGAAACCATAAAAAATGCAACTCGTATATTAGAAGAAAACTTTGACGAGTTTACAAAAAAGCATTATGACAAAATAAAACGTCAATTGGATCTTTCACACGAAGACTTACGCGATGCAGTAGATTCAATTATTTCACTCAATCCAAAGCCTGGTAATATATGGAGCGACTCTATGATGATGGCAATGGCAAATATTACACCTGACTTTATAGTGAAGGTTGATGGGCAAGAAGTAAATATGTGGCTCAATAATCGTAATATTCCTCCTTTGCGTGTAAACAGAGGTTTCTCGGAAATGATGAAAGGTTACTCTGAAAACAAGGAAAGCATGTCGGATGATAACAAACAAGCATTGCTTTTCATGAAACAAAAATTTGATTCTGCACGATGGTTTATTGATGCCATCCAGCAACGCCAAAATACATTGCAAGCAACTATGGAGGCTATAATTGCTTTACAGTATGATTTTTTTATGACTGGCGACGAAGCAGCATTAAAACCTATGATTTTGAAAGATATAGCAGAAAAAACGGGGTTCGATATATCTACAATATCGCGTGTGAGCAATAGTAAATATGTAGAAACAGAAACTGGAGTCTATCCTTTGAAATTCTTTTTCTCAGAATCGATGCGTACAGATGAGGGAGAAGACATATCGTCGCGTGAAGTGAAAATGATTTTAAAACAGAAAATAGAAAATGAAAATCCATTGAAACCTTATACAGATGAGGAGGTAACAAAAATGTTAAATGAGAAAGGATATGTTATTGCACGACGTACTGTTGCAAAATATAGAGAACAATTAGGGATTCCAGTAGCTCGTTTAAGAAAAAAATTATAACTTTGGGATTCAAGAAATAATAAATGAAGCAGTTATCACGTTTTATATCCACTATTTTCATGCCACTCTTTATGCCTGCATATAGTGTGGCTTTATTGTTTGTCTATACATATTTTCGTTATGTATATGCCGAACATTTTTTCAGTATATTCATACCTACTGTGTTATTTTCTTTTTTGATACCTGGGGTTTTGATTTATATAATGATGCGAGTAGGAGTTATTTCCGACTTGTCGCTCCCATATCGCAGCGATAGGTTTGCCCCATTTGCAGTAACAATACTTAGTTTTGCATTTCTGATATATTATTTTTACAAATTAGGACTCCCAACATGGTTTTTGATGATGATTGGTTCATCCATTGTTATAATGCTAATAGCTACTGTCATTACGCTGTGGTGGAAGATAAGTGCACATATGTTTGGTATCTCTGGTCTTGTTGGTGGAGTAATGGCTGTTTGCTATTTTGTAGAAAAGTCCAATCCTGCCTATCTCTTTATGTTCCTATTTATTATAAGCGGCATGGTAGGTACATCGCGAATTATATTAAAAAGGCACACACCAGCTCAAGTATATGCTGGTTTCTTTTTAGGTTTTATGGTTTCTTTTCTAGGTGTATGGATAGGTTCGTGACAAAGATTGAGCATAACATCAAAAAAAATGCTATATTTACAACATCATATAGTAATAAATTAAAAACAACCAGATTATGAGATTTCCCGAAAATTTAAAGTATTCAAAAGATCACGAGTGGATTCTTGTTGATGGAGACAAAGCCACAATTGGTATCACAGATTTTGCTCAAAGCGAATTGGGTGAAATTGTATATGTCGATGTAACTACTGAAGGCGATACCATAGAGAAAAATGAAGAGTTTGGTAGTATCGAGGCTGTGAAAACTGTTTCAGACTTGATGATGCCAGTAACAGGTGAAGTACTGGAGTTTAATGAAAAACTTGAAGACTCACCCGAGCTAGTTAATTCGGACCCTTATGGTGAAGGATGGATTATTAAGATAACTGTGGTAGATGCAGATGGCTTAAATGATTTGCTAGATGCAGCTGCTTACAAAGAATTTATTGAGAAATAATAACTCAATATAGAGAAAACTGACAATGTCTAAAAAGAGGAACTGCTAGAGTGGTTCTCTTTTTAGACATTCTTTTTTTTTGTCTGCTTCGCCCATCGGTTTTCTTTTATTATATCATTGGTAAGTTTACATAATATGATTATTTTTGAAATCCGGTTTTTTCACTGTAATTATAGAATGCGAATTACGGCTTGAATTAATTAAAATCAATACAACTCAATAAATTATGAAACCATTAGTTAGTATAATAATGGGTAGCACATCAGACTATCCTGTGATGGAAAAAGCAGCTAAGTTTCTCGATGAAATGGATATTCCTTTCGAACTGAATGCCCTGTCGGCTCACCGAACTCCTGATGCGGTAGAAAACTTTGCTAAAAATGCAAAAGCTAGGAACATACGAGTAATTATTGCAGCAGCGGGCATGGCAGCCCATTTGCCAGGTGTAATTGCTTCGATGACCACTATTCCTGTCATTGGTGTGCCCATAAAGGCGACACTGGATGGAATGGATGCTCTTTTAGCTATTGTTCAAATGCCTCCTGGCATACCAGTTGCAACAGTAGGTATTAACGCTTCGCTCAACGCTGCCATATTGGCATTGCAAATATTGGCTACAGATAATGTGGAGTATCAAACAAAATTAGCTGTGTATAAAGAGGAGCTGAAAGAGAAAATAACTCAGGCTAACGAAGACTTATCTCAGATTAAATTTAAAAACAAAACAAATTGAGCACAACACACACATCTATGAGTCTCGAAGAGATAAAATCAATTATAGAACTTGAAGCAGCGGCAATACGCAACATTCCCATAAACGAAAAGTATCACAAAGTTGTAGATATTATTATAGAACAAGTTCACAATAAGAATGGCAAACTTGTGATTAGTGGTATGGGAAAAGCAGGTCAAATTGGTCAAAATATAGCTACTACATTTTGCTCTACCGGAACGCCTGCCATTTTCTTGCATCCAAGCGAAGCACAACATGGCGACTTGGGTATATTGCAACGCAACGACGTTTTGCTATTGATAACCAATTCGGGCAAAACACGTGAGATAATTGAATTATTAGATTTGGCACGCAACATATATTCGAGTATTCCTGTTATTGTAATAACGGGCAACACAGAGAGCTTTCTTGCTAACGAAGCCAACGTTACCTTGTTTACGGGTCGTCCCGATGAGGTGTGTCCGCTAAAACTTACTCCCACCACTTCCATAACGGTTATGACTGTGATAGGAGATTTGCTAGTGATAGAGACAATGAAGCGCATTGGCTTTAATGAGAAAGAGTATGCCAAAAGGCACCATGGCGGATATTTAGGCGATATGTCACGATCGAGAGGCATCCAATGATTCTACATAATGCTTTAAACTGAAAAACATAAAATCTTTTTTTCTTAGCTCCCACTTAAGTCTCATTGCGTAAGACTTAAGTGGGAGTTATTTATAAAATCCTCCAAAATCAACCATACACAAGATGTCAGATGAATAGTTTTGTGAGCAAACTAAAGAATGAGAAAATAATATAATAAAATGTCGATGAGTGGAAGACTTAATATATCAGATAAAAAATACGAGCAGGTAAATCCTAGAATTGTGTTCCCCATAGTTGCAATGGCTTTGTTGATGATAACTGTTGATTCTACAATAGTTGCTACTGCCTTGCATACTCTGCAGATTGATTTACAAACATCAGTCAGTTGGGCAGGATGGACCTTAACTATTTACTCCTTTGGATTTGTGTTAATGCTTCCGCTTAGTGCAAAGTTAAGTATTCGATTTGGTAATCGTCCCATTTTTTTATTATCTGTAGCCACATTCACGTTAGCATCATTGCTTTGCGGGCTTTCAACCAATATATATATGCTAATAGTTATGCGTGCTATACAAGCCATCGGAGGAGCAGGGCTTACACCTTCAGCTACTGGTATAATAGTGAATCATTTCAATCAATCTCGTGAAAAATTCTTGGGTTTATTCGGAAGCATATTCGCTATTGGCGGCATGATAGGACCCATATTTGGTGGAATATTTGTTACATACTCTACTTGGCAATGGATATTTTTTATCAATATTCCATTTGGAGTTACAGTTTTGATTTTGGCAATGCGATTCATTCCCAAAGCACCTCCCGTGGGAAATCGTAAAGAGAGTTTTGATTTCCCAGGACTTATATTATTAGCTATCGGTATTATCACGGCTATGTATGCAGCCACTTATCTGGGAGAAGGACAATCGGATATCTATTCACCTCTTTTCATTGGATTGATTATAGTTTCTGTTGCATCGTTCACAATCTTTTTTAGACATCTAAAACGAGTTGAATTCCCATTTATCAAACCTGAATTTATTTATGGTAAAGGTTTTGGTGCTGTTAATCTTGTGAATGTTATTCATACAGGTATGGTGATAGGGACTGCATCACTCATTCCTTTTTATGCAGTGAGTCGCTATGGCATTAGTGGATTAAACTCGGGTTTGTTATTAGTAATCGAAGGCATAGCATCTGTTATAATGTCTGTGGTAATGAGCATCTATCTGCATCGTACAGGCTATCGTATCCCGTTATATATAG
>CAZXGV010000097.1:0-8002 GCA_964640575.1 uncultured Dysgonomonadaceae bacterium
GCGTTGTTTTTTACCTTTACTTTGTATGTAAACAAAAACTACATATATAAAAGCAGACGATGAAACAACTAATTCTATTTTTCCTACTTACATTAAATGTCGTGTGTGGTTTCTCCATCAACTATACTCCAGTTGAAAATGAAGAGAAAGGTAAAGATACTATCAGGACACTCAACTTGGATGAGTTTGTTATAACAAAATCTGTAAAGGAAACAAATGAGTTGAAGCGAATGCCATCAGCTATTTCAGTTATCTCTCCCAAAATGCTACAAAACAGGCAAGTGAAGTCTCTCTCATCATTAAGCGGATTAGTTCCCAATTTTTTTATACCTGACTATGGGTCTAAGGTATCCACCCCCATCTATATACGCGGTGTTGGCGCCCGTTCAGGATCACAAACCGTTAGTTTGTATGTTGATAATGTTCCTTATTTCAATGCCTCAGCTTTCGACTTCGAGTTTCAAGACATTCAGCGCATTGAGGTGTTGCGTGGCACGCAAGGAACACTCTATGGTAGGAACGCTATTGGTGGCATCGTAAATGTGTATACACTATCGCCACTCACCTATCAAGGTAGTACTGTTGAAATTGGTGGTGGAAATTATGGACAGATGGAAGCTCGCATGTCGAACTACAGTATGTTTAATGAAAAGTTTGGAAGCTCGTTAGCTCTCTATTATAAAAAGAATGATGGCTACTTTATTAATAATTACACAGGAAAAAAAGCAGATGATTATGAAAACATGGGCGGTCGACTAAAATTTGAATGGGAGGCAAATGAAAACTTTAGCGCAAGCTTATTTAGTGTTTTCGACTATGTGTCGCAGGGTGGTTTTCCCTATATGCACATAGACTCTACGGCTGTCAACTTCAACGAACCATCATCATACAAACGCAAACTGTTCTCACAAGGACTCTCTTTGAAATATGAAGGCGATGGATTTGTGGTGAACTCAAACACGGGATATCAGTATCTGAATGATGAGATGTATATGGATCAAGACTACTCGCCACGCTCTGTATTCTCTATCCTCCAAGAACAAAATCAACACTCTCTAAGTCAGGAAATCACATTTAAATCAGACAAAAAAGACCGTTACAATTGGGTGATTGGAGCTTTTGGATTTTATGACTATCGCAAAGTGTCAACACCAGTGGCACTGAAAGAAGATGGAGTGAAGATGCTTCAAAACAGAATAGATAAAGGAATGTCAAACATGCCAGAAGACAAGAGACCTTCTGTGAAATATGTAAATGATAAAATAGACTTACCTGGAATTTATCGCAAGCCTGCAAAAGGAATTGCCCTTTTCCAACAATCATCTATGAACAACCTGTTTGGCGCCGAAGGGTTGTCACTTACATTTGGTATTCGCGCCGATTATGAACACACAGCTATAGAGTATTTCACAGAAACACAAGGTGTGGAAGTAAAAGTTGACATCCCACCAATGTATCCAGGGATGCCTCCCATCTCTCGTACTATAAAAAGCGACACTTTAATGGAGGGTCGTTTCTCGAAAGGGTTTTGGGAAATATTACCAAAAATTGCACTACAATACGACTTAAGAGATGATGCTTTTGTGTTTGCGTCAGTATCGAAAGGATACAAAACAGGTGGGTACAATGAACAATCGTTTTCAGACATATTGCAAAATGCTATGCAAGAGTCTCTAATGGGTAAAATGCCTGGAGTAATGCCAGGGGGAGGAGGTAAGCCTGGTGGAATGGGAGGAAGTAAAGCTCCTCCATCACAACAACCAAATGGTGCGCCTGATTCTGAAAAACCAAAAGAAATTACATTAGAAGATCAACTTTCTTATGACCCAGAAACAAGTTGGAACTACGAGCTTGGTGGAAGATTTAGCTTCTTAAATAAAAAAATGAATGCGACATTCTCATTGTTTATGATGGATGTTGACAACATACAAATAGTCCACTTACTTGACAAGGGCACATCAGGACGTACAGTATCGAATGCTGGAAAATCATCAAGCAAAGGCGTAGAGTTGAGTTTAGCTTACGCTCCTACTAATTCGGTCTCTTTGTTCACCGAATATGGTTTCGTAAGTGCTAAATTTAAGGATTATGAGTCTGACGATATCAACTACACCGACAACTACATTCCGTTTGCTCCACGTCACACATTGAGCGTTGGGGGAAGCTATAGTCACTCGTTCAACAATGGTTCATTTATTGACAGGGTCACAGCAAGTGCTCAATATACTGGTGCTGGAAAAATTTATTGGACAGATGCAAACGATGCGTATCAATCCTTTTATGGATTAACAAGTGCAAGAGTAACTGTTGAAAAAGGGAATGTTGCTTTAGAACTATGGGGGCAGAATATATTTGATACTTCATACAATGCTTTTTATTTTGAAGCAAAAGATATAGCTGGTAACACAAATCCGTTTGTGCAAAAAGGAACTCCTACTACATTTGGAGCAAAACTAAGATACACTATTAACTATTAACAAGTTGCACAAACGGAGATAATGCGCTAATCTACATTTAATTCAATGAATGTAGAAGAATGACATTATGTGATTTCATAAAAATAGACATCCCGAGAATACGTATTCTCGGGATATTTTCTTAATTTCGCAAGTAAACACTAAAAAACAGAAGATATGTACAATTGGTTTGAATGTAGAGTTCGTTACGAGAAAATGCTTGAGTCGGGAATGCAAAAGATGGTTACGGAACCATATTTAGTAGATGCCTTATCGTTTACCGAAGCTGAAGCTCGTATTATTCAGGAAATTACTCCCTATATGTCTGGTGAGTTCACTATTTCTAATATAAAACGCGTGAAATACGCAGAATCATTCTTTAATGAGCATGGTGATCGGTATTACAAAATGAGACTTTACTTCATTTCGATAGATGAAAAGAGTGGAGCTGAGAAAAAAACTGCGGTGAACATGCTTGTTCAAGCATCTACCCTTAAAGAAGCTGTAGAAAAAATAGAAGCCGAAATGGATAATTCAATGGTTGACTACACCATTGCGAGTGCTACTGAAACACCAATTATGGATGTTTACACCTACAGTGCAGATGTACAAAACAAAGAGGAAGAGTCAGCATAATGAATGTTCAAAAAAATATTGATGAAATAAAGAAAAAGCTACCAGCTAAAACACGCTTGGTAGCAGTTTCTAAGTTTCATGGTGTAGATGAAATATTAAAAGCATATAATGGCGGACATAAAATCTTTGGTGAAAGTAGAGTTCAAGAACTCATAGAAAAACAACCCGATTTGCCACAAGATATTGAATGGCACTTTATTGG
This sequence comes from uncultured Dysgonomonadaceae bacterium, assembly GCA_964640575.1. Taxonomy (GTDB): domain Bacteria; phylum Bacteroidota; class Bacteroidia; order Bacteroidales; family Dysgonomonadaceae; genus UBA2632. Next base: position 3,295 of record CAZXGV010000097.1, read on the forward strand.
AAGATTGCAACGCAATAAAGTAAAAGATATTGTCCCTTTCATTGATTGCATTCATAGTGTCGATTCGGAAAGATTGTTACGCCAAATAGAGAGACAAGCTGCTAATGTTAATCGAGTAGTTCCTTGTTTATTGCAAATCCACATCGCAGAAGAAGATACAAAAGCTGGTTTTACAGAAGAGGAATGTTGGAACCTTCTTTCCGCCGAAAAATGGCGCAAATATACACACGTTCAGTTATCTGGAGTTATGGGAATGGCAACTTTTACCGATGATGAAAATATTGTAAGGGAGGAGTTTGCAAAACTACATGCATTTTTTCACAAGGTGAAAAAGCATTTTTTCGCAGACGAACCACAGTTCAAAGAGATTTCGATGGGCATGTCATCAGACTATAAAGTTGCAATAGAAGAAGGAAGCACAATAATAAGAGTTGGTTCAATTATTTTTGGAGAGAGAGAATAGGACTTAATGCAAAATATTTGACTATTTTTGTATATACAAGTGAGAACGCAATCAATAATCTGAAATATAAATTAAGCAATGATCAACTTATCAACAGAATATGCAGGATTAAAACTTCGTAACCCATTAATTGCTGCAAGTAGCGGATTAACAAACTCGTTACAAAAGATAAAGAAACTCGAAAAAGCTGGTGTCGGAGCAATAGTTTTAAAGTCTCTTTTTGAAGAACAAATAGATAGTCATTCAGAAAAGCTTAATCTTACTTCAGACTATCCTGAAGCGAGTGATTATATCAACGCTTATGTAGAGATGAATCATGTAGAGAAATATCTCAATTTGATTCGCGATGCAAAATCATCATGCAACATACCCATCATTGCTAGTATTAATTGCTACAAAGTGGCGAGTTGGATTGACTTTGCTAAAAGTATTGAAGAGGCGGGTGCTGATGCATTAGAGTTAAACGTTTTCTTAATCAACACTGGAGAATATGGTGATAGATATCTCGAGGAGTCGTATATAAGCATTGTACGTGAAGTTAAAAAAGTACTGAACATACCCATTATTATAAAAATGGCAAGAACAGTTAGCAACCTTCCAGGTTTGGTTGAAAAGCTAAAAGCATTGGGAGTAAGCGCAGTTGTGCTGTTTAATAGGTATTACCAATTAGACATTGATATAAACTCAATGGAAATAATATCAGGTCCTGTATTTAGCCATCCTTCCGACTTTAGTGAAACCCTTAGATGGACAGCTATTACATCAGGTTTTGTTCCAAATTTCAACATAGCATGTTCTTATGGAGTCCATAAATGGGAGGACATTATAAAAGGACTTTTGGCTGGAGCTACTGCAATGCAATTATGTAGTGTTTTGTATGAGAAAGGCTTGGAAGTAATACCTGAAATGATTGCCTGCTTAGAAGAGTGGATGACTCAAAACAATTATAAAAGTATTCAAGGATTTAGAGGTAAACTTAGTTATTCAAATATACCTAACCCAGCATTATATGAACGCGCACAGTTTATGAAGTATTTCTCGAATCACAAATAGAGTAGATGGTGCTGAAATTACATTAAAAAAACCACCTTATGAACATACAACAACTTGAATACATTATTGCAGTTGACAACCATCGTCACTTCTCTAAAGCTGCTGAAGCATCTTTTGTGACTCAACCAACACTGAGTATGATGATTCAGAAGCTTGAAGATGAGTTAGGAATCAGAATATTCGACCGGACACAATCACCTGTTGAACCAACTGATGTGGGTCGTAAAATAATCGATCAAGCTCGGGTCTCTATAGCACAAATTCATCAAATTCAAGAGATAGTCGAAGAAGAAAAAGGTGTCATAAAAGGAGTCTTTCGCTTAGCTATTATACCCACTGTATCGCCCTATCTTTTGCCAAAATTAATGCAGACACATCGCAAACAAAATACAGATATAAGATTGATTATCAATGAAATGACAACCAATCAAATCTTATCTGGTTTAGCCAAAGGTTCAATTGATGGAGGTGTCTTAGCTACTCCACTTCATGATGATAGGATGAAAGAAAGACCAGTGTACTATGAAAAGTTTTTAGCTTACGTGTCGCCAAATGAACGCTTCTTACATGCAAAGCCTTCTTTAGAAGAATCTGATTTGAATGGAGCTAAACTATGGCTGCTTGATGAAGTACATTGCTTTAGAACTCAAATACTCAATCTGTGCAATCTTAAGCATAAACACCTAACAAACTCGACATTTACCTATGAAGCAGGAAGCATTGAGACACTTATCAATATTGTTGACAATAATGATGGTATCACTGTAATTCCAGAAATGGCTTTATCTCATCTGACGGCAAAACAAAAATCTAACGTGCGATTCTTTAGAAATATCAAACCCGTAAGAGAGATAAGCTTAATTACAAGAAAAGATTTTCTACGAGAAAGAATAATCAGTATAATTGAAGAAGAAATCAAAATGTCAGTTCCAGCATCACTACAAGATAAAGGACTACAAAAAGAATTAGTTGAAATTTAGCGAATCAGGTCTTGCAAAACATTGCCAACGTCCCTTTAGTAATACAACAACACATAAAAAAACTGCTCACAGGAGCAGTTTTTTTATGTTTATAGTTTTTATATATTCTAAGAATCACTATCCACAAGTGGTGAATCTTTAGAAGTCATACTCTCAAAGTCTTTTTTAGATCCAACTATTAACTTGTCAAACGAACGCTGACCAGTTCCTGCTGGAATAAGATGTCCACAAATAACATTCTCTTTCAATCCTTCAAGATAATCTACCTTACCATGTATAGCAGCATCATTCAACACCTTAGTTGTTTCCTGGAAAGAAGCAGCTGAAATGAAACTGGTTGTTTGTAGTGCTGCTCTTGTAATACCTTGCAACATTTGATTGGCTGTAGCAGGAATAGCATCACGACTTTCTACAAGTTTTAAATCTCTACGCCTCAATGAGCTATTTTCATCACGCAACTTTCTAACCGTAACAATCTGTCCTGGTTCAAATATTTCTGAGTCACCTTCATCAACTACAACTTTTTTACCCCATATACGATCGTTCTCTTCCATGATTTCGTGCTTGTCAACAAGTTTTTGCTCAAGGAAACGTGTGTCACCAGGCTCAATAACTTCTACTTTACGCATCATCTGACGAACAATTACTTCAAAGTGTTTATCATTAATTTTCACACCTTGTAAGCGGTAAACATCCTGAACTTCATTTACAATATACTCTTGAACTGCAGTTGGACCTTTAATCGCCAAGATAGAAGCTGGAGTAATTGCACCATCAGATAGTGGTAAACCAGCACGCACATAGTCATTCTCTTGAACAAGTATTTGTTTAGATAATGGAACTAAGTACTTCTTGGTTTCACCAAGTTTCGAAGTGATGATGATTTCCTGATTTGCTCGTTTAATCGTACCAAAACTAACCTCACCGTCAATTTCTGACACAACAGCAGGGTTAGAAGGATTTCTAGCTTCAAACAATTCAGTTACTCTGGGTAAACCTCCAGTGATATCGCCAGATTTACCTACTGCTCGTGGAATTTTGACTAATATGTCACCAGTATTGATAACATCATTTTCATTTTTCACAAGATGAGCTCCCAATGGAAGTGAGTAGGTACGTAGGATGTCATCGTTGTCATCCAAAATATGAGCTGAAGGCGCTTTAGTCTTATCGCGCGATTCTATAATAACCTTTTCTTTTAGTCCTGTTTGCTCATCAGATTCAACTTTATAAGTAACATTCTCTATAAAGTTCTCAAACTTAATTCTACCAGTTGCTTCAGAAACAATAATAGCATTAAATGGATCCCACTCACAAATTAGGTCACCCTTGCTTACTTTAGCATTGTTTTCAAAATAGAGCTTTGCACCATAAGGCACGTTGTGTGACAACAATACAATTTTGGTGTTAGGATCAACTATACGCATTTCAACTAAACGACTCACCACAACCTTATGAGTTTTGCCATCATCGTCACTCGACTTAACAGTACGCAAATCATCCATTTGTAGAATACCATCATATTTAGTTACAATACGATTTTCTGATGCAATGTTAGATGCAATACCACCCACATGGAAAGTACGTAACGTTAACTGAGTTCCTGGCTCACCAATAGACTGAGCTGCAACAACTCCAACGGCTTCACCTGTCTGAACCATAAAACCAGTAGCTAAATTACGGCCATAGCATTTCACACACACACCTTTGCGTGACTCACATGTAAGTACTGAACGAATTTCGACACGCTCTATTGGTGAGTTTTCAATTTTAGTAGCAATCTCTTCATCAATCTCCTCACCCGAACTTAGAATGAGGTCTCCTGTTTGAGGATGATATATATCATGAACAGATACACGGCCTAAAATTCTCTCATAAAGCGAAGCTATCACTTCATCATTACTCTTCAATGCTGTTGTAACAAGTCCACGTAATGTTCCACAGTCAGCTTCTGTAACAGTAACATCTTGCGAAACATCAACTAAACGACGAGTTAAATATCCAGCATCAGCAGTTTTGAGCGCAGTGTCGGCCAAACCTTTACGTGCACCATGAGTAGAAATAAAGTACTCAAGCACAGATAATCCCTCTTTAAAGTTTGCAAGAATTGGGTTTTCAATAATTTGTCCACCTTCAGCTCCACTTTTCTGTGGTTTTGCCATCAATCCACGCATTCCTGATAACTGACGAATTTGTTCGCGCGACCCACGAG
>CAZXGV010000098.1:0-7876 GCA_964640575.1 uncultured Dysgonomonadaceae bacterium
AAAAGTTGGCTTTGAGCAAGATTGAAGAAGGGAAAACCTATTCTTTAAGAGAGGCATCATCGCTAGTAAAAGAAATTACTACCACTAAATTTGATGCATCTGTTGATATCGATGTGCGCTTAGGCGTGGATCCGCGAAAGGCTAACCAAATGGTAAGAGGTGTAGTGTCTCTTCCACATGGCACGGGTAAAGAAATCAAGGTTCTTGTATTATGTACTCCAGATGCTGAAGCTGCTGCTACAGAAGCTGGTGCAGATTATGTTGGACTGGATGAATATATTGAGAAGATAAAAGGCGGTTGGACTGATATTGACGTTATTATAACGCAACCTGCTATAATGGGTAAAATAGGAGCTTTAGGTCGCATTTTGGGACCAAGAGGTTTAATGCCTAACCCTAAAAGTGGGACAGTTACTCCTGATGTGGCGCAAGCTGTAAAGGAAGTGAAGCAAGGAAAAATCGATTTTAAAGTAGATAAAGCGGGCATTATACATGCCTCTGTAGGTAAAGTTTCTTTTACACCCGATCAGATTAGAGAAAATGCGAAAGAATTTATTCTTACGCTTTTAAAACTAAAACCTACATCTGCTAAAGGTGTTTATTTTAGAAGTATCTATCTTTCTAGTACGATGAGTAAAGGGATTAAGGTTGATCCTAAATCCATAGACGAAGTTTATGAAGTTTACAAACAACAACAAGGGTAAATATCTATGAGAAAGGAAGATAAAAATAAAATTGTAGAACGGATTGCTTCTACTATCAAAGAATATGATAACTTTTATTTAACAGATATCTCTACTTTGAATGCTGAAAAAACCAGCACATTAAGGAGAGAATGTTATAATGAGGATATAAAATTGATGGTAGTAAAGAATACTTTACTCAGGAATGCATTTAAAAAACTAGATGGAAACTTTGATGAGTTAGAGCCTCTTTTGAAGGGAAATACAGCTATCATGTTTTCAAACACCGCAAATGCTCCTGCTAAGTTAATTGATAAATACAAAAAGGACAAAGTTCCTGCGTTGAAAGGCGCTTATGTGCAAGAAGACTTTTTTATTGGCGCAGAGTATCTATCTCAACTAGTCTCTATAAAGAGTAAGTCCGAAGTGATAGGAGATATTATCGGATTGTTACAATCTCCAGTGAAAAATGTTATTTCTGCCCTACAATCAGGCGGAACTACCATTCACGGTGTATTGCAAACTCTTTCAGAAAAATAATATATATTCAAAACAACAAAGAATTAATAAACAATTAAAAATCATACAAAAAATGGCAGACTTAAAAGATTTTGCTGAACAACTGGTTAACTTAACAGTAAAAGAAGTTAACGAACTTGCTGAAATTTTAAAAACTGAATATGGTATTGAGCCAGCAGCTGCTGCAGCTGCTGTAGTTGCAGGACCTGCTGCTGAAGCTGAAGCTGAAGAGCAAACAGAATTTGACGTAGTATTAACTGCTTCAGGAGCTTCGAAACTTGCTGTAGTTAAGCTGGTTAGAGAGCTTACTGGTCTTAGCCTAAAAGAGGCAAAAGGATTAGTTGACGATGCGCCATCAGAAATTAAAAAAGGAGTATCAAAAGATGAAGCTGAATCACTTTCATCGCAACTTAAAGACGCAGGCGCAGAAGTTGAAATTAAATAGCATTAGCCTGATGTAAAATCAGTAGTATGGTTAAGAATCTTCATTCTGGAAGGTTCTTAACCTTTTGTGTCAATACATATTAAGTTCTAACAAACTCATTTATCCCATGTCTTTAAACCAAACCACCAATAGAATAAATTTTTCAACTGTGGCAAATCCTTTGGATTTTCCTGATTTCTTGGAAGTGCAACTCAAATCATTCCAAGATTTCTTGCAATTGGATGCACCTCCAGAAAGCAGAAAAAACGAAGGACTTTATAAAGTTTTCACGGAAAACTTTCCTATTGCCGATACTCGTAATAATTTCGTACTTGAGTTTTTAGATTATTACATAGATCCACCTCGTTATTCAATAGAGGAATGTATTGAAAGAGGTCTCACATATAGTGTCCCATTAAAAGCTAAACTTTATTTATACTGTACAGATCCAGATCACGAAGATTTTGCATCTGTTATACAAGATGTATATTTAGGTACTATACCGTATATGACAGAAGGTGGAACTTTTGTTATTAATGGTGCCGAACGTGTCATTGTTTCTCAATTGCATCGTTCTCCAGGTGTGTTTTTCGGACAAACGGTTCATGCAAATGGAACAAAGTTATATTCAGCACGTGTTATTCCGTTTAGAGGTTCTTGGATTGAATTTGCAACGGATATTCATAACGTACTTTACGCTTATATTGATCGTAAAAAGAAATTGCCTGTAACTACTCTTTTACGAGCCATTGGTTTTGAAAGCGATAAGGATATTCTCGAAATATTTAATTTAGCCGAGGAAATAAAGGCAACTAAAACAGGCTTAAAAAAAGTAATCGGGCGCAAACTCGCTGCACGTGTATTAAAATCATGGATGGAAGACTTTGTTGACGAAGATACTGGTGAGGTAACTTCCATTGAGCGTAATGAAGTGATTTTAGAAAGAGAAACTGTTTTAGACGAAGATAATATCAAGGAAATATTAGAGTCAGGCGTCTCTTTTATACTGTTACATAAAGAAGCTCAACATGCTTCAGACTATAGTATTATCTATAATACCTTACAAAAGGATCCGAGTAACACCGAAATTGATGCTATTAGACATATATACCGTCAGTTGCGAAGTGCTGAACCAGCTGACGATTCAAGTGCACGTGAAGTAATTAATAATCTCTTTTTCTCAGAAAAACGATATGATTTAGGTGATGTTGGTCGTTACAGAATTAACAAGAAACTCAATTTAAATATTGATGATTCTGTGCGTGTTCTTACGAAGGAAGATATAATTGAAATTATTAAATTCCTTATTGAACTTATTAACTCAAAGACAATTGTTGATGATATAGACCACTTGAGCAATCGTCGAGTTAGAACCGTAGGTGAGCAGCTATACAACCAATTTGGAATTGGTTTAAATAGAATGGCTCGAATTATTCGTGAACGTATGAATGTGCGAGATAACGAAGTATTTACACCAATTGATCTTATTAATGCTAAGACTATTTCGTCAGTTATTAATACGTTTTTTGGCACAAATGCTTTGTCTCAATTTATGGATCAAACTAATCCATTAGCAGAAATAACTCATAAACGACGAATGTCGGCATTGGGTCCGGGTGGTTTGTCGAGAGAACGCGCTGGATTTGAAGTTCGTGACGTGCATTTCACTCACTATGGTCGACTGTGTCCAATTGAAACACCAGAAGGTCCAAATATTGGATTGATATCTTCTCTATGTGTGTATGCTAAGATTAACAGTTTAGGATTCATTGAAACTCCGTACAGAAAAATAGAAAACAACAAGGTTAATACATCGCAAGATGGAATTATCTATTTAGCTGCTGAAGAAGAAGAAGATAGAATTATTGCTCAAGGTAATGCTCCTCTTGATGAAGAGGGTCGTTTTACGCTCAATAGGGTGAAGGCACGTAAAGATGCCGATTATCCTATCGTGGAACCTGAAGATGTTGAGCTAATGGATGTTTCTCCCATGCAGATTGCATCAATTGCAGCAGCACTTATTCCGTTTTTGGAGCATGATGATGCCAACCGTGCGTTGATGGGTTCAAACATGATGCGTCAGGCTGTTCCGTTGATAATTCCTGAGGCTCCTATTGTAGGAACAGGTTTGGAGGAGCAATTAATCAGAGATTCACGCACACAAATTGTAGCTGAAAATGACGGTGAAGTTGTTTATGTAGATGCTACAACAATAAAAATAAAATATATAAGAACTGAAAAGGAGGAGTTTACAAGCTTTGAAGATTCTATCAAAGTATATACTCTTCCAAAATATAGGAAAACTAATCAAAATACTACAGTAGACCTTAGACCTCTTTGTAGAAAAGGGGATAAGGTAACTAAAGGACAAATCTTAACTGAGGGTTACTCGACAGAAAAAGGAGACTTGGCTCTGGGGAGAAATCTAAAGGTAGCTTTCATGCCGTGGAAAGGATATAACTTTGAGGATGCTATCGTATTAAGTGAAAGATTGGTGCGTGATGATGTATTTACATCGGTACATGTAGAAGAGTTTACGCTTGAAGTGCGTGAAACTAAACGTGGGGTAGAGGAATTGACTTCTGATATTCCCAATGTTAGTGAGGAGGCAACAAAAGACCTTGATGAACGTGGAATTGTTCGTGTAGGTGCTCGCATAAAGCCAGGAGATATTTTGATTGGAAAGATTACTCCTAAAGGTGAATCAGATCCATCGCCTGAAGAAAAATTGTTGCGGGCTATTTTTGGAGATAAAGCCGGAGATGTAAAAGATGCTTCATTGAAAGCTTCTCCTTCTTTAAATGGTGTTGTTATCAGTACCAATCTTTTTGAAAAGCAGGCTAAAAAAGGCAAGAATAAATTGTCTAACAAAGCTTTGCTGCCAAAAATAGATGAAGAGTTTGAAGGCAAGATGGATGAATTGAGAAAGTCTCTTATAACGAAATTAACAACACTTACTGAGGGTAAGAAGTCGGCAGGTGTGAAGGATTACACTAACATGGATGTTATTCCTAAGGGTGCAAAATTCACACAAAGTACTTTCGCTGATTTAGATTTTGAAGCTGTTCAGCTGAATAAATGGACCAATGATAAAGATCAAAACGAGTTAATTAGAACTACAGTTATCAATTACTTGCGCAAGCACAAAGAGCTTGATGCTGAATTGAGACGTAAACGTTTTGATTTAACTATTGGTGATGAGCTACCCACTGGCATTATGAAAATTGCTAAGGTTTATGTAGCTAAGAAACGCAAAATACAGGTTGGAGATAAGATGGCTGGGCGACATGGTAACAAGGGTATTGTTGCTAAAATTGTACGACAAGAAGATATGCCTTTCCTTGCTGATGGAACGCCAGTCGATATTGTCTTGAACCCTCTTGGTGTACCTTCTCGTATGAACCTTGGACAGATTTTCGAAACTGTGTTAGGCTGGGCAGGTAAAGAATTGGGTGTTCGTTTTGCAACTCCAATTTTTGATGGTGCTTCATTAGATGATATTAATGAATGGACTGATAAAGCAAAACTTCCCCGTTACGGAAAAACCTATTTGTATGATGGAGAAACGGGCGATAGATTTGATCAGCCTGGAACAGTAGGGATAATTTATATGTTAAAGCTTGGGCACATGGTTGAAGATAAAATGCATGCCCGCTCTATTGGTCCTTATTCTCTTATTACACAACAACCTCTTGGTGGTAAAGCACAGTTTGGAGGACAACGTTTTGGAGAAATGGAGGTTTGGGCTCTTGAAGCATTTGGAGCAGCACATATCTTGCAGGAAATTTTGACTATAAAATCTGATGATGTTATGGGAAGATCCAAAGCTTATGAAGCAATAGTTAAGAGCGAACCAATGCCTCAACCTGGAATACCTGAGTCACTTAATGTATTATTACATGAATTAAAAGGGTTGGGATTGAGTCTTTCTCTCGATTAAGAATCATACAATTATTTTGTCCCACAATGTAAGGGATGACTACTTAACAAGAATCACTAAACTCTTTATATAATTATAAAAAAATATGGCATTTAGAAAAGAACGTAAGATAAAGAGTAACTTTTCAAAAATAACGATCAGTTTAGCATCACCCGAAGAAATACTTGAAAATTCTAGTGGTGAAGTGCTGAAACCAGAAACTATAAATTATCGCACGTATAAACCCGAGCGTGATGGTCTCTTTTGTGAACGTATATTTGGTCCAGTAAAAGATTACGAATGTCACTGCGGTAAATACAAACGTATAAGATACAAAGGAATTGTATGTGATAGATGTGGTGTAGAGGTTACTGAGAAAAAAGTTCGACGCGAACGTACAGGACATATTCACTTGGTTGTACCTGTAGCTCATATCTGGTATTTTAGATCTTTGCCAAACAAAATTGGTTATTTATTAGGAATACCTACAAAAAAACTTGACACCATAATTTATTATGAACGATATGTGGTAATCCAACCTGGTTTATTAGAAGGAGAAGTAAAAGTTCGGGACCTTTTATCAGAGGATGAATACTTAGATTTATTAGAGAAACTTCCAAAAGATAATCAATCATTAGAAGATTCTGACCCCAATAAGTTTATTGCAAAAATGGGTGCAGAAGGCCTTTTAGGTCTCTTATCTAATTTAAACTTAGACTCATTAGCTTACAAATTACGTCACAAAGCTGACACTGAAACTTCGCAACAACGAAGAAATGAAGCTTTGAAACAACTTCAAGTTGTAGAAGCTTTTAGAGGATCAAAAACAAGGAACAAACCCGAGTGGATGATTCTTAAGGTTGTACCGATAATACCGCCAGAACTTCGCCCACTTGTTCCTTTAGATGGTGGTCGTTTTGCTACATCCGACCTAAATGACTTGTATCGTCGCGTAATTATACGGAACAATCGCTTGAAAAGGCTGATTGACATTAAAGCTCCCGATGTAATTCTTAGGAACGAGAAACGTATGTTACAGGAATCTGTAGATTCCTTGTTAGATAATTCTAGGAAGTCGAGTGCTATTAAAACGGAGTCCAATCGCCCACTCAAATCACTTTCTGATAGTTTGAAAGGTAAACAAGGTCGTTTCCGTCAAAACCTGTTAGGAAAACGTGTTGACTATTCAGCTCGTTCAGTAATTGTAGTTGGACCAGAGCTGAAAATGCACGAATGTGGAATACCTAAAGATATGGCTTCTGAGATCTACAAGCCTTTTATTATTAGAAAGCTAATTGAAAGAGGTATTGTGAAAACTGTGAAGTCTGCAAGAAAAATAGTTGATAGAAAAGAGCCTGTTGTTTGGGATATATTAGAATATATCATGAAAGGACACCCTGTCCTTCTTAACCGTGCTCCAACTCTTCACCGTTTAGGAATTCAGGCTTTCCAACCAAAGATGATTGAAGGAAAGGCTATTCAGTTACATCCACTTGCATGTACTGCTTTTAATGCCGACTTTGATGGTGACCAGATGGCTGTGCATCTTCCTTTAGGGAACGATGCTATTTTAGAAGCTCAGCTTCTCATGTTGTCTTCACACAATATTCTTAATCCTGCAAATGGTGCGCCAATTACTGTGCCTTCTCAGGATATGGTTTTAGGATTGTATTATATTACCAAAATACGTCCAGGTGCTCTTGGCGAAGGGATGACTTTCTATGGCGAAGAAGAAGCCATTATCGCTTATAACGAAGGCAAGGTAGCTATTCATGCTTTAGTGAAAGTTCTTGTTGATGACGTAGATGAAGAGGGGAAATTAATTCGTAAAATACACGAAACTACAGTAGGTAGAGTCATTACAAACGAATATATACCAAAAGAAGTTGGCTATATAAATGAACTCCTTTCGAAAAAATCACTTCGTGATATTATTGGTAGGGTAATGAAAACTTGCGGTGTTGCGCGTACCGCTCAATATCTTGATGATATAAAAGATTTAGGATTTAGGATGGCATTCAAGGGGGGATTATCTTTCAACTTGGATGATGTAATTATTCCTAAGGAAAAGCAAGAGTTTATAGATCAAGGCTATGCTGAAGTGGATCAGATATTGGATAACTACAATATGGGGTTCATTACATATAACGAACGATATAATCAGATAATTGATACTTGGACACATATTAACTCCAAATTGTCAAACACTTTGATGACACAGATCTCAGAGGATGATCAAGGATTCAACTCTGTGTACATGATGTTAGATTCAGGAGCTCGTGGGTCGCGCGAACAAATTCGTCAGTTATCAGGAATGCGTGGATTGATGGC
>CAZXGV010000099.1:0-7840 GCA_964640575.1 uncultured Dysgonomonadaceae bacterium
GCAGCACACCGATTGCAAATAAATCGGCGCAAGCGGATGTTGTGATGGCACGGATGAATATCTGCGCCAGCCTGAGGTTTATATTTTTATGCCAGGCTTACAGCCCTCGATTATTGACTCTTCCAATTTACCCCAACCCTTGCAGGTTGGGCTGAATTATATCGGGACTTCCAGCCCTAATCGGTGGCAGTAGAGAAAATTCATGAATTTTCTCTATCAGGCACTAACACACCCCATACCCCATGCCTCATACCTCATAAATGCGACTCGCAATTCATTCAATTATGCACAATGCGGACGTTAGCCGCAGTGTGCTCTATGACATAAAGCTAAATTGCGATGTTTGTTTCTATCTCTTATCGGTAAAATAGAAACTTTCTGTATGGTTGGTGCTGGTCTCTCGTATTCGTTCCAATTACATGAATCTAACTCTTTTGATAGGTGAGTTTTAGGACAATAATAATTTATTATTGTTACTTTTGAACTTGAATAACAAACAAACAGACAATGAAAACAACTATTAGGCTCAACGATATGCAATTTTTTGCCTATCATGGGGTGATGGCACAAGAGACAAGGGTGGGGAACAACTATGTGGTGAATATTCAGATGACGGCAGATTTGACTCGTGCTTGCCAATCTGACAATGTGGACGACACCATCAACTATTCGCAGGTGTACGATTTGGTGAAAACGGAAATGGAACAGCCATCCAAATTGTTGGAGCATGTAGCAATGCGTATTTATACCACAATTCGAGCTGCATTTCCTCAAATAACCGCTATGGAAGTACGCTTGGCTAAAAACAGTCCACCCATTAGTGGCGAGGTGAAATCGGCAGAGATAGTAATCAGTGAATAACATTCATTGTCATTTCTATAGAAGTTCTACGTATGAAATGATATTCTACTCTCTTAGTTTTTGTATCTTTGCATAAATATTGAAAGCAAATGGAGAATAAACAATCAAATAACGACCCAATAAACGACATTTCAATTGAAATGGATAGTTTAGTGACGGAAAAGCCAAAAGAGCAAGAGCACTTGGTGCTTCGCACCGAAAATTTGGTTAAAAAGTATGGCAAACGTACTGTGGTGAGCCATGTTTCTATTGATGTGAAGCAAGGCGAAATTGTGGGTTTGCTTGGTCCAAACGGTGCGGGCAAAACAACCACGTTTTATATGGCTGTAGGGTTGATTGTGCCCAATCAAGGGCAAATCTTTTTGGGAGAGCGTAACATTACCAAATATCCTGTGTATAAACGGGCTCAAAACGGTATCGGTTATTTGGCACAGGAGGCTTCTATTTTTCGTAAGATGTCGGTTGAAGATAACATCCTTTCGGTGCTCGAAATGACTGATAAAAGTAGAGACGAACAACTCGAAAAAATGGAGAGCTTGATTGAAGAGTTTGGTCTTCAGAAAGTGCGTAAAAATTTGGGCGACCAACTTTCGGGTGGTGAAAGGCGCCGTTCCGAAATAGCCCGTTGCTTGGCTATCGATCCAAAGTTTATTATGCTCGACGAGCCCTTTGCGGGTGTTGACCCTATTGCTGTGCAAGACATACAATCAATCGTAGCGCGATTGAAATACCGTAATATTGGTATCTTGATTACCGACCACAATGTGAACGAAACGTTGAGTATTACGGATAGAGCTTATTTGCTTTTCGAGGGGAAAGTGTTGTTTCAAGGTACTGCCGAGGAACTAGCAAACAATGAGGTGGTGCGTGAGAAATATCTTGGTAAAGATTTCGAATTGAAACGTAAGAGTTTTGATGTGTAAGTATTTATAAATATGGCACGATTGCTAGCAATAGATTATGGAAGAAAACGTTCGGGGATTGCCGTGAGCGACACGTTGCAAATTATTGCCAACGGACTCACTACGGTGCCCTCGCATACTGTAATCAATTTTTTGAAAGAGTATGTTGCAAAAGAGCCAGTCGAATTGATTATAATAGGACTGCCGCGTCAGATGAACTACGAGGAGTCTGAAAGTATGCAATACATCAAGCCCTTTGTGAAAAGACTGCAGAAGGAGATTCCCGATATTCCTGTGGAGTATTGCGATGAACGTTTTACATCGAGAATGGCACAACAAACAATGATTGATGGAGGCGTGAAGAAAAAGAAAAGACAAAACAAAGCATTGGTCGATGAGATAAGTGCTACCATCATCCTGCAAGGATATATGGAGGGTAGGCGATTGAACTTGTCTTAACCTGTGAAGTATGTGCCTATCTGCATAAAAGAGAAAACAAATTTATTATTATAATATGATTTTACCGATATATATATACGGACACCCCGTTTTGCGAAAAGTGACACAAGACATTGATGCTTCTTATCCCAATTTGAAAGAGTTGGTTGACAATATGTACGAAACAATGTACAATGCAGATGGTGTGGGATTGGCAGGTCCTCAAGTAGGTTTGGAGGATCGCATTTTTGTAATCGATTTATCTCCATTGGCTGATGAGGAGACCCCCGAGTATGAAGGGTTGAAGAAGACTTTTATCAATGCGCGCATTATTAGTCGTTCGGGCGATACTGTGTCATTTGAGGAGGGCTGTCTCAGTATTCCAGGTATCAACGAAGGAGTGCCTCGCCCAAACGAAATTGAGATTGAGTATCTCGACGAGAACTTAGAGCCGCACAAAGAAACCTTCACTGGCTTCACTGCTCGTGTCATTCAACACGAATATGACCATGTAGAAGGTATTTTGTTTGTGGACCATATCTCAGCTATTCGGAAACGCTTGATAAAATCTAAGTTGAATAATATGGTGAAGGGGAAGGTGAATACACATTATAAGGTGAGGACGGTGTAGGGAAAGTGAATGGTGAAGAACACATAAAGTACGCTATAAGCAGAATAAAGAGATACTTCGAGTATGAAAATAGGATATGTTGCCTTACAAGATAGCGGAAACAGCCTGTCAGGTTAATAATTCGATTGTGTGCGTATTAAAATTGATATAAAAAAAGTGTCCAAATTATTTTGGACACTTTTTTTAATGTATAAACTGCGAATGACTTCTTGAAGTTCTAAAGCTCTTTCACTCTAATGTTTCTGAACTTAACTACAGAGCCATGTCCTAAAAAGGCGATATGTCCGCTTTTGTTTAACAAGCCTGGATGATTTTTCCCATCCATTGTTGCTGTACCATTTTTAGATGCTTCTCGGATATTTCCATCTAATATGGTTGTACCGTTCAATATTATCTTTATGTTGTCACCGTCAGCAATCACTTCTTGATAGTTCCACTCACCCATTGGTTTTAGGTGACCTCTTTTTGCTGGTATTACACCATATACAGAACCGTGGTACTGATATTCCTTCAGGTTTTTGTAAACGGGTGCATCGTTGTCAAGTATTTGTAGTTCCATACCCACGTATGCAGCATCACCTTCTAAAGGAGTGCGGATACCTAAACCATTGTTTGCACCAGGAGTTAACTGAAACTCGAAGCGGAAAACAAAATTATCATACTCTTTTTTGGTATATAAGTTTCCACCATGTCTTGAACTTGGATAGATAACGATATTACCATCTTCGATTATATAATCGTGTGTGTTCCCTGTCCACTTGTGCATATTGGTTCCATCGAAAAGAATTTCAAAGTTTTCCTTCTCCTCTTCTTCTGATAAAGTAAATGGTTCTGGACGCTCAATCTCTTTTATATAGATGTCGCGATAGGCAACTTCGCTACCATGTGCTTGCAATTCTATTTGTTCAAAAGGGAAGATGGGTTGATCTCTATCCCAGTAGTTTTCTAGAATTACATTGTCAACAACCAATTCTCCATTTAAACGTACTGTTACTCGGTCTCCAACCATTTTGATATAAAATGTGTTCCATTCACCCAACTTCAAATCAGCAACTTTTAGTGGGTCAGCTTCATGAGTTTTATTGTTATATAAACCACCTGATCCAACTTGAGCTCCAACATGTGTACGAGATATGTCCCATATTTGAACTTGTGGGGTGCCGCGTAGATAGATACCTGCATCAGGCTCTTTGCCAGGATAAAGTTTCCAATCTACAAGCATTTCAAAATCGCCATACATTTTTTCTGTGCAAAGGTTATCACCTTTTCCAGTGAAAAAGATGTTGCCATCTTCAACAATCCAATTCTCCATTGCTTCTTTATCAGCTTTTGCTTGTGCAGCAGCCAACTCTTTAGCACTCATGTTTGCACGTTTAATAGGATTGGCTACTAATCCTTTCCAACCTGTAAGGTCTTTACCATTGAATAATGATACAAACCCATCATCAGTTTCGTTTTCGTTAAGAAACTTGTTTATAGCTTCACGCTGATAACCTGCATCAGGATTGTCCAATGTTTCGCTTACTTTTTTTAAGATTGATGTTGTCTTTTCACCAGCAAATTGTGGGTTGTCGAGTGCTATCTTCATAGATGCTTGTGCTGCGCTCTCACGCACTGCTGGGACATCCATATATGGTTCTAATAAAAGCAATGCTTGATACATGTTTGTTCTGCCAAGCAGTTCTATTATGGTGTTCTTTTGTTTATCTGTACTTGCCATTTCTAATGCTTCGCGCAAAAACAGATATTTCACTTCTTGCGTTTGATCTGATTTTGAAACAGTATTTACAATTGCATCAATTGCATCACTTTTTTCTTTGCTGTCTTTACTGTTACGAGCAATTTCGAGAAGTGGATAAATTACGTCAAAAGTTTTCCAAGTTGTCAACGCTTCAAATGCTGCGCGTTTTTGTTTAGCAGGCGCGTTTTTGTAATCTTCCATTAATTGATCCATTGCTTCTTGCGAACCAGCGAATGCCATTGCGGGGTAGTATAAATGGCTCTTAGCATTAGGTTTGTTTGTCTGTTTTGATATAACAGTCATTTGCTCGTCGGCAGATAGATTTGACAACGATGCATTGATAGCTTGTTGCAATGCAGGAATATGCTCTGCATCATCTTTTTCGAGCAACATAAACAGATCATCAAGATTTTCTTCAGTAGAAACAAACTGCAACGTTTTGGCAGCTTCTGCTTTCACTGTAACATTGTCTGTAAACAACTGGTTGTAGACCAAGCTATATTGGCTTTCCATTCTGCGAGCTGCAATTAATTGTAAAATTGCAGATTTGCCTTGGTCGCTGCTGTCATTAAAAACTGATGCTAATACATACGACATGTCGCCCTTGTATGTAGTTAGTGCATCTTTTGCCATAGCAATTGTTTCTTTGTCGTCGCTCTTAAGTAGTCCCACCAATTTAAGCATTGCATCTTCATTGTTCATTTTTGCTAAAGAACGAATTGCTGCGGCTTTTAAGAGGGGATTGCTAGAAGCTGTAAGCTTAGAGATTTCAGGAATAGCCTGCTCCATTTTTTGATTTCCTAACCAATAAACAATAGGTACTTGAGTTTCGGGTGCGGATGAATGAAGGCGTTTTATCAATGTGCTATATCCTTTGTCATTCAATTTGTTTGGATACAAACGCAGTGTGCTAGCAACTAAAGCCGGATTTTGATCTTTAAGGGCATACTCTACTAATTTCATTTTGTTTTCTGCAGGTATGCTCATCAAAATGTCTATTGCTGCAATTTGCAAGTCAGGCTGATTTTGTTTAGCACCCACTTTTAGCATTGCATGAGCTTCTTTACGCACTGTTTTGGTCTCAACATTTTTAAGTGTGCGTAGTAACTCTAAATAAGAGGCTGTCGTGCTTTCTTTGCCATAAGCAAACTTTTCACTCTTTGCTGCGTTTTTTAAAGGCTTTAGAGAAGCTTTTGAACCTAATGTACTTAATGCTTTTTGTACTGTCTTTTTATAGTTTGGCGACTTTGCTTCTTTCAATAACTCCAGTAGTAATCCTTCTGCATTTTTGTTGTCGGTTTGTACAATAGCATTTACCAACTGAATCTTCATCTCTTCTGATTGAGCTGCCTTTAGAGCTTCTACTAAAGCGTTGTCTGCATTTGCAGAACGCATAGTAACTAAAGCTTGAGAAGCAGGACCAACAAATCTTTCACTGGTTAAAAAAGAAGCTAACACATCAATGTTTTCTTCTCCACCAATCATTTCTAACTGACGAATAATAAAAGCTTTTATTTCATCATGAAGTTGCATTCCTAATGCTTTGGCATAAGTGTTTGCAGTTTCTGAGCGTTTAGCCTCGTCTTTGGCAACAAAGTTGGTCCATCCACTTAGTGCAAATTCAATTTTCTCATTGCTTTCTGGTCCTGGAGGATTCATGCTGTTAATCAGGTTCATCAATCCTTCTTCTCCAGTTTCCACTAACTCTGCCATTAGCTGATTATACTGTTTCGGCTTTTGAGCAGGAAGTTGAGTTAACACATCTGCTACAATTGTTGTAACAGTTCTGTTCTTTGGTGTTTGAGCTGATAGTCCGCCAAAAGCAAATAGGCAGACTAAAAGTAACGCTATATAGTTATTTGTTTTTTTCATTTTATTTTCTTGTAATTTTATGGATTAAATGCTCCAAGGTGAACGCATGGGTTGATCAAGCAATCTGTTTGCTTCAGTGTCATTGATAAATTCTTCTTTTACAGGGTCATATTCCAAAGTTCTGTTCAATCTGAGTGCAACTGCGCCCATGTTAACAATGGTACATGATCTGTGTCCGTTCAACTCGTTCAATGCATATTTTTGGCGTGTATGTATGCTTTCGATAAAATCTGTGTTTTGTGCAGGTGGTTCGGGGAAATCTGCTAATTTCTTTTCCCAATTGGGTATATCACACACAAAGTTTTTATATACATTTCCATTAGGACCTGCAATATATGGTGTATTTGGGTCACCATAATCGCCGCCCCATAATACTATTTGACAACCATCATCGTAAGTGTATGTAATGCTGTTCCATGTACCAACTGCATCAGGATGTTGTTGAGGTGCATCTACTTCAACTTTCACGGGGCTTGTATTGTCTTTATTTAGCATGTATTGTACAGGATCAATGTAGTGTTGTCCCATATCGCCTAAACCACCGCCATCATAATCCCAGTATCCACGGAAATTGCTATGGACTCTGTGCTCATTGTAAGGTTTGTAAGGTGCAGGTCCTAACCACATGTCGTAATCCAGCTCTTCGGGTACTCGTTGAGGTTCGAGATGATTTTTTCCTACCCAGAAGAACTTCCAATCGAAACCAGTATGTTTGCTGATGGTTACTTTAAGAGGCCAACCTAACATACCACTGTCCACTAATTTCTTCAAAGGCTTAACAGGTGTGCCCAATCCATAGAATTGACTTCTAAATCTGAACCATGTATTTAAGCGGAAAATATTGCCATGTTGTTGAATTGCTTCCACCACTCGTTTGCTTTCGCCAATGGTACGTGTCATAGGTTTTTCGCAGAAAATGTCTTTTCCTGCTTTAGCTGCTTCCACAGACATGATGCCATGCCAATGGGGTGGGGTAGCAATGTGAACGATGTCAACATCTTTGTCTAAAATGAGGTCGCGAAAATCGTGATAAAGATTGATTTTATCTTCCACCATTCCTGCTGCTCTTTTCAAGTGGTTCTTGTCCACATCGCACATGGCAACTACTCGCGTATTATCATAAGGAATATGTGAACGACCCATACCCCCAACTCCGATAATACCTTTGGTTAGTTGATCACTCGGAGCAATAAATCCTTTTCCTAAAACATTTCGAGGAAGGACGGTGAGTAATGTCAATCCTCCCATTGTTTTTAAAAACTGTCTTCTAGTTTTCATACTTAAGTTTTTGTAATTATGTATATATCAATTAATTGAGATTTGAAATAAAAATATAAGTTTGTTATATAAACAAATATGGAGTAAAATTACGGTTTAATTGTGAGAAATAGAAAT
>CAZXGV010000100.1:0-7792 GCA_964640575.1 uncultured Dysgonomonadaceae bacterium
TTGGCAACGGCATCAAACTCTATCTCTTTGGCGTTCTCAACAAAGTCGCTTACTACTACAGGGTATTTTGAAGAGATATCGGCTGCTAATTGAAGAAAGTTTTTCAACTCATCATAATTAGAACAAACATTCATTGCTGCACCCGACAGCACATAAGAAGGTCGCACCAAAACAGGATAACCAACCTCATCCACAAAACTTTCAATATCACTGAGCGAGGTCAGCTCTTTCCATCTAGGTTGGTCAATATTGAGTTCGTCCAACATGCTCGAAAACTTATGACGATTCTCTGCATTATCAATTTTGTTGGCTTGTGTGCCCAATATGTTCACACCAAAGTTGTCCAATTTTACAGCGAGGTTATTGGGAATTTGTCCACCAACAGAAAGTATCACACCATGAGGATTCTCCAGCTCAATGATGTCCATTACACGTTCAAACGTTAACTCATCAAAATAGAGACGGTCACACATATCATAGTCTGTGGATACTGTTTCAGGATTGTAGTTAATCATCACAGAACGATAACCCTCTTCTCTTACAGTTTTCAGAGCATTCACAGAACACCAATCAAATTCAACGGATGACCCAATACGATAAGCTCCCGATCCTAACACAATCACGGATTTTTTATCTCCTAGATAGTCGACATCATTTTCAGCACCGTTATATGTTAAGTACAAATAGTTGGTCTGTGCAGGATATTCAGCTGCCAGTGTATCAATTTGCTTCACAACAGGCAAAATATTCAAGCTCTTACGATACTTGCGAACTTTCTCAGGTCCATCTTCAGGCATCTCCTCTTTCCAAAGAGCACGTGCAATCTGAAAATCGGAAAAACCTTGCTTTTTAGCAACTCGCAAGAGCTCATCAAAATTAGGATTATTAGCCTTAGACAAATCGGCATCATTCGGGGATAACGCTTCAATAACCTCAGCTGTTTCAAGTATGTTGTGCAATTTATGCAAAAACCATTTGTCTATCTTGGTCAAGTCGTGAATCTGATCAATAGTATAGCCTATTCTGAAAGCTTTGCTAATCACAAATATGCGTTCATCGGTGGGTTCTCTCAACGCTTTATCGATATCTTTAACTTTCAGCTCTTTGTTTTCAACAAATCCATGCATGCCCTGCCCTATCATGCGCAAGCCTTTTTGAATAGCCTCTTCAAAGGTGCGCCCGATGGACATAATTTCTCCAACCGACTTCATGCTCGACCCAATCTCTTTGGTTACTCCTGTAAACTTGCCAAGGTCCCAACGCGGTATTTTCACCACCACATAATCCATGGCTGGTTCAAAGAATGCACTGGTTGATTTAGTTACAGAGTTCTTTAAGTCAAACAATCCATATCCCAAACCCAACTTAGCAGCCACAAAAGCCAACGGATAGCCCGTTGCTTTGGAAGCTAAAGCCGATGAACGACTCAAGCGAGCATTCACTTCAATCACTCTATAATCTTCCGACTCTGTGTCAAAAGCATACTGCACATTACATTCGCCCACTATCCCCAAGTGGCGTACAATTTGTATGGCAAGGCTGCGCAGTTTATTAACTTCAGAGTTGGTAAGCGTTTGCGATGGAGCCACCACAATACTTTCTCCAGTGTGAATCCCCAGTGGATCAAAATTTTCCATGTTACACACTGTGATGCAATTGTCGTATTGATCACGCACTACTTCATACTCAATCTCTTTCCATCCTTTCAGCGATTTCTCTATTAATAGCTGATCTGAATATGAAAAAGCTTTCTCTGCCAATAATTTCAGTTCCTCGGGATTGTTACAAAAGCCCGAACCAAGACCACCTAAAGAGTAGGCTGCCCGAACAATGATGGGATAACCTAACTTTTCGGCGGCTTCCAAAGATTCTTTAATGGTGCTTGTTGCAGTACTCTCTATGGTCTTTACATCAATCTCATTCAGTTTTTTCACAAACAAATCACGGTCTTCAGTTGACATGATTGTTTCAACGGGAGTTCCAAGCACTTTTACATTGTGCTTCTCCAAGATTCCCGATTCAAATAGTTTCACCCCACAGTTAAGTGCTGTTTGTCCACCAAATGCAAGCAGTAACCCATCGGGTTGCTCTTTTTTTATTACTTTTTCTACAAAGTAAGGCGTTATGGGCAAAAAGTATATTTTATCTGCCGAACCTTCAGATGTTTGGACAGTAGCAATATTCGGATTAATCAGAATTGTTTCTATCCCTTCTTCCTTCAATGCTTTAAGTGCTTGCGAACCTGAATAATCAAACTCACCAGCTTCTCCAATTTTGAGAGCTCCTGAACCAAGTAATAGAACCTTTTTTATATCTGAACGTGAATATGCTAAATCCTTTTTAGAGGACGTATTGATTGTTGTCATTTGTTGATTTTATCTTTCTTATATATCATTAATCGTATTGCGCTTTTGCGCCTACTATGATGTTGTATTTATTTTTTTGTGGTAACTCTATAACATATCTATAAAGTCTTGAAAAAGATACTCTGTATCAGTAGGACCATCAACAGCTTCGGGATGAAACTGGACTGATGAAAATGGTTTTGTTTTATGTCTTATACCCTCGTTAGTACCATCGTTCATATTTTCGAAGTAGGGTTCCCATTCGCCGTTCAGCAAACTAGCATCAACGGCATAACCATGATTTTGCAAGGTGATATAACATGTGTTTTCACCCACTTTTCTCACAGGCTGATTGTGCCCTCGATGTCCATATTTCAATTTATACGTTTTAGCACCTGCCGCCAATGCCAATAATTGATTGCCCATTCCAACACCAAAAATTGGTTTGTTTCTGTTCATTGCAAGACATATATTATCTACCGTTGTCTTACAAAACTCTGGATTGCCCGCACCATTAGAAATGAACAGCCCATCATACTCTATCGAGTTGAAATTATAATCCCATGGCACTCTTATAAGATGAATATTCTTGCCAAGCAAGTGTCGAATAATACTATGTTTGACACCACAGTCAACCAACACTACCTTTTTATCACCATTTTTATATTCAATTATCTCCTTGCAGCTCACCTTAGGCACTAAGTTCTCTTGCGATGGGTCGTAGAACTCAATTTCGTGTTCATCAGCATCGTCTATCACAATTTTTCCACTCATCGAACCATTCTCGCGCAATAGCTTTGTCAATTGGCGTGTGTCGATATCATATATAGCAGGAATACCCTCTTCTTTTAACCACTCCGAAAGACACTTTTCGGCATTCCAATGTGAATAGTTATGCGAATAGTCCAACACCACGAGCCCTTTGACATGGATACGCTCGGACTCAAAAAAATCGGAAACTCCTTCTGTCATACTGTTAGGTGGGACTCCGTAATTTCCGATTGTTGGATAAGTGATTGTTAATATCTGCCCTTCATAGGACGGGTCTGTCAGGCTTTCAGGATAACCAACCATGGCGGTACTGAAAACGACCTCGCCCGAACTCGATCTTTCGGAACCAAACGATTTCCCATGAAAAACTACACCATTTTCTAGAATCAATCGTGCAGGTTTATCTTTACGCATAAATAAAAGTTGTTAGAAATTTTGGAAGAAAGAAACAGTTTCTCTCTAAACTGAACACAAAATTATAGATAATATCTCTGCTTTGATAATTTTTTGATAGTTAAATGTCATTTATTTGATAAATAGGTCAAAAGGTATATGAAATATAAACTTTGAAGAATGCTATTTAATTAATTGGAAAAAACCGACACTGAGTAAGTTTAATCAGAAAATTCAACGATTACTAAACAATTTCGTTGTCAACTCCTATAACTTTTATCTCCTTTTCAATTTCATAGATTATGTCAATCCCTTCTTCTTCTCTAACTCCAGTGAAAAAGTTAGAACTTTGCATCCTCACTGAACCATTTAGTAAAACATCAATTCCTCTAGAAACAGGCATTTTCATTAACTAAGGTAAATTTATTTATAAACTCTTTCTTATTCCTTTACATATAAATCTTGCAACAAATCAAACAATGAATACTTTAGTATATTAACAAAACAGCAACACTCTTGTGTTAAAATGAAGCGAATAAAGCACATTAAAAACAATCACAAATACACTCCGCCTAATAGACAGAGTTTCAAAACTATGTCAATTTACTTGTATATGAGGTATATGATGCATCTGATTGATGATTTAGATACTTATCTAGCATTTAACTAATTAACACGAACAATATCAGATTACATCTGTTATCACAACATAGCTTGCTATAATATATATATTAACATTTAGATGTTACAACTATGGAGGTATAAAAAGAAACGTTTTAGGTTTGACTATGTTTTCGCTTTTGTCTCCATTATTTGCGCACTGCTCTA
The DNA here is from genome assembly GCA_964640575.1 of uncultured Dysgonomonadaceae bacterium. GTDB lineage: Bacteria > Bacteroidota > Bacteroidia > Bacteroidales > Dysgonomonadaceae > UBA2632. The sequence continues at coordinate 4,338 of CAZXGV010000100.1, forward strand.
GAGAAATCGATGCGTGCGAAGCTTCTTATCTTCTTACTTTGTAAATAACTTTCATAAAAATCTAGTTTTATGAAGTAAGTATTTTATTCATTTTAAATTCAATAATTATGAAAAGAATTTTATTTGTTCTAGTTTTAGTATCAATTAGTGTAATTACGGTTCAGTCTCAATACATGGGGCAATCTGAAGACATGAAAATTGGAGTAAGCGCGAGCCTCCCTTTGGGTGATTTTAGCAATGCTTACTCTTTTGGCGCACAAGCTGATTTCGCATACCTATTTCAAATGAACGAAACCTTCAAAGTTGGGCCTATGGCAAGCTTGATTTATTATAATGGAGATAATATTGGAGGTGAAGGAAGTTCTATTAAAATAAAAGATGCTCTATTTCTTCCAATTGGAGCTCATGCTAGGTATTTATTCGATGATTTCTTTGTTGGAGCAGACTTGGGATATGCAATTGGTCTGAGTCCGAGTGGAATGAGTGGAGGTGCTTTAATCCGCCCTAAAGTTGGCTATAACTTTGGGAATCTAGCAGCTGTAGCTTCTTACTCAGCAATTACACAAAGCGGCACCGTCGGTTCTCTAAACTTCGGAATTGAATTCTCATTTTAATAAAGGCTTTAATATGTTTAAAAAAAGCAGGATTTAAAACCCTGCTTTTTTTATGGTTAGTAAGTGTTCTCTTTGTTTGTAATCAATACTTTTAAATTCTCTTCTTTGTCTATTAATTTAAAAGTCTCTTCTCAACCTCCATTATTTAAAAGACAACTCATTATCCCTTTCTTATCGCTGCCCTCTTAATCTTCCCACTTATTGTTTTTGGTAGCTCATCCACAAATTCAATAATACGAGGATATTTGTAAGGAGCAGTAACTTTTTTGGTGTGATTTTGAATATCTTTTATTAATTTATCTTTGTCAAATTTTTTGAAGTCTGTATTTAGTACAATAGTTGCTTTTATAATTTGTCCCCTTATCTCATCGGGCACGCCTGTTATGGCACACTCAACAACTGCAGGATGCAACAAGATAGCACTTTCCACTTCAAATGGTCCAATTCTGTAACCCGAACTCTTAATCACATCGTCCGTGCGACCTTCGAACCAATAATATCCGTTTTGATCTCTCCAAGCCATATCGCCCGTTTTGTAAACATGGTCGCTATAGACAGAACGTGTCAACTCTTCATCTTTATAATATCCCATGAACAGTCCTAAAGGGATGGACTTATCGGTTCTGAGAATTATCTCCCCAGTTTCTCCATCTTCTACCGAACGTCCTTCAAGGTCAACCAAATCTATATCATACGTAGGATTAGGGACACCCATCGCTCCTGGAATAGGTTTCATCCATGGAAACGTGATGATGGTTGCCGTTGTTTCTGTTTGACCAAACGCCTCGCGAATCATCAATCCTGTTGCTTTTTTAAAGTCATCAAATACCGATGGGTTTAACGCTTCTCCTGCAGTAGTGACATATTCGAGTGAAGAAAGATCATAGCTTGATAAATCTTCTTTAATAAGAAAACGGTATATTGTGGGAGGGGCGCAAAAGGAGGTAACTTTATAGTTAGCAATCAATTGAAGCATCTCTGCGGGTGCAAATTTATCGTGATCATAGACCATAATTTCTGACCCAACAATCATTTGTCCGTACAACTTTCCCCACACAGCTTTACCCCATCCAGTGTCTGCTACAGTCAGGTGGAGGCTATTTTCATGCAAGTTATGCCAGTATTTAGCTGTAACAATATGTCCAAGAGGATACACAAAATTGTGAATCACCATTTTAGGTTCTCCGGTAGTGCCCGAAGTAAAATAGAGTATCATGGCATCATTGTTGTCATTCACATCTGATGGACGCACAAATTTGGGAGTATTCCGCATACCCTCTTCAAAATCAATCCAACCTGGCTTGTTGGTCTTAGAACAACATATTTTGATTTCTACACTTGGTGAATCAGGCATCGACTCATCTATGTGAGACAGCACCAATTCATCATCGACGCTTACAATTGCTTTAATATTAGCAGCATTGTTCCTATATACTATGTCCTTTTTTGTAAGTAAATGTGTAGCCGGAATAACAACTGCTCCTATTTTATGCAACCCTAAAATAGCATACCAAAACTGATACCTTCTTTTCAAGATAAGCATCACCATGTCCGATTTATTGATGCCTTCCTGTAGAAAAAAAGAAGCTGCTTGATCGCTTTTCTCTTTCAACTCTCTATAAGTAATTCTGAACTCCTTACCCTTATCATTTACCCAGCACAATGCATTCTTATTGGGAGCTACTTTTGCCCACTCGTCAACAATGTCATAGGCGAAATTGAAATTCACAGGAATTTCTACTTTATAGTTTGCTGCAAAATCTTCTGTAGAACTAAAACTGATTTGATTTAAAAATTTATTAATCATGCTTGAAGTATATCTATTCAACTATATAATTATTGTTATGAATCTCACAAATCGACCGTCCATTGGTTGCATTCCATGGTGACATGAAGCATCAAAATAGATGCTATCGCCTTCATTAAGAATGAGTTCTTTATTATCTATAAAAAACCTCATTCTCCCCTCTAGCACTCTAATAAATTCCTGTCCACCGTGGTTGCTGGTATGCAGCGGCAATTCGGCAACACGAGGCTCAATAGTAACTTCAAACACCTCAGCTTTTCTGTTGTTAAATCCTCCCGCCAATGTTTGATACTTATATCTCTCCACTCTTTTTATAGATAATCCTTTGCCTTTGCGAGTCAAAAAATAACTACTCATTTTAGGTTCTCCATCAAACATCAGAACAGAAGTATCAATATTAAACTTTTCAGATATTGTTTTCATTACACTGATAGTCATGTCTTTTTCACCCCTCTCGTAATCAATATAATCTTGAATAGGAATACCACAAGATGCAGCAAATGTTTCTTGCGTCATTTCTAAAGATTCCCGTAATCCTTGTAGCCTAAGACCAATCTGTTTTATAACCTCGCTCATATTATGTTTATTTTTATATTTAAAAACTCTGCTAAAGTATAAAATTTAGGCTTCTCTTCATAACAATTTGAATATAAAAACAGATTAATGCTTCCAAATTCACAAATCAAAGGGTGGGATTAAGACGTTTGTGACTCATACACAAAATATTAGATAACCTCTCATTTTATGACGGGCTATTCATCTTTGACCTTTTCAAGGTCGGTAATACTATTCAACATCTGCTGTGTTGGGCTGGTGCTGGTCTCCCAATCAGTGCTTTTGTTGGAATGTTACGAAGGATGTGGAATTCTTTCTGCTACGCAGCACATCGATTCGGAAATCGGCGAGTGGCGTTACACTGCGACTTCAATCCACACTGCTCGTAATTTAAATAAGGACAAGTCACGACTTATCCCTACAACCTATAAGTCAACAGATTCACTGCTGACCGTTCACCATAAACAATTAATCATTCA
>CAZXGV010000101.1:0-7641 GCA_964640575.1 uncultured Dysgonomonadaceae bacterium
ATGCGGAACTTGGTAACAAAATTGTAGTTTTTGATTACTTCGTTTTGTCCTAAATGAATGTACACCTCTGCTGAACGACGATAGAGCTTTGGCTCTTCGTTGGCGCTCAATAGCAACAGGTGTCCCATAATGATGTGTCCCGCAGTTTCAACCAATCGGCGTGCATTGAAATCGAGAAACTCTGAATCTTTGGGCTCGGTAACGATCTCTACCAACTTCTCATACATCTTGGTCATCTTAACCAGACGTTTGCGCAATGCCTCCAGTTCTGGAGCAAGCGGCATCGCTTCATACTCTTTGATTTGTTTCAAGAAAGTACCAGTAGTGACGTGGCGAATGGCAGCAACCACTTGTAATTGAGTTGTTCCTTCATATATATTAGTGATACGTGCATCGCGATAGAGTCGTTCGCATGTATAGTCTTTCATAAAACCCGAACCACCATGAATTTGGATGGCATCGTAAGTAGTTTCGTTGGCAAATTCGGTGGTCATTCCTTTGCCTAATGGTGTGAATGCATCGGACAAACGAGAATAATGCTTCATCTCCTTACGCTCTTCAGGAGTAAGTTTTCGATCTTTAGAAATGTCCTCTAATACTTTATACATATCCACAAAACGTGCTGTTTCGTATAAGATGGCTCTCGAAGCATCTGTTTTTGCACGCATGTTGGCTATCATTTCGTACACAGCAGGGAAATTAATGATAGCTTTGCCAAATTGGCGACGAGAAATGGCATAATCGTATGCCTCTTGATAGGCTGCTTCGCAAAGACCAACAGCTTGTGACATAATCCCCAATCGAGCACCATTCATGAGCGACATCACATATTTTATCAAACCCAATCGGCGCGACCCCACCAACTCTGCCTTGGCATTTTTGAACACCAACTCACAAGTAGGCGAACCTTTAATACCCATTTTGTTTTCGATACGACGCACATTGACTCCTCCATTGCGTTTGTCATATACAAACATAGAGAGTCCACGCCCGTCAGTTGAATCTTCTTCGGAACGAGCCAATACTAAGTGTATATCTGAATCGCCATTGGTAATAAAACGTTTCACACCATTTAGATACCAAGTATCTTCCTTTTCGTTGTAAGTTGCTTTCAGCATCACTGCTTGGAGGTCCGAACCCGCATCAGGCTCGGTGAGGTCCATCGACATGGTGGCACCTTTGGACACTTCGGGCAGGAAACGAGTCTTTTGGTCATCATCTGCAAATTCGTACAATGTTTGTGCACAATCTTGCAATCCCCACAGATTTTGAAAACCTGCATCGGCACGGCTTACAATGTCGGCTGCCATTATATAAGGTACAACTGGGAAATTCAATCCGCCATACTCACGAGGTAGTGCCATTCCCATCAATCCTGCATTGCGAGCAGCATCTAAGTTCTCTTGTGTGCCACTTGCATAAGTTACGCGACCATTAGTCAGGGTTGGTCCCTCTTGATCAACACCTTCGGCATTAGGTGCAATAATGTCGCCACAAATTTCACCCACTATTTCAAGCACTTTGTCATAGCTATCCATAGCATCCTCAAAATCTTGTGGTGCATAGTCGTATTTGTCTTTATCTTGGAAGTTACGCTCCTTCAACGCTACAATCCGCTTCATCAGGGGATGATTGAGATGATGTTTTAGTTGAGGAGTGTCTGTATAAAAGTTTGCCATATTTTAATGTTGTTTGTGAAGGTTCTATTCAATTATGAAAGATTCTAAGTAAATAGAATCGGTCCTTTCATTGAGTCCTACTTAGTGTTTTGTTTGTAATATTTAATCATTTTGGGGATAATATTCTCCATGTCACCTGTTATCACATAATCGGCTATAGCATTGATAGGAGCATCCTTATCGTTGTTGATTGCAACAATAATAGCACTCTCTTGCATGCCTGCAATATGTTGTATTTGTCCCGAAATGCCACATGCAATGTAGAGTTTGGGACGAACAGTGACACCAGTTTGACCAATTTGACGATCATGTTCTGCAAAACCTGCATCAACTGCAGCACGCGATGCACCCACCTCGCCACCAATCACTGATGCCAAATCGTAGAGAAGGTTGAAGTTTTCTTTCGAACCTACACCATATCCTCCCGAAATAATGATAGGTGCTCCTTTGATGTTTATTTTTGATTTCTCGATGTGTCGCTCTATGACGGTCACAGCGAAGTCCTCTTCTGATACGAAATCGTCTAACTTATATTCTATTATTTCACCCTCTTTGCTGTTGAGAGCAAATTCCTTTTTCATTACTCCCTCGCGCACTGTCGCCATTTGTGGACGTTGGTCGGGATTGATAATCCATGCCACAATGTTGCCACCAAAGGCAGGACGAATTTGGTAAAGGAGGTTTTCGTACACTTTTTTCTGTCTTCTATCTTCGTGATCACCTATTTCTAGGGATGTACAGTCGGCTGTCAAACCACTTCCTAAGGCAGATGAAACACGGGGTCCAAGGTCGCGACCTATTATAGTGGCTCCCATCAAACAAATTTGAGGTTGCTCTTTTTTGAATAGATTAACCAACACCGAAGTGTGTGGCAGAGTTGTGTAGGGCGATAAACGGTCGTCTTCAAACACGTGAAGCACGTCAACACCAAAAGGAAACACTTGTTGGGGCACAGTCTTCAAATCTGCACCAAGAGCCAGCGCTTCAAGTTTGCAGTTGAGCTCCTTTGCCAAGCTATTACCCTTTGTAAGTAGTTCCAAACTAACTTCGGCTACTTTTCCGTCTTCTATTTCTAAATATACAAATATGTTATTCATAATTAATTGTTTTCTATCATTTATGGGTAATACAAGATCTATCCAATGGTGTGGTTTTCTATCAACTCTTTCATCAAGTTGTTGATATCCTCGTCGTTGTCAGATAGTCTTTTGCTCTCTTTCGCCTGAAAGCTTACATTTTCTATCCGTTTTACTTTGGTTGGCGAACCCGACAAACCACACAGAGCCACATCGGCATCCACATCAGCTACTCCCCACTCGGTTAGGTTTAGATAAGGTCTTTCGTCGTATATATCTATATAGTCGATGTGTTCTACTTGTCTTTCAGTCACTGTTTTTGCGTGTTTATACTTTTGTAGCAATTTAGCATTGCGTGGACGACAGGGCAAAGCAGAAGCATTCACCGTTAAAAGAACTGGCAGGGAAGACGCTACAGTTTCAACACCATTCTGAAGACGGCGTTTAATTCTGATTTTATCTTTCTCTATCGATTCAATTTTTTCGGCATAAGTAATTTGAGGTATTCCGAGTTTTTCGGCTACCTGTGGACCCACTTGAGCAGTGTCTCCATCAATTGCTTGACGACCTGAAATAATTATATCGAACTCTCCGATTTTTCTTATTGCCATCGACAATGCATAAGAAGTAGCCAAGGTGTCGGCTCCTGCAAATGCTCTATCGGTTAGGAGGACTCCATCGTCGGCACCCCGAAACAATCCTTCGCGAATAATTTCAGCTGCTCTACCCGGACCCATTGTTAATATGGTGATTTTCGAACCTGGATGTGTGTCTTTTATTTGCATCGCTTGTTCAAGAGCATTTAAATCTTCTGGGTTGAAAATAGCTGGGAGGGCTGCTCTGTTTACTGTCCCATCGGCTTTCATTGCATCTTTCCCTACATTGCGTGTGTCGGGAACCTGCTTAGCCAGCACAATAATGTTGTAATTCTCTTTTGATTGAAGCATACGTCATTTATTTAAAAATATCCTTATAAATTCAACAAAAATACACAAACTATTTTTGTTTGCAAACATTTTAATTATGTTTGTTGTTTAAATGATGTGTCTATCAATAATACCCATTCACATCATTAAAATTTTAATAACCACCTTTGACTTTTTTGTTCGAAAAGCCATAAATTGTAGTGGAGAAACCACACACTACTTAATTTTATTTACAGAAAAACGAATTACAGCTCTTATGAGAAACCTCAAGTTATCTATTTATATACTAGTTGGGATATTCATCTTGACAAGTTGTGCTGGTATGAAAACCTTTACTATACAAACACAAGAACCTGCACAGGTGACACTCCCCCAAAATGTAAACAAACTATTGGTAGTAAACAATGCGGTAAATCAACCTAACGACATTGGGCATACAAAAAAAAGATTGGGACGAAGACAAGCTGAAAAGGTATCCGTGCCAACTGACAGTCTCTCTACCATCTTCACCGAAGCATTAACGCAATTCTTAAATGAAGAAGATTTTTACGAAATAGTAATGCTACATGAGAAGCCTTTGAGAAATGACACTGAATACTGGAAGGAAGAAGCGATTTCTCCCGAAAAAATGCAAGAATTAAAAAAATCAGCTGGGGTTGATGCAGTGGTTTCGCTTGATAAATTATTGGTGACGAGTGACTGGGAAGATCTTTTTATTCAAGAAGGATATCCTTATGCAAAGCTAAATGGTAAGATAAGCTCCACGCTCCGTGTATATCTACCTACATTGGATGGGCAAATTCCGACTGTACAATATCTGGATAGTCTCTATTGGGAGGGTTTTGATATATCAGATGGCAGAGCTTATGCAGAATTTGTTATACCTCATGCCGAACATGCACTCAAAGATTTAGCTATATATGCAGCAGATAAGATGACCTATGTATTGACACCACACTGGGTTACCCAAGAACGCTGGTATTACACCATGCCATCATCCACAATGCGCGATGCTGCAACATTTGCAAATGAAGCGAAATGGGCGGAAGCTATTCAGAAATGGCAAAGCTACTACAATTCAACAAAAAACAAAAGAGACAAAGCTAAAGCAGCAAGCAATATAGCACTGGGTTACGAAATGCTTGACGACATAGAAACGGCTAATGACTGGATTACAACTGCACAGCAATTATTTGAAGAGTCAACTCCATCCAACTCGTTAGAAAGAAAACGTGTTTCAATCTATAAAACTGAAATAGAACGAAGATTGGACAATTCCAATAAGCTAAACATGCAAATTGATTGATGAAATAGTTGAAATAAACCCATTTCTGCTTGTTTTATAGGGTAGTAGTGCCACAAAAAGACCTATTTGATGAAAAAAAAACAAATTAAGATATGTTTTTTTCAAAAATAGTGTATCTTTGTGGTCGAATCTTCACTCAAAATGAAAACAAGCTTGTTTTTATTGTTAATATTCAAATTCAAACTTTTTTCAAAAAAACAATTTAGATGACACTATTAAATCTATAATTAGTTTTTACAGGAAAATTATAATACTACATCATTCTCTTTTTTTTGAAAATAGTTTTTATCAATATAAAACTTTACGCTTTTAAGTTTCAGAAGAGCTTATCTTTAATCTTTGCATATCAAAAGACAAAAGATTGAAAATTAATAGCTTTAGAAATTATAAGTAGCATACATTCATATTATTCCAACTAAAAAAAATAAAACTTACCTGATCTTTGGATCAACTAACTAACTATCATAAAAATGATTTACAATATCATCGAGCTTAACGAAAAGCTCACAACAGAACTACGCGTATTGGCTAGATCAATGGGTATTCGAAGACCGGATGCCTACAAAAAAGAAGAATTAATCTATAAAATTCTTGACGAACAAGCTATTGCCGAATCCGAAACACAAAACAAAAAACCAAGAACGGCTGATAAGAAAAACAACAACAGACCAAAATCTGCTCCTAAGAAAAAAACAGAAGCACCCCAGAAGAATGCTAATAGGAGTGATGAGCAAAAGAAAACACAAAAAAATGCTCCATCGAACCAAAATAAAAGCAAACAAGCTGCTGCTACTAAAGTAGACAACAAACAGGCGAAAAATAAAGAAGAGCAAAAAGCTAAAGCTACTCAATCTAAGCCTCAACCTAAGCCTCAATCTAAACCTCAACCTAAGCCGCAGCCTCAACCTCAACCTCAACCTCAACCTAAGTCTAAAGAAGCAGACGTTAAAAAACCCTCACAACAAAAGTCGGATACTCCTCATAACAAACAAGAACAAAAAACTGCCAAAAAAGTAGAGAAGCCTGCGAATAATAACAATCAGCAAAAAGCAAAACAAGCAGATGTAAAGGCTGTCGATACAAAAGATAAACAAAAAGTAGTTGAAGACAACAAGCAAGAGGCTCAAAAAGAGAATGCTCAAAAACCAAAGCAACTTGTTTTTCGTTCTAAAAAACAACGACAACAAGATAGAATTGATAGTGCAACAGCAAATGCATTGCCACCAGTGGTAGCTGAAGATGAAGCAGTAGCTGAAAAGTTTGAATCGCAAGTAAAGACCACCCCAGCGGAAAAAGCATCTATTGAAACATTGATATCTCCTGCCCCACTTCAACCGAAACAGCAACAAAAGCAACAACGACCAAAACAAAATGCACCTCAACAATCTTCTAAAGAAAAACAACCAGCATTTGAATTTGATGGTATTTTAACTGCATCAGGTGTATTAGAAGTAATACCCGATGGATATGGATTTTTGCGTTCAGCCGATTACAATTATATGTCTTCTCCAGATGATATTTATGTGTCGCAATCACAAATTAGATTGTTTGGATTGAGAACTGGTGACGTAGTGGAAGGTCCGATTCGTCCCCCAAAAGAAGGCGAAAAGTTCTTTCCTTTGGTAAAGGTAAATATGATAAATGGACGCAATCCAAACGAAGTGCGCGACCGAGTTCCTTTCGATCACTTGAAACCATTGTTTCCAGACAGAAAGTTTAATTTAACAAAAGGACACAACGATAACTTATCTTGTAGAGTAGTAGATCTGTTTTCTCCTATAGGTTTTGGTCAGCGAGGACTAATTGTTGCCCAACCTAAAACAGGAAAAACAATGTTGTTAAAGGATATTGCAAATGCCATCGCAGACAATCATCCTGACACATACATGATTATCTTGCTTATTGATGAGCGTCCTGAAGAGGTGACAGATATGGAGCGCAATGTAAACGCCGAAGTTATCTCCTCTACATTTGACGAACCAGCCGACAGACATGTTCGCGTTGCAGAAATTGTAATCAACAAAGCCAAGCGAATGGTTGAGTGCGGACACGATGTTGTAATTCTTCTAGACTCAATCACACGACTTGCACGAGCCTACAATACAGTTCAACCAGCATCAGGGAAAGTGCTTTCGGGTGGTGTAGATGCAAATGCGCTACACAAACCAAAACGCTTCTTTGGGGCTGCACGTAACATCGAAGATGGTGGGTCGCTCACCATTATTGCCACTGCTCTTACAGACACTGGTTCGAAAATGGACGATGTGATATTTGAAGAGTTTAAAGGAACAGGAAACATGGAGCTTCAATTGGATAGAAAACTTTCTAACAAACGCATGTTTCCAGCTGTTGATATTGTTGCTTCCAGTACACGTCGCGAAGACCTAATTCTTTCTGAAGAAGTGCTTAATCGTATGTGGGTGTTGAGAAACTTCTTAGCAGACATGAACTCTGTTGAAGCAATGGATTTCCTTCTCAATCGTTTACGCAGAACTGTTAGCAACGAAGAGTTTCTTATATCGATGAACGACTAAGTTACTCTTCAATACAAAATTGAAAATAAAGAGTGGTTCTCACTCTTTACTATAAATAAAGCAACATTCGCTATCATGTGGATGTTGCTTTTTTTAGTTTGAAAGTCTTTTATTAACACC
>CAZXGV010000102.1:0-7566 GCA_964640575.1 uncultured Dysgonomonadaceae bacterium
AAACATCTTTTGAGAGAAACCTTTTTATTTCTAAACATGACACATACAACTATTTTAAACTTAACACCTATCGATTTTGTTTATTAGATGAGTAAATTATACATTTATGGCAATATTCAGAAACTAGACAACTAACTAACACAATCATTAAACAACATAAAAAAAGAATGAAAAAGAAAATTTTGACAATCGCAATTCTTGCAACAGTAGCATCAAGTGCGTGTACTGGAACATCAACGAAAGACAATGCAGCAACAACAACCGCCATCGAAACAGTTGATGACGATATTGTAACAATGCCCTACACTGACAAAGATGGTGAGAATTTAGAGGTAGTGTATAACAATACAAAAGGGACAGCTACTCTACACTTTAAAGGGGAGATTATTGAATTGGAGCAACAAAAAGCTGCATCGGGAATTTGGTACAAAAACGACCAGTACGAATTGAGAGGAAAAGGAAACGATATAGAGTTGAGGAAAGACGGAAATGTTGTTTTTATGCATGAAGATATTATTGTACAATCCTCACTAAAAGACAAAGATGGTCAAACACTTGATATGACTTTTAATAACACCACCAATAAAGCCAAAATTTATCTAAACGGAGGAGAACAAATTGAATTAGAAGGACAAACTCCTGCATCTGGAATCTGGTACAAAAATGACGAGTACGAATTAAGAGGAAAGGGAGAAAGTGTGGAATTGACAAAAAATGGAGAAACAGTATTTAAAACTGAATAGATACAAAAGATAGCAATAGTATTTTGATAAACACCACCGTTTACTTGCGCATAATGGTGGTGTTTTCATTTATGCATTAAAAACGCTACACCATTTACGTCAAGAAACAATGTCTCCAAACACCTGCTATTCCGAAAATTCGTAATTACGACTTAATTGCCTCAATCAATTTCTCCACTGCTCTATCAATTGTTTCTTCGGTCTGCAAAAGGGACACAAATTTGCTACCAATAATTGCACCCGATGCATTGTCACATGCAGCATCGAAAGTTGTTTTGTTCGAAATTCCAAAACCAATCATACGAGGATTTTTCAGACTCATGGCATTCACCCTACGAAAATAGGTGAGGTTTTCATCACCAAACGAAGACTTCGCACCTGTTACGGAAGCAGCAGAAACCATGTAGATGAAGCCTCCTGTGTGCTGATCAATTAGGTGAATGCGCTCTTCGGAGGTTTCGGGAGTAATGAGCATAATGACGTGCAGGTTGTGTGCTTCGGCAATTGGTTTGTAGCTCTCTAAATAATCTTCAAATGGGAGATCGGGAATAATCACCCCATCAATTCCACATCGTGTAGCCTCAGCACAAAAGTTATCGAATCCAAACTGCATGATGGGGTTGAGATATCCCATCAACACCAGTGGAATTTGCACCGATTCTCTTACTGAAGAGAGTTGATTGAAAAGCACCCTCAGACTCATCCCATTTCTGAGTGCTTTGCTGCCCGACGATTGAATGACAGGACCATCTGCCATAGGGTCGCTAAAGGGGATGCCGATTTCAATTAATTTCACTCCATTTTTTTCGAGCGATTGGATTACAGGAACCGTATCGTTTAAATTGGGAAAACCAGCTGTGAAGTAAACAGATAAAACCCCGTTTTTTTCTTTTTCAAAAAGTTTGTCTATTCTATTCATTGTTTCAATGAGTTTATAAATTGTTGGATACATTGTACGTCTTTGTTTGCGGGCGAAAACTCGAATTGACTGTTGATGTCGATGCCGACACATAAAGGGTGCGAAAATTCGCGAATGACTGATACATCATCAGAGCCAATGCCGCCACTAAGCAGGAAAGGAGTGTTGCCCTCATATTGTTGGAGTATGTCCCAATCAAATTTTCTACCCGACCCACCATACGCAGAGGTGTGTGTATCGAAAAGGAAGTAGTCGCAACACCCTTCGAATGCTGCAATTTTTTCGGAAGGAAAATAATCATCAATACCAAATGCTTTCATCACCTTCACCTGTCTGTCTTGTAGTTGTTGGCACAGTTCGGGTGACTCATTGCCGTGCAATTGCACCATATCTAGTGAGAAAAGTGCTACTTTATCTACAATTGTAGCGAGAGATTCGTTGACGAACACCCCCACCCTTCTGGTTTTCTCAGGAAGATAGTTTGGTTGGACGTCAACATATCGTTTGGATGAAGGATAGAAAATAAACCCCATCCAGTCTATGCCCAACGACTCTACAGCACGAATGTTTTCCCCATCGCGCATGCCACACACCTTGATGATAAATGATTTGTTATTCATGAATGTTTGCAATAAATTGTTTGAGCGATTCCCCAGGATGCTCTGTCTTCATAAAGTTTTCACCAATTAAAAATCCCTGATAACCCGCCTGCCTTAATTCGTACACCGTTTTGGGGTTTGATATACCACTTTCGGAAATCAAGACAGCCTCGGTAGGCAACTGGTCAATCATTTTAAATGATTTCTCGACCTTGGTTTCAAACGAGCCTAAGTTGCGGTTGTTTATGCCAATAATGTTGTTGAGTGGAGAAATGTATTCTATCTCTTTTTCATCATGTAATTCCAGCAATACTTCCAAGCCAATACTTTGTGCAACTTGTGTAAACCTCTTGCATTGCTGAGGTGTGAGTGCAGCAGCAATCAACAAAATGGCATGAGCACCCTGCATCTTCGATTCGTATATTTGATATTCGTCCACAATGAACTCTTTGCGCAACACGGGAATAGATGTCAGAGAAAGAGCTTGCTGCAAATCTTTGATTGTTCCACCAAAATATCTTTCATCAGTAAGAACAGAAAGAGCAGCAGCTCCATTCTGTTGATACTGTAAAGGGATAGTGGAGGAGTCTGCAGATTGATTAATCCACAACTTAGAGGGCGACCGACGTTTGAACTCAGCAATGATGCCATGTGTGGAACTCAACAATGCGTTTTTTAAAGAAACAAAAGGATAAGATTGCTTTTCAATTTTTCTCTCTATCTCTTGTAGGGGAAATAACTCTTTTTGCTTCTCAACTTCCCGCTGCTTGTGTGCTAATATTTCGCTTAATACATCTTTCATTTTGTCAACTGTTTATTTCGATGAATTTAGTTAAACTTTTCAAGGCTTTTTTACCATAAACGGACTCTCTAGCAATATCAATGCACTCTTCTATCGTTTTGTTTTCTTCCATCAATTGAATGGCAAAGGCTGCATTGAGTATCACCACATTAGTTTGAGCTGTAGTACCCGTAGCGTTCAACACATTATTAAATATTGCTACAGCTTCCTGAATGGTGCTGCCACCATAGATGTCGGACCCCTTTATTCTATCCATGCCCAACTCTTCGGGATGATAAAGATGTTCCTCGTGGTTAGAGATTACCTTAAAATCGCCCGTCAGCGATATTTCGTCGTATCCATCCATGCTGTGCACAATGCTAAATTTCTTATTGTTGGCTTGATAGATGTAACGATATAAGCGCGACAGCGACAAGTTATATACACCCAACAATTGATACTCGGGCTCAACTGGGTTGACCAAGGGTCCCAATACATTGAAAAAAGTACGCACACCCAAACTTTTGCGAGTGGCAGCAACTGCTTTCAATGCAGGACTAAACAAAGGAGCATGGAGATAGGCAATGCTTGCCTCATCCAAACTTTTGCGCAACACATCAACATCTGTTGTAAATTTAACTCCTTGCTGCTCCATGGCATTGCTCGACCCGCTCACAGAGGTTGCACCATAGTTGCCATGCTTCACCACAGGATAGCCAGCACCTGCCACTACAAAACTTGCTGTGGTGGAAATATTGAACGTGTTTTTGCCATCGCCCCCCGTTCCTACAATGTCCACAGCATTGTAAGCCGACAAGTCAACTTCAGTACGCATCTCCATCAGGGCTTCGCGAAAGCCCAACACCTCATCTACCAATATGCTGCGCATCAAGAAGATGGTGATGATGGCGGAAAGTTGAGTTTCGGGCACTTCGCCATTTACGATGGCGGTAAGCAATTCTCGGGACTCCTCTCGAGTGAGGTAATGATAATCAAGAAGTTTTAGAAGAATATGTTTCATTTATATATAGTTTTAATAATATCGTAATAGATAAGTCTCCTTTAGGATTTGAGGGGAATTCCACTTGTTCAAGTTTAAATATTATGCAACTCTGCCGCCATATCAATTGCTTTTTTCAAGCCTTGCAGTTTGTTATTTACTTCTTGCAGTTCTTTTTCATCGTTGCTCATAGCAACAATACCTGCTCCGGCTTGATACCACAACTCGTTGTTGCGACTCACAAAGGTGCGGATGGTGATAGCTTGATTGGTGTCTCCGTTGATTCCGATAAAACCAATACATCCGCCATAAGCACCACGATTGTGCTCCTCAATATCTGATATCAATTGCATGGCTCGCTCTTTTGGAGCTCCCGAAAGAGTACCAGCGGGGAAAGTGTCGAAAAAAGCTTTCATCGGATTACTCTCCTTCTTCAACTGACCACTTACACGCGACACTAAATGAATGACATGCGAGTAGTATTGTGCCTCCTTATAAAAATCGACACGAATGTTATCGCTGTTTTCTTTCAAGTCTCGTTGCGCCAAATCTACCAACATATCATGTTCGGCATTTTCTTTTGGATCTTTCAGTAATGCTTCCGTGGCTGCTCTATCCTCTTTCACATTGCCCGTTCGTTTAGCTGTTCCAGCAATGGGGTCAATACTAATGGTACGGTTTTCAATTTTGCAATGTGTCTCGGGCGATGAGCCAAAGATGCGGAATCCACCAAAATCAAAATAGAAAAGATAGGGAGAAGGATTGATGGATCGCAATGCGCGATATACTCTGAAATCGTCGCCCGAAAATCGTTGCACAAATCGACGAGAAAGCACAATTTGAGAGACATCGCCATTGTGACAGTGCTCTATGCCAGCTTGCACATACTGCTTGTATTCCTCATCGGTGATGGTGCTTGTTTCCTCTCCTTCTGTAAAAAAGTTGTAGGTGGCAAAGTTGCGTGCATTAATCAATGCTTCAATTGCTGGAAGCTCACTTTTTTCGCCATCGGCGAGCAATTCAATTAAAGTAATTTCGTCTTTGAAGTGATTAAATACCAATAGATATTTATAAAGGATGTACTTTAAGTCGGGCGCATCGTTGCGCTCTTCTTTGCTCTCTTTGATAGCGATATCGTGCGAATACTTCACACAGTTGAATGTGGTGTATCCAAAAAAACCACACTGAGAAGCGGAGTCACCTTCGATATTGAAATGAGAAATGAAATCATTCATTGCATCAGAGACGGAAAAAGATTTCGATAAGGTGGTCGATTTTTTATCGTTATCAGGAAAACTTTCAATGCATTCTCCTCTGTTGATATCGATATGAGCAATTGGTCGAAGTCCTATGTAAGAGGTACTGTTTTCACTAGAATGATAATCAGAACTTTCCAACAAAGCAGATTGTGGAAATTGATCTCTTACTTTCAAGTATATGCTGACGGGAGTATGCAAATCTCCCAATAATGTCTTTGTATGAGTTGTATAATTGTACTTCATGTTGGATGTTTATTTAATACTGTTTGTGCTGAAAATAGGTTGTCAAGTCTTTGTCGCCACGACCCGAAAGGGTAACCACCACCACATCCGACTCTTTAAAATCCACCTTATCGAGTACTGCCAAGGCATGTGCAGACTCCAAAGCGGGGATAATTCCTTCGTTACGTGTCAAGTCATACGCTGCTTGCAGCGCCTCCTCATCGTCAACAGTCAATACTGTAGCACGATTGGTTTCTGCCAAGTGTGCATGAATAGGACCGATGCCAGGATAATCCAAGCCAGCAGAGATAGAGTAAGGTTCCACAATTTGACCATCCTCATCTTGCATCAACAAGGTTTTGCAACCGTGAATAATCCCCATTCTACCTAATTGAATGGTAGCAGCCGACTCTCCACTATCGATGCCCTTACCTCCTGCTTCGGCAAGTACTATATTTACCGATTCATTATCTAAATAATGATAGATAGTTCCAGCTGCATTGCTACCACCTCCTACACATGCCACTAAGTAATCGGGCGCGTCACGATGTTCCCTCTCTTTCAACTGAACTTTTATCTCTTCACTAATAACAGACTGTAGGCGAGAAACTAAGTCGGGATACGGGTGAGGTCCTACTGTCGACCCAATTATATAATGTGTATCAGTGGGATGCGAACACCAGTCGCGAATGGCTTCATTGGTAGCATCTTTGAGCGTCATATTTCCTGAGGTAACGGGAACAACCGTAGCACCCAGCATTTCCATCTTTTGCACATTCACCGCCTGACGCTCCACGTCGGTCTTACCCATATATACGACACACTCCATTTGCATCAGTGCACACACTGTGGCGGTAGCCACACCGTGTTGTCCTGCTCCTGTTTCGGCAATGATTCGAGTCTTACCCATTCGTTGTGCAATGAGAATTTGCCCAATGGTATTGTTTATTTTATGAGCCCCTGTATGGTTAAGGTCTTCTCGTTTGAGATAGACCTTACAGTTATGTTTCACAGATAAATAGCGTGACAGATACAAAGGTGATGGGCGTCCTACATAGTCACGCAACAATTCATCGAAGTCTCTTTTGAAAGATGCACTCTCTATAATGGAGAGATACTCTTTTTGCAAATCGCCCACACAGCGATGTAGGATTTCGGGGATATAAGCACCTCCAAAGTTTCCGTAAAATCCCGATTCATTCACTAAATAGTTTATCATAATTCCGTTGTTGTTGATTGGTCTAAAAATAAAAAAGCCTGTCGCAGGTGCGACAGGCTTCAATATGAATGTATGTTATAACTTTTATATATGCATATAGCTGGCTTCCCTTACGACTGATTGAGTTGTAAGATGAGCCACCAATATCTATTTGAAAGTAATATGTTCATTTTTCTTTTATTGTGATGCAAATCTAAACCAAAAATTAAACATTTGCAAATCTATTAATCGTTTTAACACAGATCAGATAATATTGTTCATAGATAATGTTGATATGTAGAAACTCTTCCTATTTTCTATACCATATTGCAAAAAAAATAGCAACCCTTTTGGATTGCTATTTTTTATATAATTTGTTTTGACAATCAGGTAATTATCAAAACAGTCCTTTTATTTCATTTTTTTGTAACCATATACTGCACGGTCACCTAATTGCTCTTCAATACGTAGCAACTGGTTGTACTTAGCCATACGGTCTGAACGGCTTGCCGAACCTGTCTTAATTTGACCAGAGTTGGTTGCAACAGCAATGTCAGCAATAGTAGCATCTTCTGTTTCGCCCGAACGGTGAGAAGTCACACTTGTGTATCCATGACGGTGAGCCATTTCAATTGCATCTAAAGTTTCTGTTAATGTGCCAATTTGGTTCACTTTGATAAGAATAGAGTTTGCACAACCCATTTCAATTCCTTTTTTCAAGAAGTCTACATTGGTTACAAACAAGTCGTCACCAACCAATTGAACTTTGTCTGCCAATTTATCGGTAAGTATTTTCCAACCATCCCAATCAGCTTCGTGCATACCATCTTCGATAGAATCGATTG
>CAZXGV010000103.1:0-7487 GCA_964640575.1 uncultured Dysgonomonadaceae bacterium
CTCGCGCCGATTTCCAAATCGGTGTGCTGCTTAGCAGAAATAATTATTAAATAACAGTTTCGCTGACGCGACACACGGGTTGTAAAAACCCGTGCGAGCGAACGGTGAACAGCATCAACCATTCACAATTAATAATCCATTCATAATTCATCATTCACCATTTATAATTCACAATTCATAATTCATAATTCATTCAAACTGTCAATTGTCAATTAAATAAATCATTGCGTAATTAAAATCTATAACTATCTTTGTTCTCAATTAAAGCCAAAAGAGCCACTTGAGTTGCATATTTCCCCAAAAACAGGGTTTATATCTACATTTTTCAGGTTCTACAGGTCGAAAAATGAAAATTTGACCAAAAACATTAGAGTTTATTTGAAGTAAATTATTTTATGAACAGACAATTAGTGTTAGGTGCTGAAGCAATTGCAATGGCAGCACTCGATGAAGGAATTTCGGGTGTGTATGCTTATCCAGGCACACCCTCTACCGAAATTACCGAATACATACAAAATGACAGTTATGCGCAACAGGAGAAAATTCACTCCAAATGGTCTACTAATGAAAAAACCGCTTATGAATCTGCCTTAGGAATGTCGTATTCTGGTAAGCGTAGCTTGGTGTGCATGAAGCATGTAGGGCTGAATGTGGCAGCCGATGCTTTTATGAATTCAGCCATCACGGGTATCCACGGTGGGTTGGTTATTGTGGTAGCCGACGACCCAACCATGCACTCCTCTCAGAATGAACAAGATTCACGGGTTTACGGAAGGTTCTCCTTCTTGCCACTACTTGAGCCCTCCAATCAACAAGAGACATACAACTGTGTGCGCAGTGCATTCAAACTCTCTGAAGAGGTGAAACTACCCGTTATAATTAGAATCACCACGCGGCTTTCTCATTCACGAGCAATAGTTGAACGCAAAGAGGCTGTTGCACAAAACAAACTGAACCCCGAAACCAACAAAACAAAATGGATATTGCTTCCAGCAATTGCGCGCAGACAATATGCCAACTTGCTGGATATACAAAAGGAACTTGTAGATTACTCCGAAGCTTCGCCTTACAATAAAGTAATAGAAGGCAAAGGGACAAAAGGGATTATCGCATTTGGACTTGCCTACAACTATGTGATGGAAGTAATAAGAGAATATGACCTATCTATTCCAGTGCTGAAAATATCCCAATACCCTCTTCCCGAAAAAATGATAAAAGAGTTTTACACTCGTTTCGACTCCGTATTAGTAGCAGAAGAGGGCTACCCCGTGTACGAAGAGCTGCTAAAAGGATATTTTGACAACCCAAAAATAGCAGGCAGATTGGACAATACCCTACCCCGAATGGGGGAGCTATCGCCCGATGCAATAGCTGATGCATTGGGAATTGAGAGAGATAATGAACCTACAGTAGTGAATGATATTCCAGGTCGCCCCCCTCGACTGTGTGACGGGTGCAGTCACCGCGACTTATACGAAGCTCTGAACAAGGCAATGGAAGACTACGACCAGAAACATGTATTTTCCGATATTGGTTGTTACACTTTAGGCGCTTTGCCTCCCTTCAATGCCATCAATACTTGCGTAAACATGGGGGCATCGATAACCATGGCTGTAGGTGCTGCTGAAGCAGGAATACGACCCGCTGTTGCGGTGATAGGCGACTCCACCTTTACCCACTCTGGCATTACAGGGCTGCTCGATGCAGTACACTATGAGTCGGCAGTAACTATAATCATATCGGACAACTACACCACTGCCATGACTGGCGGACAAGACTCGTCGGGTACAGGCAGGCTACATAAAATATGTCGGGGAATAGGTGTATCGGACGAGCACATCAAAACCATCATTCCACTCAAAAGAAATTTGGAAGAAAACATCAGTATCCTTAAAAAAGAGTTTGAATACGAGGGAGTTTCTGTTATTCTGGCAACACGTGAGTGTATTCAGACATTAAAACGTAAAAAAAAGAAAAGAAAATAATGCATAAGAATGTAATTTTAGCAGGAATCGGAGGACAAGGCATCCTCACACTGGCAGCCATTGTAGACCATGCTGCAATGCAATCAGGATTACAAATAAAACAGGCAGAAGTACACGGGATGAGTCAACGCGGAGGAGCGGTACAGTCGCATTTGCGAATATCGGACCATGAAATCTACTCCGATTTGATACCCAAAGGAAAAGCCGACATAATAATCTCCTTAGAGTTGATGGAGTCGCTGCGATACCTCCCCTTTCTTGCCAAAGATGGAATTATTGTAACCGCTACCGAAACAGTAAAAAACATTCCTAACTATCCAGAAGAAGAAAGCATAGTGCAACAAATTAAGGATAGTGGATTTAAACACATCTTTATTGATGCCCGCAAAACAGCTTTGAAAGCGGGTAACGCCAAAGCTGAAAACGTGGTGATGATTGGTTTGGCTTCGAAGTTTCTCGGAATTGACAAGAAACAATTTCAACACAGCCTCAAAGAGCTATTTGCCAGCAAAGGAGACGATATTGTGGCTCTCAATCTAAAAGCATTTGATTTGGGCGAAGAATTGGCTGCCGAATTATAGAATATACACACATAAACGACAAAACCCTCCCATAAATTAATATAAATGATTTGGAATAAGTACATAGAAACAGCGGATAAAGAGAAACTTAGGTCGATTCAGAACGAACGTTTGGTACAAATGATTGAACGTATTTATTACAACGTGCCTTTCTATCGAAACAAACTACAAGAACAGGGTATCGAACCTGGCGATATAAAGTCGATAGACCAATTGAAAGACCTCCCCTTTACCACAAAGGATGACCTTAGAGACAACTATCCGTTTGGTCTATTCACAGTACCACAATGCGAAATTGTGCGCCTACACGCCTCCAGTGGCACAACAGGGAAGCCCACCGTAATTGGATATACTCGCCGAGACTTGCAAACATGGAGCGAAGTAGTGGCACGCTCTCTTACCATGGCTGGTGTGGGCAAATCCGATATTATTCAAGTAGCTTACGGTTATGGTCTGTTTACGGGAGGGTTGGGAGTGCACTACGGATCGGAAAAAGTAGGAGCAGGGGTAATCCCTATTTCAGGTGGAAACACAAAGAAACAAATACAGATAATGGTCGATTTTGGAGCCACAGCCATTGCCTGCACCCCCTCTTATGCAGCTTTTTTGGGCGAAAGCATTAAAGAAGCAGGAATAAGTCCTGACAAGATTAAACTTAAAGCGGCTATTTGTGGCGCTGAACCCTGGAGCAATGGATTGCGCAAAGAGATTGAATCGCTCTTGAATGTAAAAGCCTATGATATATATGGGCTGAGCGAAATCATTGGTCCTGGCGTTGCCATGGAGTGTGAGTGTCAAGATGGGATGCACATTTTCGAAGACCATTTTATTCCTGAAATTATCAACCCTGACACGCTCGAAGTGTTGCCTCATGGAGAAGTAGGAGAGCTAGTCTTCACCACCGTAACCAAAGAGGCAATCCCTTTGCTGAGGTATCGTACACGCGACCTGACCCGACTGCATGCTGAAAAATGTTGTTGTGGACGCACCCTAATTAAAATGGATAAGTGTGTGGGAAGAAGCGACGACATGTTGATTATACGTGGTGTAAATGTGTTCCCGTCACAAATTGAATCAATCCTTTTGGAGATGAGCGAAACCACTCCTCACTATCAGTTGGTAGTAGATCGGGTAAACAACATCGATACGTTAGCTGTAAACGTAGAAATAAACGACCACTTCTGGTCGGATGAGATTAAAGAAATCGAAAATATTAAGAGACGCATTCATCAAAACATCTCGAGTTTAATAGGATTGAACGCCAAAGTAAATTTGGTGGAACCTCATTCTATTGAACGCTTTGAGGGTAAAGCCACAAGAGTGATTGACAAACGAAAATAGCCTTCCGATAAAAGTGCAAACACGCAATAAAAACTATCTATCATGATTATAAAACAATTATCCGTATTTCTTGAAGACAAAATTGGCAGATTGACTGAGATGACCAAGATACTCGCCAAAAACAATGTCAACCTTTCTGCTTTCAACATTGCTGATGCTGCCGATTATGGCATTGCCCGATTTATTGCAGATGACCCCGAATTAGCCCTAAAAGTTTTGAAGGAGAATCGCTTTTCAGTAAACCTCACCGATGTGGTAGGAATGGTCGTTCCTCACGAGCCAGGAGGATTGTGCAAAGCATTGGAGATACTATCAGCCAACAATATTACTATTGACTATATGTATGCGTTCGCCATCAACGATTCTGCATCGGTAATTATTCGATCCTCTTCCAACGAAGATGTGATTAAAGTATTGCAAGAAAACAAAATGTCGCTGCTAAAAGTGAGTGATATTTATAAGATTTAATGCAGAATAGATTCATTGGGTTTTCTCTGAAAATTTCTGTCTCTCCACCCCTAAATCTCCTAACGAGGACTTTGGTGACGTGCTGATGATTAGCATTTCCCTTTTAGAAAGAAAGGGTGGAAAAACACTGTCTATCAATAGGGAAGAGCTTCTCAGATTAAACTCATTTTTCAACCACATAGCAACAACTAAACAACTCAACCTAAAAAACGTCACGCTACATGCATAACTTTTCCAACTCTGTCAAAAACTTACGCTCTTCAGAAATACGCGACTTGATGAGCCTTGCCAACAAACCAAACATGATTCTTTTTTCAGGAGGAATGCCCGACAACGACCTATTCCCACTTGATGAGATTGATGCTATCTACGAAAAACTAACTCCACAGGAGAAAAAGATTGCCATGCAATATGGACCCACCAGTGGATTACCCACCCTACTAGAGTCCTTAACGGTGTTTTTAGAAAACAAGGGCTTGCCTGTTTCCGAAAATAAGATTATGATTACCACTGGCTCTTTGCAGGCTATTAATATATTGGCGAAAGCCTTTATCAATCCTGGAGACACAATCATTGTCGAAAATCCATGTTTTATAGGAGCTATTTCGGCGTTCAATTCGTATGAGGCAAACATTGTGAGCATCCCACTCACCGAAGAGGGCATTGCAGTAGATCAGTTGGAAAATGTGTTGAAAGAGTTAGAGCAAAAACCAAAGTTTATCTACCTCACCCCCAACTTTCACAACCCCGCTGGCACATTATACACAGCCGACACAAAACAAAAGTTGATAGAGCTATTGGATGGGGCAAACATCCCTATCATTGAAGATGATGTCTATAGCGACTTGTATTTCAACGAAGAGGACAAGGATGACCTAAAGACTTTCAAAGAGATTAATCCAACGGGAGTGGATGTATGCTATACAGGTTCGTTCTCAAAAATAATTGGACCTGGCTTGCGTTTGGGCTGGATGCTTGTTCCCGAAGCCATTTATGAGAAATGCGAATTGATAAAACAGACCTTTGACGCTTGCTCCCCCAGTTTCACGCAAGTAATTGCCGACAAGTTTCTCCAATCGGGTGTTGCCGACACGTACATCGAAAAGGTGAGGCTTGAATATAAAAAACGTGCCGAAGCAATGATTGATGCTTTACACCAACACCTACCCAAGGAGGTAACCTTTACTGCGCCACGAGGTGGATTTTACATTTGGCTCGAACTACCAAAAACCGTCGACTCTACCGAGATTCTTAAAAAAGCAATTGACAAAGGAGTGGTCTTCGTATCGGGCAAAACATTCGATCCTCATGGTGTCGCCAATAATTTCATCCGACTTTCGTATTGCAACACTTCGGTGGAGAAGATTAACAAGGGGATTCCGTTGGTGGTGGAGGCTATTGAGGAGGTTATTGCAAGGGGTAATTGACAGTGGACAGTTGACAGTGGAAAATGAGGGCTTTGAAGCAGTTATGAGTTATTCGTGAGCAGTAGATGGTTAGCCGCCAAGGAACATACTGAAACTCCACCCAATTTTTTTATTGGGCAAAAAGAAGAAAATGACATTGTGAGATTTGATTTTGCCTTTTGAGGTCTCGAAAGACTGGCATAAAAATATAAATACACTGGCAAGCGCGGATATCCATCCGTGCCATTGATGAGCTGAAATATAATGCCCCTCAGGGCGAATATGCTACAAATCATAAAAGTATCGTTTTCCATTGCCCGTGATTTTTCATTACCGTTGGTTTTAACCAACGGATAAGAGGTCTAATAATCAGAGGTTGGCTTAAGCCACATCCTCCCCCAGTTGCGCCGATTTACAAAACGGTGTGCACAGGCTTAAGATGGAAATACAAACCCTTAAGGAACAGTATGTTATTAGACTATATCATTGGTAGAAATATATTTACAAAGAGTCCTTATTTTCACTTTTCTTAATATAGTTCCCCAAAACATTTCTACCGCGGTAGCTGGGAAGAACAACAGCCGGAAATCAAATTGTTCGCGGTAGCTGAGAAGAACAAGAGCCGAAAATCGAATTGTTGGCAAACAATGGCGCAAATGTGTGTCGAAAATGCAATCTACCACGGTTTTTTCTACCACCCTCTCCCGAAAATCCAATTTACCGCATCCGCTACTCCAGTTTTCTCCTCTTTTTCCAATCCGATGACGTTTTTCACCCATTTATCACTCGTTTTTCGTATCCACGAGGTACGAAAGCACCATTTAAGTTCCCCCAAACATTTCTACCGCGGTAGATTCAATTTCCAAGAGCCGTTCTTCCAATCTACCGCGGTAGCTGCGTTTTTCAGCATTTTTCACATATCTTCGGTGGTAACTAACAGGTGTTTCGGTTTTTGAAAGTTCGCAAACAGACAGCTTCTATTGTTGCTAGCAAATCATCTCTATAGCCCTCTGAAACAGAGTATCAATATAAGAAATCAGTTGAGATAAACATGCAAATCGTCATAAAAATGAACTATTTATTGAGAAAATATGAAATGGCGAAGGTTTTTTGCTTTAACATACTAGATAGGTTAGGAAGGAAGTGATTGGTGGAAAAACGTAGATTGTGGCATGGATCCGCTTGTGTCGATTTACAAAACGGCTTGCCCTGTGAAATATGTTCACATAATTTCACAATATTCGAATCGTGAAATAGAATAAAACTTCACTGGGCAAATGCTACGTTAGCTGAAAGTAATAAAGGAGAGTGATTTTGCTATACAATAGACACAAATCGGGAGAATAGCGCCAGCGAAGATTCCATAATTGAACTTCGGGGTTCTCACCAATTTATTATTGCTACCACGGGTTTGCACCTGTGGCTATTGACCTTTAACCACTATGTGGTTATTATGGTTATGTTAAATGATTTCAAAGCATCCATCTCCGCTCTCACCCATTTCTAGGAATTGAAGATGTGGCTAAAAGCCCAAAACAGTTTTACAAAATAAGCAATCCGTCGACTAAAGTCAACGGTACTAAAAGAAAGAACCATACACCGATTCGGAAATCGGCGAGTGGAGATTCAAATTCTACTTTTCATTAAAGCTTGCAATATTGGAATTAACTATTGCTCCGTTAGGAGCATAATCTTTGTAGCTTTGC
>CAZXGV010000104.1:0-7389 GCA_964640575.1 uncultured Dysgonomonadaceae bacterium
GGAACAAAGAAGAGCGAATGCGCCAAATGCAATCGGAGGCAAGGCAAAGAAATAAGATGCACAAGCAAATAGCAATCCTCTTAATAAGTGAAGATGGAAGTATGCGACTTGTATGTATAGTTCGCTACATGAGTCTACTTTCGAAAAGTCAACTTTACTCATCTCCTCCGCCATTATAAAGTCCTCTAAAGAAGGGACATTAGTAAATTGTTGACTGCTAGGTTTTTTACTTCGGAGACAAAAGGCAGAAAAACCTAATAAAAAGCATTTGAGAGTTTTTCGGGGTGAACTCCTATATCGATTAATATACCTTGATCTATACCAATTTCATCATTTTATACAGTCACATTTCCTATCTCTCTGTTTTTTTTGTAATTTTGGAGAGTTTTTTTGGAAAGTAATTTCAATCAAACTACACCAACAATTACAATAGTAATAAAAATAGACTCACACTATGAATATTTCATACAATTGGCTGAAGGATTATTTAGATTTCGACCTTTCGCCTCAAGCAACTGCCGACGCACTTACATCAACTGGATTGGAAACGGAGGGATTAAGCGAGATTCAAACCATTAAAGGTGGTTTGGAAGGATTGGTGATTGGCGAAGTGCTAACTTCTACCCCCCACCCTAACTCGGACCACTTGCACTTGACAACCGTAAATATTGGAGAGGGCGAACCTCTCAACATTGTATGTGGTGCTCCCAACGTTGCCGCAGGGCAAAAAGTGGTGGTAGCCACTGTGGGGACAACTCTCTATATGGGTGACGACGAACTGAAGATAAAGCGCTCTAAGATTAGAGGCGAGGAATCGATGGGCATGATTTGTTCGGAAATCGAAATTGGTGTGGGCACTGCGCAAGATGGCATTATTGTTTTGCCCAATGACGCACAAGTTGGAATGGCTGCCAAAGATTACTACAATGTGGAAACCGATTATCTGTTGGTAGTTGATATTACTCCCAATCGTGTGGATGGCACTTCTCATTTTGGTGTGGCGCGCGACCTTGCTGCATACTTAAAACAAGCAAATATCCCCTATACACTCAATAAACCTTCAGTTGAAAACTTCAAAGTTGATACCGAAGAGGGCGGCATTGATGTGGAAGTAGCAAACACAGAAGCGTGTCCTCGCTACTCTGGACTGACCATTCGCAATGTGAAGGTTGAAGAGAGCCCCGACTGGTTGAAAAACAGGCTTTTGGCTATCGGCATTCGCCCTATCAACAACGTGGTGGATATCACCAACTTTGTGCTACACGAATTGGGGCAACCACTGCATGCATTTGATGTAAACGAAATAAAAGGAAACAAAATAGTGGTGCGTACAGTAGAGCCTGATACGACATTCACAACACTAGACGAACAAGAGCGAAAACTACACGAAAGAGACCTTATGATATGTAATGCCGAAGAGGGAATGTGCATTGCAGGAGTATTTGGGGGAATAAAATCGGGTGTGACAGAAAATACCACAGATGTGTTTCTCGAGTCTGCCTACTTCAACCCAACCTGGGTGCGCAAAACTGCACGCCGCCACATGTTAAACACCGATTCATCGTTCCGATTTGAAAGAGGACTCGACCCCAACAACACCCTTTATGCGCTAAAACGCGCAGCACTGTTGATACAAGAAATTGCAGGAGGAACAATTGAGGGTGCTATTCGCGATATATATCCGGTGGAAAAACTTGAACCCAAAGTGGAGTTGAACTTTGAGAAGATGAACTCGCTCATTGGCAAAGAAATTCCGAAGGAAACAATAAAGAGCATTCTCAACAGCCTTGACATTGTTGTGGACAGCGAAACTGAAGAAGCGCTACAGCTAAGCATTCCTACCTATAGGGTGGATGTGTTGCGCGATGTGGATGTGATTGAAGAGATACTGCGCATCTATGGATACAACAATATTGAGATAAGCAACGCTCTGAAATCCAACCTGTCTTACGAATCGGATACAGACCGCAAACATGAGTTGCAAACTCTTATCTCGGAACAATTGACAGCAAACGGATTTAATGAGATAATGAATAACTCGCTCACAGAAAAAGCATTGTATACAGACTCTGAAGTTTATCCCGTCAAAAACAATGTGAACTTGCTGAATCCATTGAGTGGAGAACTAAATGTAATGCGCCAAACATTACTATATGGAGGACTCGAAAACATAATACACAATTTAAACCGCAAACATGCCGACTTGGACCTGTATGAGTTTGGCAATTGCTATTTCTTTGATGCAGAAAAAGAAGCTAGTCCCAAGAATACATTGGCTCAATATAGAGAAGAGACTCACCTAGGAATATGGATATGTGGCAAGCGCAACTCGAAAAACTGGGCGGTTGACAACACACAAAGCTCTGCTTACGAATTGAAAGCACACGTTGAAAACATACTTTTGAGATTGGGATTGAATGACAGTAAGAAGCTATTTCACGAGCCTTTCAACAACGAACTGTTTGCATCGGGCATGAGTATTAGCACACGTCATCACCACTTAGTGAATTGGGGCGTTGTTCACAACCAAGTATTAAAAGGTTTTGACATCGAAACAGATGTTTATTTTGCTGAGATAAATTGGGATGCATTGATGAAGGTAACGCAAAAGCATGTTGTTCTCTTTTCAGAGCTACCCAAATTCCCATCCGTAAAACGAGACTTAGCACTACTTGTAGATGAAAAAATAACATTTGCAGAGATAGAGCAGATTGCGTACAATTCAGAAAGAAAACTATTGAAGGAAGTTGCTCTTTTTGATGTGTATGAAGTCAAACACTTGCCCGAAGGCAAAAAGTCGTATGCTGTAAATTTCATATTACAAGACTACAACAGAACACTTGATGATAAGCGCATCGATAGGATTATGGGTAAAATACAGAATAACTTAGAGAAGCAGTTAGGTGCTCAATTAAGATAAACAGTACAATGAGAAACTGTTTGTAATTATAAGAACAACCGCTTGTCACTACGCATATTAGCAAGTAAGAGATGCGCATACAGTGCTGATTTATAAAAAACAACATGGGAAGAGCATTTGAATATCGGAAAGCAAGAAAGATGAAACGTTGGGACAACATGGCTCGCGTGTTCACTAAATTAGGGAAAGAGATAACTATTGCTACAAGAGATGGCGGTCCCGACCCTGATACAAACCCTCGTTTGCGTGTACTCATACAACATGCCAAAAAGGAGAACATGCCCAAAGAGAATGTGGAAAGAGCAATAAAGAAAGCAACCGACAAAGACGCTTCTGCTGATTATAAAGAGGTGGTGTATGAAGGCTATGGTCCCTATGGCGTTGCTATTGTAGTAGAAACAGCTACTGACAACACAACAAGGACTGTTGCTAATGTGCGCAGCTATTTCAACAAGCATGGTGGCTCGCTAGGAACATCTGGCAGTTTAGAATTTTTATTCGAACACAAATGTGTGTTTAACATTGAGCCCAAAGAGGGTGTGTCATTAGAAGCCTTAGAGCTAGAGCTAATAGACTTAGGTGTGGACGAAATAGAGAAAGAGGATGATGCCATTGTAATTTATGGGGAGTTCAAATCGTACTCCGACATTCAAAGCTACTTGGAAGAAAATGGCTACAAAATAGACTCTGCCGAATTTGAAAGAATACCCACAAACACAAAAGTATTGGACAACGAACAACGTGCACAGATAGACAAGCTGCTAGAGAAATTTGAAGAAGATGACGATGTGCAGAATGTGTTTCACAATATGGAGTAAGTAGTAGAGAAAGATGATTGCGACAACTAGATAAAAAAACTATTGACGAGTCTATCCCGAAAAGTCAATTTCAACCATTTCCACCCCCACCCCCCCTAAATTCTGGGCTTGTCGACACTTTGCACTCTCTATTTTTGTGCTATCTACTTGCAGTTGATGACTCTATATTTATTTTTCATATTAAATGCAAAAATCGTTTGCAAAACAAGATATTTCGATAACTTTGTTAGTTGTGAGTATAGGGTTGATGTTATTCTTATCCCAAACTCACATGAGTTGCAAAATGGGTGTACAAATAAAGCCCATCGATATTATAAATTTCAACAAATACTAACAATTAAATTATATGTTTACACGCAATATTTCAACAACTTTATCAAGAATAGGTTTTACCGCTAAACTCTGTTTTTTATTCATCTTTTTCTCCTCTTCAATAGGGTTTGCACAGACTCATCAATTCTCAAAAGATTCGATTCCTGTGGTGAACGAAGAAGTTGTATTTTCAACAACATTCAATCACGACCTAATGAAGAAAGTCTTCTATAGAAGGGCATATTTTTATTTGAATGACAAATTAAATCCACATTCTGGATTTTTCCTCACAAACAATGAAGACTCTACCATCTGTACAGTAACGGATTATATTGATATTGAATCAAGTGCCATAAACACTTATGCAGTGTATGTGACTTACGACATACACTTAACATACGAAGATGGATACTGCAATATGATTATAAAGGATATCACTTACATGGGGAAGACAGATTTTGAAAACCAGCAGAGAAGTAAACGCAAACTGAACATGACAGAGTACTCTGGAAAAGACCTTATGATTGATGAAAAATTCACTTGGTTGTTCAAGAAAAACTCTTCTAAAAAGATTACTGAAGCAACGATAGAAAGATTTAATCAGATTATAACAGATTTAGATTCACTTTTTAGTCAATAACAAACAGAGGTTGTGATAAATGAGAGGAAAGGCTAGGGAGCCAATTCATTATCAATTAACCTATTGTTGTATTGTTGTATTAATGCTTTAATACGACGCTCCATAGCTTGTTGCACATCAGGATGCTTGTCAACAACATTGTTCTTCATCAATCTATCTTGCTGCACATTATACAAAGCAATAGTGCGGTCGTTCATATATTGCAACATCCACTCACCCTCTATCAATTGATGAGCTCCATTATAGTAATTATATGCAAAATGTGGGCTATCAGCATCAAACATATTATTGCCAAAGGCTATAAATGTATCTTCCACTCCAAGCATCGACAACAATGTTGGCATAAGGTCGGTTTGTTGCACTACTGTTGAATCATTGAGCCCCACAAAATCTGTGCCTGGTGCATAAAACAGGATGGGGATACTGAAAGCACCTTCCGCTGTTTTGTATTCAGGCAAATGTCCATCAACTGCATGATCAGCAGTAATGACAAACAACGTATTATCATACCAATCCTGTTGCGACGCTGTCGCAAAGAAATTACGCAATGCATTATCAGAGTATCCTACACCTTGATGAATGGGGATGTGCCCTTTGGGAAACACTCCTTCATATTCAGAGGGTATTCGGTAGGGATAGTGTGACGACAATGTAAAAACAGACGCCAAGAATGGTTCCTTTAGATTCTTGATATCATTTGCCATGTATTGCAAAAAGGGTTCATCCCAGATACCCCAATGTCCATCGAAGTCCTTTTTGTCACCATATTCAGTCATCCCAAGATAGCTGTCGAAGCCAGCTTGCTGCATAAATGCACTAAAGCCCATAGAGCCATTGGGAGCACCGTGATAAAAAGCCGAGTAATACTGTTTTTGTTTAAGTATTGATGCCAGTGAGTTTATTTTGTTGCCCGAATAATGTGACAACACAAATGGGGTTTCGGAAGAGGGAATGCCAGCAATGATAGAGGGCAGTGCATCAATAGATTTACGCCCATTGGCATAGCCACGGGAAAACACATAACTCTCGTTCACCAGAGAATCTATAAAAGGTGTATACCCCCGATAATTATCAACATCTTTGTTGAGCGAACCCACCCACTCTTTACTAAAGCTTTCCCAAATAATAAGCACCACATTGTGCCCTTCAAACTTGCTGAAGAGAGCGGTAGTATCAGCTTCAAGTTTGTGTTGGGCATGAAATATGTCGTTTAGTTCAGCTGTATCAAAATACTCTTTGCGCTGCAAACTAGGTTTACCAACAGTACGGATAATTGCAAAAGGAGTATTAAGAACAATAGAGCGATGTTCGGGTTTGTATATAAATTCTGCGGCATTGCTCAAAGTAATTGGGCGAGTGCCTGGAGTGTAGCCACCTCGCATAGCGCCGACAGTGTAATATCCGATAATTGCCATCAAAATGAGACTTAGCGGATAGTAAACATAGTTGCGTAAACGCATGTAAGGGCGAGTTATTTTGATTTTCCGATAAATTCTAACCATCAATAGTCCCAAAACAATTACAATTAGAGTGATGTACCAGAAGTCCCATATAAAACTGATGAAGTTGGCAGGGTTTTCATTTTCGAACTCTTGGAAAACAGCTGTGGTAGTTCGTTTCATCGTGTAACGATAATAGACAACGTCAATCATATTAAGAGTAATACCAATAACATTGACGATATAGAAAACAATGGATATTACCTTTTGATACATCTTGTTGTATCTGAACCTAAATGGAAGAATGTGCATAAGTATCACCAACGAATTGGTGTAAGCAATGGCAGAAGCATCAAAACGGAGACCATGGTACATCAACTTGAGCAAATAACCCGCATTCATATCGGGAAAGTGCGACTGATTTAAAAGATAAAACAAGAAGCGAGTAATGGTGTATAGCGCAAATACAAGCAATAAGCGCAACAGCAACACCACATATATATTGTTCCAAAACGTTGGTTTTCTTTTTACTATCATAACTATTCGGGAAAGTGTATGTATCTAACTTGAATATGAGAGTGCAAATTTAGTTATTTAATTGACAATATTTCGGGGAATTCATAATATAGTGTTACAGAGAAACAGATGCAAATCAGACAATCTAATTGGCTGATTTATCA
Source organism: uncultured Dysgonomonadaceae bacterium (assembly GCA_964640575.1). Lineage (GTDB taxonomy): Bacteria > Bacteroidota > Bacteroidia > Bacteroidales > Dysgonomonadaceae > UBA2632. The sequence continues at coordinate 6,810 of CAZXGV010000104.1, forward strand.
CTTAACCTATATTATCTATCACATTATCATTAAAACATGTAGCAGAAGGGCTGAAAGCCCGATATAATTCAGCCCAACCATCAAGGGTTGGGGGTAAAGTCAATGAGTCATTAATCGATGGCTCGTAAGCCTGACATAGAGATAGGTGTAACACAATTAGACCAAGCTTTCGAGTTCCCAAGATTATTAACTGACAATTATCATCCTAAGGCTTTGTCTAGCCTTCTCTCACTACGCGCCCCGATTCGTTCCAGAACAAGTAAGTTTTTTATCTGCTTACGCAGCATTCACCTTGTGGATTAAATCAAAGATTTAATGCATAGCATTATTCCACATGGTGAACCCTGTGAAGTTTATTTGAACCTATTTCACAGGGCAAGCCGATTTGAAAATCGGGTGCGGACGCCAACAAAACTGACCCAGTTTAACAATAAACTCAATTATTATTATCATTAAATGAGATTAGATCGGCTATTAAATTGAAAAGACAGGACCTCAATATCCTAATGAATATTAAAAAACATGCTCAAAAACACCAACCGATGGTCGGCAAGCCAAAACTTGTTAGGGGAAATACCAT
>CAZXGV010000105.1:0-7314 GCA_964640575.1 uncultured Dysgonomonadaceae bacterium
CCAATAATCATGAGCAGTGCTGTTAAAAAGAACGGTTTTAATTTTTTCATAATAGAAATTTTTTAATTTGGTTTCATCTGTTGGACTAGAGGTGTGATGATTAGGTTACACTAAATTGATAATTTAACAGCTGAGGGGTTCTTTTCTCTTGTTCCTTTTTATCTTTTCACGTATCTTTAGTGATGCAGTTTTTTTGAAACAGCTATTATATTGTTGGAGTTTGCACCTTGCATCTACACAAAGTTATTAGTGTGAATAATGCAGATTAGTAAATCGCCAGATTTGTATTGTTCGATACTTGTTTAAAAATGTCTCTCACATTGCTAATTTATTAGCTTTGTTGATATTTCATTTTTCCGTATCTTCGCACATTCATAGTTCATTACAAAAAACAACTCTATAATACGCGTATATGATAAAAGTGCAGGGTATAAACAAAAGTTTTGGTAGCCTTCAGGTTTTAAAAGACATCGATTTGACTATAAATAAAGGTGAAATTGTATCGATAGTAGGACCTAGCGGTGCGGGCAAAACAACATTGTTGCAAATAATGGGCACATTGGATAAACCCGATTCGGGACAAGTGAATTTTGAAGGCAATGATGTTACTAAATACGGTGACCGCAAGCTTTCTGATTTTCGAAATAGAAACATTGGGTTTGTGTTTCAATTTCATCAACTCTTGCCAGAGTTTACTGCGCTCGAAAACACAATGATACCCGCATTGATTGGAAAAAGGAGTCGCACAACTGCAGAGAGGGAGGCTCTTCATATTTTAGATTTAATGGGGTTGAGTGACAGGAAAGAACATAAACCAGCAGAATTGTCGGGCGGAGAGAAGCAGCGTGTGGCAGTGGCGCGTGCACTTATCAACAATCCTATGATTGTATTTGCCGACGAGCCGTCGGGAAGTTTGGATACAGAGAATAAAGATGAGCTACATGAGTTGTTTTTTAAACTGCGCGACGAACTGAATCAAACCTTTGTGATTGTAACACACGACACCCAGCTAGCAGCGCTAACAGACAGAACCATCAGAATGAAAGATGGTATTATTGAATAGAACAACAATTGGATAATACATTAAATCATACTCCTATTTTTATGAAATCAAATCTATTTTTTATGGCAATTATTTGCGCTGCGCTCTTGTCTTCGTGCAAAGACGGAGGCCAAGAAGACTCAAGCCACTTAGAATCCATTATTGGAAAAGCATCGCCAACAATCGAAAACGGAATTATGACTCCCGAAGTGTTACACAGCTTTGCTCGAATTGGCGATGTGCAAGTTTCTCCCAACAGCGAAGAGTTGCTCTATCATGTCACCTTTGTGGATATTGAAGAGAACAAGACTAATACCGAGATTTTTAAAATGAATGTGGATGGAACTGAAAAGAAACAACTCACCTTTACCAATAATCACGAGAGCAATGCACAGTGGATTGAAGGTGGTGAGAAGATTGCTTTTTTGAGCAGTCATGAAGGTTCTAATCAGTTGTGGGAGATGAATGCCGATGGAAGTGCTGTGAATTGTATCAGCGATGTAGAGGGTGGTATCGATGGCTTCACCTATTCGCCTGATGGTAGCAAAGTGATGTACATAAAAAGAGTGAAGAGTGTAGAAACTGTAGCAGAGCGCTATCCCGATTTGCCAAAGGCAACTGGTAGAATTGTGGACGATTTGATGTACAAACATTGGAATCATTGGGTGGAGGAGATTCCCCATACTTTTTATGCAACTATCAAACGTGGGAAGTTGGTTGATCATGTCGACTTGTTGGAAGGAGAACCCTATCAAGCACCACTTCTTCCCTTTGGAGGAACTGAGTCAATTGCATGGAGTCCAGATAGTAAGTCGATTGTATATACATCAAAAAAAATGACTGGCAAAGAGTTTGCAGAATCAACCAACTCCGACCTGTATATCTACTCACTAGAGGATGGAACTACAGAGAACCTTACCGAGGGGATGATGGGATACGATGTGAATCCACAGTTTTCACCCGATGGGTCATACATTGCTTGGCTCAGCATGGAGCGCGATGGATATGAAGCAGACAAAAACAGATTGTTTGTGATGGATATGGCTACAAAAGAGAAGACATACCTGACAGATGATTTCGATAACAATGTAGATGCATTTATATGGAACTCCGACAATAAGTCGCTCTTCTTCATAGCAACCGTAGAAGCTAAAACGCAACTCTTCTCCATAGCAATGGATACGAAAGAGATATTAACTATCACATCGGGTAAACACGACTATGTGTCGCTTGCTTTGGGTGGTGATGGCTTGATTGCTACACGTCAATCGATGTCTCAACCTTCCGAAATATATTCAGTAAACATCAATAGTGGCGAAGCCAAAGAGATTTCGTTCGAAAACAAAGATATTCTAGACCAACTAACCATGGGTGAAGTAGAGGAGAGATGGATTGAAACTACAGACAGAAAGCAAATGCTCACATGGGTGGTGTATCCTCCCAATTTTGATGTTTCTAAAAAGTATCCTACATTGCTCTATTGTCAAGGAGGACCTCAAAGTGCAGTGAGTCAGTTTTGGTCGTATCGTTGGAACTTGCAGATGATGGTAGCCAATGGCTATATTATAGTAGCCCCCAATCGCAGAGGCTTGCCAGGATTTGGACAAGAGTGGAACGAGCAAATTAGTGGCGACTATGGTGGTCAGAACATGCGCGATTATCTTTCAGCAATTGATGCATTAGCAAAAGAGCCTTTTGTTGACGAAGACAATTTGGGTTGTACGGGTGCTAGTTATGGAGGATTCTCTGCCTATTGGTTAGCTGGAAATCACGACAATCGTTTTAAAGCATTTTTAGCCCATGCCGGTATTTTCAATTTAGAAGCCCAATACTTAGAAACCGAAGAGATGTTTTTTGCCAATTGGGATATGGGTGGACCATACTGGGACAAATCGAATGCAACTGCACAAAAAACCTATGCCACCTCGCCCCACAAATTTGTGGACAAATGGAATACTCCAATCATGATCACTCATGGCGAATTGGATTATCGTATTCTTGCTTCGCAAGGAATGATGGCGTTTAATGCTGCCAAGCTGCAAGACATACCAGCACGAATGCTTATCTTTCCTGACGAGAACCATTGGATAGCACAACCACAAAATGGTGTGTTGTTTCAACGTGAATTTGCGAAGTGGTTCGATCAGTGGTTGAAACATTGATGTTTTTCTATTTTAGGATGGAAATCGCTAAAGGGTTTTTGTCCAAATAGTTGACACTGCAAAGAACCTTATACGTGTCAACGATGTTGTGATATGAAACAACTAACGGTTAAAAGATTGATTAAATGACAAGTCGCAGAAAATTTATAAAAAAAATGGCGGTAGTTGGTCTTGCCAGCAGTTTGCCAAAGTATCTTTTCTCAAATAATAGTTCTACTCAATTGATATCCCCATTAATTGAAACTGAATTAGAACGGAATGAGATAATCCAAAGATTTATTGTAGTCGGTGATATTCATGCAAAACTAACAAATCATAGTTCAACAGACACATCGGGGGTCGATGATAGAACGGGTCCGATTGTTTCTCCTAAACTGTTTGTGGATAGGTTTGACATGCTTTTGAATAATTTAGCTAGAGAAGAGGATAATCGGTTAGACTTTGTATTGTTTAATGGTGATTTAATTCATACATCAAAGGAACCAACAGTTCCGAGATTAAAAGAGGTGAAAGATTTATTTGATGCAAAAGTAAGTGTACCAATGTATGCTAGTGTAGGGAATCATGACTTAGCAACTGATGAAGAGTGGAAAGAAGCAATAGGACACAGCAGAACGCACGCTTTTGAAATTGGTGATTATGGCTATATTATCATAAGGTCATCCGATGAGAATGGATCAAGGCAGACTTGTTTAGACAAAGAGTTCTTAGAACAAAAACTAATGGACTTCGAAAGCAAAAAAGGAGTGTTTGTTTTTTCTCATATACCAAGATATGCTGGCGTTAGACCTGGAACTAGAGGTGACTCTCCTGAATGCACTGATATATTGACCTTATTTCAAAATCAAGAAAATCTAAAATTAGTCTTTCACTCACACTTTCATGAAGAGGACAGGACGTTCGTAAAGGATGGAGTAAACTACGCATTTTCAGGACACGTTGCTATGTATGGGTTAGACTACTATGGTTATAGGGTTGTTGATATCTATAAAGATGGTGAAGTTAAAACCACAATGATAGACATGACCAGAAATGTTATCAGGAATCAGTTGCTTATTTAATTAGCGTACTCTTGGCTACAATAAACAAACCGGTGGTCAATAAATATTATTTTAAATCTCAATAGTATGAATCATATCAAATCAGTGCTTTTTTCTTTATTGATAATTGTAAGCTCGTGCACTAGCCACGAAAAGGAACTTTCAGTTCTTCAATTTAATATCTGGCAGGAAGGTACAATGGTTGAAAATGGTTTTGATGCAATTGTTGGTAACATTATCCATGTAAATCCAGATATGGTGACTTTTAGCGAAGTGAGAAATTACAACGAGGTTGATTTTATCTCACGTTTAGTTGCAGCGTTACGTGAAAAAGGAGCTACCTATTATGGAAACAGTAGTGTTAGTACGGGGGTAATTTCAAAGTATCCGATCAAAGATCAAACATATATCTATCCATTTGAGAGTGATTATGGGTCGATTCTTAAAGTTGTCCTTGAGGTTGAAGGCAAAACAGTTGCTCTCTATTCAGCACATTTAGATTATAGAGACTATGCTTCCTATCTTCCTAGAGGTTATAGTGGCTCAACTTGGAAGAAACTTGACGAGCCAATTACTAATCCAGACCAAATTTTAGAAGCTAATCGTAAGTCGCGTCGATTGGAAGCAGTTGAACTATTTATTGTTGATGCAAAACAAGAGATTGAAAAGGGGCATACTGTTATTATAGGTGGTGACTTCAACGAACCTTCACATCTTGATTGGCAAGAGAATACAAAAGATTTGTGGGATCACAATGGAGCCGTTGTTGAATGGGATTGTTCTAAAACTCTTTATGACAATGGGTTTAAAGATACTTATAGGGAGCAATACCCCGATGTCGTAAACTATCCCGGATTTACATTCCCATCTGACAATGTGGATGCACTGCCCAGTAAGTTGACATGGGCACCTGATGCTGATGAGCGTGAGAGAATAGATTTTATCTATTATTATCCAACTAATACTATAACTTTGAAGAGTTCTGTATTAGTGGGTCCTTCCTCATCAATTGTGCGTTCACAAAGAGTGGAAGAGCAATCGAAAGATAAGTTTATTACTTTTGATGGCGTTTGGCCCACCGACCATAAAGCGGTTTTGTCAACATTTACAATAAAATAGACTAAGTCGATTTAGTAAGCTTTTAGGTAGGAGAAATAAAAAACCCAGAGTCAAACCTATTACGGGCTTACAAATTACGTGCAAAAAACTAAATTCAGCTCTTTTTCCACAATAAAAGAGAGAAAAAGCATGTTTTGATGAACATTTACTTCAAAATAGTTTGTTGTTTAAAAAAAATAGCTATCTTTGCATTCGCTATCCAAAACAAAGGATATTAAGACCAAAAAACGGTGTGGTAGTTCAGTTGGTTAGAATACCTGCCTGTCACGCAGGGGGTCGCGGGTTCGAGTCCCGTCCATACCGCAAAGAAGCAGCTTCTACTAAGTTGCTTTTTTTTGTGTCTTTACTTTTTTAGTTGGTTAGAATACTTCCCAACAAAAAAAAGCTGCAAATCCGCAGCTTTTTTTCTCTTCCCATTTCTTATAAAAATTAGAGTTTATATCCTTCACTATAGGTTTTGCTGTAAAGCCTGTTAGCAGTTGCTTCAGGGTCGTCAACAAATGTTTCTGTTTTTGGGTCCCACTTGATGGGTCTTCCTAAATCATAAGCAATATTGCCTAATGTGCAAACAGTGCATGAACTGTGTCCTATCTCTACAGGTACTACTGGTTCGGTGTTTGTTCTTAGTGCCTCAATAAAGTTTTCTAAGTGAGGAATCTTAGTTTCGTAAGCACCTTCGGTTACTTCCATTTCAGGAGGTAGAAGACTATCATCGGAAGCTAAGAAGTGTCCTCTCGAAATCTCAATCCATCCTTTATCTCCCCAAAACTTCACACCTTTTGTATTTTGTTCATTAAAAGGCTCTTCAGTAAGGATTGTGCCATTGGCATACTTGTACGTGAGAAATTCTGTATCTTCATAACCAGCAGGAATAATTTCTACAGGACCGTTACCATCCATATCAAGTGCCCACTGAACAATATCGAACATGTGAGCTCCCCAGTCGGTTGTGAAACCTCCGCCTAACTCTTTGTACCAACGCCATGCACCCCAAATCTGTTCGTTTTGTTCTGGGTCGAGAGAGATGGGAGGATTCAACTGCGAATTGTAGTGCACAAACTCAGAAGGACCCAACCATAGTGGCCAGTTGAGGTCAGCTGGTACAGGCTCTTCGGGCAAATCGTAGGGTGTGGGAGGTGCACCAACATAAGCATTTACCTTTTCAATCTTACCCAACTTCCCTTCCTGTACCATTTTCACAGCATGCTGATAGTTAGCATCTGAACGTTGTTGACTTCCTACAGCCAAGATAACACCATTGTCTCGTACTGCTTTTTTAAGCAGTTTTCCTTCTTCGATGGTAAAGGTAAGTGGTTTTTCCAGATAGATATTTTTCTTTGCTTTACAAGCATCGATTGCCATAAAAGCGTGCCAGTGGTCAGGCGATGCAATAACTACAGCATCAATATCCTCCCGTGCAAGCAAGTCTTTGTAGTTTTCATACGTTTTTACTTCAATTTCTTGTTCACCTTGTGCATAATGTTCGTTCACACGTTTCTCGAAGCGTTTTCTTTTCACTCCGTACACATCGCAACCGGCAACAACTTGTACATCAGGAAAACCTATGTATCCGTTCAATAGAAACATTGCCTGACGTCCTAGACCAATAAATCCGAGACGAATAACTCCATCATCTACACCATTGGTTCCTTTGTTCTGCTTACACGAAGTAAGAAACTGTGGAAGTATTACTACTCCAGCAGCACCCATCGCTGCCGATTTGATAAAATCCCTTCTGCTTAATCGTTTGCTCATGATTTCATGTTTTTTTGATAAATATAATAAGTTCCTTTTTTCTTGTGCAAATATATAGATTTTTTGTTGTATACTGCTAAGATACTGTAAAGAAGTCAAAAAATAAGATTAAAACACATTGTTTCTATGAAGAGTCTATGATAAATAACCGAATACTTGTTTTGTGTGTCGTGCATGGTACACACAACTTGGTGAT
>CAZXGV010000106.1:0-4354 GCA_964640575.1 uncultured Dysgonomonadaceae bacterium
ACGTTTTTGTGTTAAAATCATGATTTTTGTCCGCTCGCTCTTCAATATTCTCTTGTTTTTCCAATTCGAGGACATTGCTTCCTCTTTTTCCCCTTCTTTTTTCTCTTTTTGGGGGCAAAAAACTCCTTTTTCTCTTTCTTGCACTTTTTTTACGTCGCGAAAACGATTTTCATCCTTTGATCGTCAAATCCTACACGTCGGAAATGTTTTCAAAAGATTTACACCTCTTTTGAATTTGTCCCAACTTGTTTTTAAGAAGGATGCATCTTTTTATTAAAAAGGTTTTTTCTTTTCTGTCCTATATTGTTGTTGACTTCTTTTGGACGTTCATTAAACAGCAAAGACACAAAGGAGGATTTTATCAATAAAATGGTTCCTGTGTAACACTGGGAAGGTCTGAAAAATTAAGTGTAGATATTCAGTTGTATAGCTTTTGAAAAAGTCCAAAACTCGCTAATTTTTACGATTTCTGGGAGGTGCTCAAGTTGGGTTAAACACATAATTTGCTGTTACTCCGTTTAAATCGATTGTAATTCTTGAACCGGCTCCTTAATTATCTATCAATTGTAACTCGCAAAAAAAACTGAAACAAGAGTCATTCTTGTTCCAGCTTTTTTACTTATACTTTCTGGTTACATTATTCTTTTAATTTTACCAACGTCAATCCCAATTCATCCAATTGTTCTTTATCAATTGTAGATGGGGCATCAATCATCACGTCGTGTCCTGAAGTGTTTTTGGGGAATGCAATACAATCGCGTATACTATCTAATCCTGCGAAGAGCGATACAAGTCTGTCCAATCCAAATGCTACACCACCATGAGGAGGTGCACCAAATGTGAATGCATCCATCAGGAAGCCAAACTGCTCTTGTGCGCGTTCTTGTGTAAATCCTAACACTGACAACACTTTGTTTTGAAGCTTGCTGTCGTGAATACGGATAGAGCCACCTCCAACTTCTACACCATTAATAACCATGTCATAAGCGTTAGCTCGAACAGCTTCTGGGTTAGTGTCTAATAAATGTATATCCTCAGGTTTGGGCGAAGTAAATGGATGGTGCATTGCAAAATATCTATTAAGTTCCTCATCCTTCTCCAACAGTGGGAAGTCTACAACCCACAAGCATTTAAAGTCATTTTTATCTTTTAAGTTTAATTGAGATGCCATCTCTAAGCGAAGATCCGACAATTGTTTACGTGTTTTGTCAGTTTCGCCTGCCATCACTAGTATTAAGTCGCCTGGTTTGGCATCACATCTTTCGGCCCATAGTTGCAAGTCCTTTTCTGAGTAGAATTTATCAACTGACGATTTAAGCGTACCATCTTCGTTGTAGCGGAGGTATATCAACCCTTTTGCACCAACTTGTGGACGTTTCACAAACTTGGTCAATTCGTCTAATTGTCTTCTTGTATATACCGCACAGCCTTCCACACGTATTGCGCCAACATAAGGAGCAGAGTCGAACACAACGAAGTCTCGACCTTCAGTGAGGTCTTTTATCTCAACTAGCTTCATGTCGAAACGCATGTCTGGCTTGTCCGACCCATAATACTTCATTGCGTCGGCATAGCTAATGCGAGGAAAATCGGGAACTTCAATTCCTTTCAACGATTTGAATAGGTGTTTTGCAAGTCCCTCAAATGTGTTTAACACCTCTTCTTGATCAACAAACGACATTTCGCAGTCTATTTGTGTAAATTCAGGTTGACGGTCTGCTCTCAAGTCTTCGTCTCTAAAGCATTTCACAATTTGGAAATATCTGTCAAAGCCCGACACCATCAGCAGTTGTTTAAATAATTGGGGTGACTGAGGCAATGCGTAGAATTCTCCTTGATTCATGCGCGAGGGAACAACAAAATCGCGAGCTCCTTCAGGAGTTGAGCCAATCAGCATGGGAGTTTCAACTTCAAGAAAATCCAGTTTGTCTAAATATTTCCGTGTCTCAATGGTCATTTTGTGACGCAGCTCTAAGTTTTTGCGTACAACACTACGGCGTAAATCGAGGTAGCGATACTTCATGCGAAGATCGTCACCCCCATCTGTATCAGTCTCTATGGTGAAGGGTGGAGTTTTCGATTCGTTTAGTACAGTCAACTTGCTAGCAATTATTTCTATGTCTCCTGTAGCAATATTTTTGTTTTTACTTGAACGTTCCTTTACGAAACCTTCAACAGTAATAACCCACTCTCTGCCAAGTTTGTTAGCTTGTTGGTATAATTCCTGATTAACTTCTTGATCAAAAGAGAGTTGAGTTATGCCATATCTGTCTCTTAAATCTATAAAAGTCATTCCACCCATTTTCCTAATCTTGTGTACCCATCCCGATAGCACAATTCTTTCATCTACATTGGTTAGATTTAGTTCGCCGCAAGTATTAGTTCTGTACATAATATTTTGAATAAACTTGTTGTTAAAGATACAAAGATACAAATAAATCAGTTTTAGGGAAGTAACATTTGTTTAATAAGAGAAGTGAGGAGGAAAATTTATTGGGCACAAAAAAACATCAACTGAAAAGTTGATGTTCTTGTAAGTCGGGGTACCAGGATTCGAACCTGGGACCTCCTGCTCCCAAAGCAGGCACACTAACCGGACTGTGCTACACCCCGAATGGTTATTTGTTTGAAATCGGATGCAAAGCTATGAAAAAAATCCATACAAACAAAATATATCATTTAAAATGGCTGAGATTTTGAGTTTATTCTAACGTTTTTAGTGGAAGGAGTAGTTCTTATTTGCTCTTATTGGTATAATCTCCCTTGAAAACTATCTCTCTCTTCAAAACGCTTGATTATCTTTTGTGTTATTTCATGGTTTTTTACTCCCCAGTCAGGGGCTATCAGCATGTTTTTTGGGGATTGTGATGCAAATCTGTCAATATAAAAAGATGGGTTAAGTCGTTCTGAAAAATCAACACAAAGATTAATGTACTCATCCAATTCATATATGTGGAAGGACTCTGGCAGTAATTTGTATTCTTTTGCCATTGCTGTTCCTTTTATGATTTGTAGTTGGTGAATCTTGATAGTTGTAAGAGGCAGTGACGATAAGGTTGTAGCATGTCCAATTGTTTCATCATACGATTCACCAGGTAGACCGAGTATCATATGAGCGCCCACTGGAATGCCATGTTCAGCAGTTCTTATTATGGTCTCTTTTGATTCTTCAAAAGTATGTTGTCTATTTACGCGTTCTAATGTTCTATTCAATGTTGATTCCACTCCATATTCAACCAAAACAAAATGTTTAATACTGATTTCTTGAAGGTACTTAAGCAACTCATTTGGCATACAGTCTGGGCGCGTGCTTATGACTAATCCAACCACATTGGGGTAGAGTAGTGCTTCCTCGTATAAATTGATGAGTTTATCTACACTCTCATAAGTATTCGTGTAAGATTGGAAATAGGCAAGGTATTTCATTTCTGTGTATTTGCGAGAGAAGAAATCGATACCTTCTTGTAGCTGTTGCGAAACCGTTTTTATGCGCGCACTGTATTCAGGGCTAAAACTTTTATTGTTGCAATAAGTGCATCCACCTCTGCCCTTAGTGCCATCACGATTGGGGCAAGTAAAACCAACGTTTAGAGAAATTTTCTGCACTTTAAACGAGAAACGTTTTGCAAGATATGATGTGAAATCGTTGTATGGTTTGGTTGGATTGTTCATGTTCTTTTATCTAACTACACAAAGGTAATTTTTCTTTCTAATAATCGGCACAATCAATTATATAAATACTTGTAGGTAGGAGAATAAAAAAAGCCACTCAATGGATGAGTAGCTTTTTATTATTTTGATGAAAAAACAGTTTCTTTTATTCTTCTGTTTTCTCTTTGTCGTCTTTATCAGAGTCTTTTTTAGCTTCTTCAGAACTGTCAGTTTTCAATTCTTCTTCTGCTACCTCTTTGACTTCGTCCTCTTTAGCTTCCACCTTTTCAGCTTTTTCTTTTTTAGGACTATCGGCTTTTTTCTCTTTAGCTTCAGCCTTGTCTTCTTTAGCTTTAGTGGTATCCTTTTTTGATTCAGCGGTTTTGTCTGCTAATACAGGCTCCTCCTTTTCGCTAGTTTTCTCAGCTTTTTCTACTTTCTCAGCTTTTGTCTCTTTAGGTTCCTCTTTTTTGGGGCTTGCAGCTTTTTTCTCTTTAGCTTCAACCTTGTCTTCTTTAGGACTATCAGCTTTCTCTTCTTTAGCTTCAGACTTTACTTCTTTAGCTTCGGTTGTATCCTTTTCGGGTTCAACTGTTTTGTCGGCTAATGCAGGTTCCTCTTTTTCTTTAGCTTTCTTGGCTTCTTCTACCTTTTCAGCTTTAGCTTCTTTAGCTTTTTCAGCCTTCTCCTCTTCTTTAGCCTT